>NZ_QTUL01000003.1:0-292822 GCF_003435675.1 Blautia sp. AM23-13AC | reverse complement strand
ACCGCAAAAGCGGTCTGCTATTTGTCAAGGTGCTCGTATTCTACCGTTTACGATGCTCCCCATACCACAATGGAAATATTATAGCTGAGGAGATTCCGCCGGAATTGCTTTCTTATATGGAAGAAGTATTACCGGAAAAGAAGGAGCTGGATACGGAAATTGTTCTGGATACAATGATAAATGTAAATGAATTTTTGAAGAACTAATGTTCGCATCATATATACAATTTTAAATTTCCATGATATAATATCTCTTACATTTGAGTGTTAATTCGTCCACGTTAGTTTTACTACTTTTTATCAGTCTATAAAATATCGGGTGGTGAACAGAATTCGTCGAGAGGCATATTCGGCTAAAATCAGAGAATGTGCTTCGACGAATTTCTGACTGATAGACGAACTTTTTTGATATAAAAACCAGGAGGTGCTTTTTTGCAGAATTCACAACAAATATTCAAATTACACTCCGAATACCAGCCTACAGGCGACCAGCCCCAGGCAATCGAAAAACTGGTCAAAGGCTTTCAAGAAGGCAATCAATGCGAGACTTTGCTGGGCGTTACAGGTTCCGGCAAGACCTTTACCATGGCAAATGTTATTGCACAGTTAAATAAGCCAACCTTGATCATAGCGCACAATAAAACACTTGCAGCACAGCTGTACGGTGAGTTTAAGGAATTCTTCCCTGAGAATGCAGTAGAATATTTTGTCTCCTACTACGACTACTACCAGCCGGAGGCTTACGTGCCGTCTTCGGATACGTATATTGCGAAGGACTCTGCGCGGAACGATGAGATTGATAAGCTGCGGCTTTCCGCGACTTCTGCACTGAGTGAGCGGAACGATGTCATTGTGGTTTCCAGTGTTTCGTGTATCTATGGAATCGGAAGCCCGAAGGACTACATGGAGATGATTATTTCGCTCCGCCCGGGAATGGAAAAGGACCGGGACGATGTGATCCGGCAGTTGATTGATATTCAGTATGACCGGAATGATATGGATTTCCATCGCGGTACGTTCCGCGTGCGCGGTGATGTATTGGAGATTTTTCCGGCGGAGGAGACGGACAAGGCGGTGCGCGTCGAGTTCTTCGGGGATGAGATTGACCGTCTGGTGCAGATCGATACGCTGACGGGTGAAATCTTATGTGAACTGAACCACATCGCAATCTTTCCTGCCTCCCACTATGTTGTGCCGATGGACACGATCCTGAAAGCAACAGGCGAGATTGAAAAGGATATGGAAGAGCAGGTGAAGTTCTTCAAGCACGAGGGAAAACTGATCGAGGCCCAGCGCATCGAGGAGCGGACCAATTTCGATATTGAGATGCTCAAAGAAACCGGCATCTGTTCCGGCATCGAAAACTATTCGCGTTACCTCTCCGGATTAAAGCCAGGCGAGCCGCCCTACACACTGATGGATTATTTCGGAGATGATTTCCTCATCATCGTGGATGAGTCGCATAAGACTGTTCCGCAGATCCGCAGCATGTATGCCGGCGACCAGTCGCGGAAATCGACGCTGGTGGACTATGGATTCCGTCTGCCGTCCGCAAAAGACAACCGCCCGTTGAACTTCGGCGAGTTCGAGGACCGGATCGATCAGATCCTCTTCGTATCTGCCACGCCGGGCGACTACGAGGCAGACCACGAGCTGCTGCGCGCCGAACAGATCATCCGCCCGACCGGCCTTCTCGACCCGGATGTCGAGGTGCGCCCGGTGGAGGGACAGATCGACGATCTGATTTCGGAAGTAAAGAAAGAAACTGAAAAACACAACAAAGTTCTCGTGACGACGCTGACGAAGCGTATGGCAGAGGATCTGACCGACTATATGAAAGAGGCCGGCATCCGCGTGCGCTACCTGCACTCCGATATCGACACCCTGGAACGGACCGAGATCATCCGTGATATGCGTCTCGATGTCTTCGATGTGCTCGTCGGCATCAACCTTCTGCGTGAGGGTCTCGACATCCCGGAAATCACACTCGTGGCGATCCTGGATGCCGATAAAGAAGGTTTCCTGCGTTCCGAAACCTCCCTGATCCAGACCATCGGCCGTGCCGCGCGAAACAGCGAGGGCCATGTTATCATGTACGCCGATGTGATGACCGATTCCATGCGCCTCGCGATCGACGAGACGAAGCGCCGCCGTGCCCTGCAGGAAGCCTACAACAAAGAACACGGCATCACTCCGACCACCATCAAAAAAGCCGTCCGCGATCTCATCAGCATTTCGAAAGAAGTGGCAAAGACAGAAGAAAAGATGGAAAAAGACCCGGAGTCCATGAGCCGCGAAGAACTGGAAAAACTGATCGGCCAGGTACAGAAACAGATGAAAGCCGCTGCTGCCGAACTCAACTTCGAAATGGCCGCCGAGCTGCGTGACAAAATGATCACACTGAAGAAGAGCCTGGATGACATGGAAGAATAAAAAAGAAGAAAAGAGCATGAAAAAAAGCGTGCCGGAAAAGCGACAGAAAACTTTCCGACACGCTTTTTTGCGTCCGATTTTGATTCCTTATTGTTCAGAATTGACGCAAAATAAGAATACCATTATAATATAAAATACGACCAAATGGTCGTATCAAAACGAAAAACACAAAAATAAAAAAGACAACAATAAAAAAATTAATCGCCGAATTTTCTCTTTTTACTGGAGACACTCAGCAGATAGTCGACCGAGCAGTCATAGAACCGTGCAAGCCGGATCACATAGTCGATCGGGATGTCGCGGATTCCTTTTTCGTAGCGGGAATAGACGTCGCGGTTGCATTCGAGCAGGGCAGAAATCTCTTTGATGGTGAGATCCTGATCGATCCGCATATCTTCAATTCTCTGGTATTTCATACGTTGTACCATCCTTTCAGATTCAAACCCATACTACCAAACGGTTGGATGGACAAAGTTAAATCAGATCATATGGTCGCAAATTGGAGAATGGGGCGGGAGAGAGAAACGGCGGGTGAAGACAGCCTGTGCAGAAAACAGAAAAATATGTACGGCAGAAATGGGGGAACGAATGGGAAAAGCAGAAAGAATAGAAATAGAAGATTTTGTCCAGAATATAGTGGAACGGATGGAGACGCCGGAAGCGTTTGAAAAAATGATCAGCCGGGAGGAAGAATGCGAAGCGCAGGGGCAGGAGAGCCGTCTGAGGGATGTGCTGAAGAAAGAATGGCCGGTGGACGAAAAGGGAGAGCGCATCTATCAGATCACTAATATATATGAAGAAAAAGCAGAAGAACTCCTCATTGTAGAACTGTATACCGGCATCCACCTGGAAAACGGAGTCCCGTGCGGGCATTTTACGCTGTATCTCTGCGGGGAGCCGGACGGATGGAAACTCAGCGAAACGCGGATGATGGAATATCTGCAGAATCTGTAAACGAAAAAGCAAAACAGGGAGGACAGGGAAAAGAAAAACTGTCCTCCTGCTTTTGCTGCGGCGGAGACATCGGAAAGTCAGGATCCATACGGCCGCTTCTCATCGCTGATGCCGACCAGATAATCCAGACTGACCTGATACAGCTCCGCCAGACGGATGGCAATGGAGATCGGCAGCTGCCGGACGCCTTTTTCATATCGGGTATAAACATCGCGGTTGCAGCCGAGATAGTCGGCAACCTGGCGGATCGTCAGATCGCGGTCCGTGCGCAGATCCTCCAGTCTCTGATATTTCATGATTCATCACCTCTGAGAAAATGCTACTAAATGGTCGTATCGAAATGGCAGAATCCTACCATACGGCTATAGCGCCTTTGAAACAGTAGAATGCAATAAAAAAGAAAAGTCAGATTCCTTTTCAGAAAGAAAACGGTTTATACTTTTTTCACAATTTCTTCATAGAAAAACCGGGAAAAGGTGTTGACAAACAAAAGGCAGAGTGCTATCTTAAGAGCATAGATGTTAGCACTCCACTGAAACGAGTGCTAACAGGACTATACAACAGGAAGGAGCTTATCTTAGTGGATACAGAATTGGATGAAAGAAAAAGAAAAATATTAAAAGCGATCATCCAGACGTATCTGGAAACGGGCGAGCCGGTCGGCTCAAGAACGATTTCCAAATACACGGATTTGAATTTAAGCTCCGCCACAATCCGGAATGAAATGTCCGATCTGGAAGAGATGGGTTACATCTTACAGCCCCACACTTCCGCAGGACGCATTCCTTCCGATAAAGGCTACCGCCTCTATGTAGATGAGCTGATGCGGGAAAAAGAACAGGAAGTTGCAGACATCAAAAACATGGTCATTGAAAAAACAGACCGAATGGAAAAAGTTCTGCAGCAGGTTGTCAAAGTCCTCGCTTCATCTACCAACTATGCAACGTTGATTACAGGACCGGAATATCACAGAAATAAAGTGAAATTCATCCAGCTCTCAAAAGTCAATGAAGAGCAGCTCCTGGCCGTCATCGTCGTAGAAGGCAACCTGGTGAAAAACCAGATGATCGACCTAGACGAGACCATCAACGATGAACAGATATTAAAGCTGAACCTGCTTCTGAACACACAGCTCAATGGCCTGACCATTGAAGAAATCAATCTTGGCATGATCAAGAAGATGAAAGAGCAGGCAGGCATCCACTCCGGCATCATCAGCAAAGTGGTCGATACCGTAGCGGAAGCCATCGCAGTCAGCGAAGAAGATGTGCCGGTGTACACCAGCGGCGCAACCAACATTTTCAAGTACCCTGAGCTTTCCGACAGCAGCAAAGCCAGCCAGCTGATCTCCACATTCGAGGAACGGCAGAAACTGGTCGATATGATCAAAGGAGCTGCCGAGGAGCAGGACGGAGAGGAAAATACCGGTATTCAGGTATACATCGGAAATGAATCTTCGATGGAACCCTTACGGGACTGCAGCGTGGTCACCACCACATACGATATGGGAAACGGTATGCGCGGAACAATCGGTATCGTGGGACCAAAGCGGATGGATTACGAAAATGTGGTAGATAACCTGAAAACATTAAAAGTTCAACTGGACGCCGTCTTCAAAAAGCCGGACACAGGTGAGTAGAAAGGTGGAATGATCAGTGAGCGAAGAAAATAGAAAGAAAGAGGAAACCATGGAAGAACCTACACGCGAGATGGAAAAAGAAACCGGAGCAGAGACCGATCTGCCGGAAACCGAACCGGCTGCGGAGCAGGAAGAAGCAAAGAAAGCAGCAGAGGCAAAAGAAGCGGAAGCTGCAGAAGAAACTGCTGAGGATGGCAAAGAACGAAAGTTCTTCAAAAAGAAAAAAGATAAAAAAGATGAGAAAATCGAAGAGCTGACTGACCGCCTGACCCGTCAGATGGCAGAGTTCGATAACTTCCGCAAACGCACCGAAAAAGAAAAAGCAAATATGTATGCCATTGGAGCAAAAGACATCATCGAGAAGATTCTTCCGGTTGTTGACAGCTTCGAGCGCGGACTTGCAACGGTGGAAAACCCGGAGGAAGATCCGTTCGCAGACGGCATGAATAAAGTATACAAACAGTTTACCACAGCACTCGATGAACTCGGTGTAACCGTGATCGAGGCCGTTGGAAAGGAATTCGATCCGAACCTGCACAACGCAGTGATGCATGTGGAGGATGAGGAAGCCGGCGAGAACATCGTCGTAGAAGAGTTCCTGAAGGGCTACATGTACAAAGGCTCCGTAGTCCGTCACAGTATGGTCAAGGTGGCTAATTAAGCCTTGAAGATAAATAAATAGAAATTAAACCATTTTTTAGCATAATTCATTGAGGAGGAAACAACAATGGGCAAAATTATTGGTATTGACTTAGGAACAACAAACAGCTGTGTAGCCGTTATGGAAGGTGGAAAACCAACCGTTATCGCAAACGCAGAGGGTGAAAGAACAACTCCATCTATCGTAGCATTCACAAAAACAGGTGACCGTCTGGTCGGCGAGCCGGCAAAACGTCAGGCTGTAACAAACGCAGACAGAACCATCCGTTCTATCAAACGTGAGATGGGTACTGACTATAAAGTAGACATCGAAGGAAAGAAATACTCTCCGCAGGAGATCTCCGCTATGATTCTTCAGAAACTGAAAGGTGATGCAGAGAACTACCTTGGTGAGAAAGTAACAGAAGCAGTTATCACAGTTCCGGCTTACTTCAATGACGCACAGCGTCAGGCAACCAAAGATGCCGGTAAAATCGCAGGTCTTGATGTAAAACGTATCATCAACGAGCCTACCGCAGCAGCTCTGGCATACGGACTGGACAACGAAAATGAGCAGAAGATCATGGTATACGACCTTGGCGGCGGTACTTTCGATGTTTCCATCATCGAGATCGGTGACGGCGTTATCGAAGTTCTTTCCACAGCAGGAAACAACCGTCTGGGCGGTGATGACTTCGACCAGAAAGTAACAGATTATATCCTTGCTGAGTTCAAGAAACAGGAAGGCGTAGATCTTTCCAATGATAAAATGGCTCTGCAGAGAATCAGAGAAGCAGCAGAGAAAGCAAAGAAAGAGCTTTCCAGCGCAACTACAACCAACATCAACCTGCCGTTCATCACTGCAACCGCAGATGGCCCGAAACATCTCGATATGAACCTGACAAAGGCTAAATTCGATGAGCTGACCCACGACCTGGTAGAGAAAACCGCAGAGCCGGTACAGAGAGCACTTTCTGATGCAGGCCTTCAGGCATCCGAGCTTTCCAAAGTCCTTCTGGTAGGCGGATCTACCCGTATCCCGGCTGTACAGGATAAAGTAAGACAGCTGACCGGACACGAGCCGAGCAAGAGCCTGAACCCGGATGAGTGCGTAGCACTTGGTGCTTCCGTACAGGGTGGTAAACTTGCAGGAGACGCCGGCGCAGGCGATATCCTTCTTCTGGATGTAACTCCGCTGTCTCTGTCCATCGAGACCATGGGAGGTATTGCAACTCGTCTGATCGAGCGTAACACCACAATCCCGACCAAGAAGAGCCAGATCTTCTCAACAGCAGCAGATAACCAGACAGCAGTAGATATCAACGTAGTACAGGGTGAGCGTCAGTTCGCGAAAGACAACAAATCCCTCGGCCAGTTCCGTCTGGATGGAATTCCGCCAGCAAGAAGAGGCGTTCCGCAGATCGAGGTTACCTTTGATATCGATGCCAACGGTATCGTAAATGTATCTGCAAAAGACCTTGGAACAGGAAAAGAGCAGCACATCACCATCACCGCAGGCTCTAACATGTCCGACAGCGAGATCGACAAAGCAGTCAAAGAAGCTGCTGAGTTCGAGGCTCAGGATAAGAAACGAAAAGAAGCAATCGACGCAAGAAACGATGCAGACTCCATGGTATTCCAGACCGAGAAAGCAATCGAGGAAGTCGGCGACAAGCTTGATGCAAACGACAAAACAGCAGTAGAAGCTGACCTGAACGCACTGAAAGATCTCATTGCAAAATGCAATCCGGAAGAAATGACCGATGCACAGGTAGCTGATCTGAAAGCAGCTCAGGAAAAACTGATGACAAGCGCTCAGAAACTGTTTGCAAAACTGTATGAGCAGCAGGGCGGAGCAGCAGGCGCTGGTGCCGGAACAGCAGGTGCAGGCCCGGATATGGGAAATGCAGGAGCAGCAGGCGGCCATGACGACGATGTCGTAGACGCTGACTACAAAGAGGTTTAATTTTCGGCATGTCACACTCCGTGAAAATACCGACTGTGAGTTGAAACAATAAGTAAATAAACGCAAAAAGCCCTGTGAGGCGAATGTTTGCAGGGGACGGAAAATACATTCCGCCCCCTGTATTTATGCTGGTATTGCTTTCGGAAAAGTGCTATACTGGAGCGTGCGGAAAAACATTTCTGCAAAGATGAAATTTGTGGAACAGAAATGAAAAGGTGAACATAAATGGCAGAAAAAAGAGATTATTACGAGGTCCTCGGCGTAGACCGCGGAGCGGACGATGCAACATTAAAAAAAGCATACCGTAAACTGGCCAAGAAATACCATCCGGATATGAACCCGGGCGACAAAGAGGCCGAGGCAAAATTTAAAGAGGCGACAGAAGCCTATGGCGTGCTGAGTGATCCGGACAAACGGCGTCAGTACGATCAGTTTGGCCACGCTGCATTTGAAAACGGCGGTGGCGGCGCAGGAGCCGGCGGATTCGGCGGCTTCGACTTTGGCGGCGGAGATATGGGTGATATCTTCGGCGATATTTTCGGCGACCTGTTCGGTGGCGGCGGAAGCAGAAGAAGAGCAAACAATGGACCTATGAAGGGAGCAAACCTCCGCGCTGTTGTCCACATTACGTTTGAGGAAGCTGTTTTCGGATGCCAGAAAGAGCTCGAGATCAACCTGAAGGATACCTGTACAACGTGCCACGGAACCGGCGCAAAACCAGGAACTTCACCGGAGACATGCTCCAAATGTAACGGAACTGGTCAGATTACGTACACACAGCAGACCATGTTCGGTTCTGTGAGAAACGTGACGACCTGTCCGGATTGTAACGGAACCGGAAAGATCATTCGCGATAAATGTACCGCATGCCACGGCACGGGCTATACATCCAGCAGAAAACGCATTCAGGTCAACATTCCGGCTGGAATCGACGATGGACAGAGCATCCGGATCCGTGAAAAAGGCGAGCCGGGTGTAAACGGCGGACCGAGAGGAGATTTGCTTGTCGAGGTTCAGGTAACCCGTCATCCGATCTTCCAGAGACAGGATATGAACATCTTCTCTACCGCACCGATTACATTTGCGCAGGCAGCGCTCGGCGGTGATGTGAAGATCAGCACCGTTGACGGAGACGTTCTCTACACTGTAAAACCGGGAACCCAGACCGATACGAAGATCCGTCTGAAGGGAAAAGGTGTTCCGTCCCTTCGCAACAGCAATGTGCGCGGTGATCACTACGTAACACTCGTAGTCCAGACTCCGACGAAACTGAATGAGAAAGCAAAAGAAGCCCTCCGCGCCTTCGACGAAGCCTGCGGAAACCGCCCGGCAGCAGAAGCAAAAGCAGCCGACGGCGAAACTGCAGAGCAGCCGAAGAAGAAAAAAGGCTTTATGGATAAAGTGAAAGAGGCCTTTGAGGACATCGATAAATAAAGAACGGCGGCAAGCCGGAAAAGAAAGAAGAATCTGTGGAAAAAGCAGGTTCTTCTTTCTTTTCTATGAAAGAACCATGAAAATTTGGTGAATTTATACACAGAATGGTCGGATTTTGATATAATGTGGAAAACTTAAGGGGAGAGAAAAGAAAGGAAACGGGGAAAATGAGATTTCGACCATGTATTGATATTCATAACGGAAAAGTAAAACAGATTGTCGGGGGATCGCTGAAAGATCAGGGAAATCAGGCGAGCGAGAATTTTGTCTCGGAGCAGGATGCGTCGTATTATGCGCAGCTGTACGAAGAGCAGGGTATTACGGGCGGCCATGTGATTCTGCTGAACAAGAAAGGTACCGAGTTTTACGAGGAGACGAAGCGCCAGGCATTGCTGGCACTCTCGACGTACCCGGGCGGCCTGCAGGTGGGAGGCGGCATTGATGCGGAGAATGCGTGCGAGTTTCTGACAGCGGGGGCAAGCCATGTGATTGTGACTTCGTATGTGTTCCGCGGCGGCCATGTGTTCTATGAAAATCTGGACAAGCTGGTGACGACGGTAGGAAAGCAGCGGCTGACACTGGATTTAAGCTGCCGGAAGCGGGACGGAAAATACTATATCGTGACGGACCGCTGGCAGAAGTTCACGGACGAAGAAGTGACAGAGGAACTGCTGCATCACCTGTCAGAATACTGTGATGAGTTCCTGATCCATGCCGTGGATGTCGAGGGAAAGGCTTCCGGCATTGAGACGGAGCTGGTGGAACTGCTTGCGAAGATGAAAGATTTTCCGGTGACGTACGCCGGCGGCGTGGGAAATTTTGAAGACCTGGAGCTGCTCAAAAAACTGGGAAACAACCACGTCGATGTGACAATTGGCAGCGCACTGGATCTGTTCGGCGGCAAAATGAAGTTTGAAGACGTGCTGGCAGTATGCCGCCGGTAAGCGGAAACGGACGTTCACCCGCGCCATTCGCAAAACCGCGCTTTCAGCGCTCTCCGCTGCTGCGCAGCTCCTTTTTGCTCATAACCAGGCGCTCCCTTTGTATCTTATTCTCGACAGATTTTCATGCGAGTATGAAATCTGTCAAAAATAAGATACAAGTGAACTGTAACAGAAAAAACTCTAAAATATTCATGAATTTTCTAAATACTATTGCAAATAGAGACAACTATTGCTATAATTAGAGTTACTTACAGGGGAAGTGAAGAGCCTGTAAAATTTGAGAGCAAAGGGGTTGGGCATAATGAAAATTACCATCAGCGGAAAAAATATTGACGTGACAGAGGGATTAAAAGCCGCGGTCAATGAAAAACTTGGCAAACTGGAGAAATATTTTACGCCTGACACAAATGTCATTGTAACCTTAAGTGTAGAGAAAGAAAGACAGAAAATTGAGGTTACCATTCCGGTAAAAGGAAACATCATCCGTTCCGAGCAGGTAAGCAACGATATGTACGTATCCATCGATCTGGTAGAGGAAGTCATCGAACGCCAGCTTCGCAAATACAAAAACAAAATTGCCGACAAACAGCAGGAAGCAGGAAACTTCCAGAAAGAATATCTGGAGCATGACTATCTGGAGGACGAAGACATCCAGATCATCCGTACGAAAAAATTCGGCATGAAACCAATGTATCCGGAAGATGCCTGCGTACAGATGGAACTTCTTGGACACACCTTCTTCGTATTCCGCAATGCAGAGACCGACGAAGTAAACGTCGTTTACAAGAGAAAGAACAACACCTACGGTCTGATCGAGCCGGAGTGCTGAAAAGTAAATAAAGAATGAACAGTCACCCTGTTTCCAGCTTAGAAAAGCTGTGAAACAGGGTGACTTTTTCGCGGAAAGGGCCGGAAAGTCCGGGAAAAGCCGTAAAAACAGCGGAAAACCGGGGAACGGCACCAAATGTTTACGAAAAATTCATTGTTATCTTGTGCCAGAAGTGGTAGAATAGTACCATATGTTAATATGGCAATTAATAGAGAAAGCAGGAGCAAACATTCTATGAAATTCACAGAAAAACTTTTTGGTACGCACAGTGAGCGCGAGCTGAAACGAATCTATCCAATTGTAGACAAAATCGAAGCTCTCCGCCCGACCATGCAGGCGCTGACCGATGAAGAGCTGCGTGCCAAGACAAAGGAATATAAAGACCGCTACAACGGAGGCGAATCCCTGGATTCCATTCTCCCGGAAGCATTCGCAACCGTCCGCGAGGCAGCAAAACGTTCCCTCGGTATGGAACACCACCGCGTACAGCTGATCGGTGGTATTATCCTCCATCAGGGCCGTATCGCCGAGATGAAAACCGGTGAAGGAAAAACCCTCGTTTCCACCCTTCCGGCTTACCTGAATGCACTGACCGGACGCGGCGTCCACATTGTTACCGTCAATGATTACCTGGCAAACCGAGATGCTGAGTGGATGGGCAAAGTCCACAGATTCCTCGGTTTGACCGTCGGTGTCGTTCTGAACGATATGAAGAACGATGAGCGCCGCCAGCAGTATGCATGCGACATCACCTACATCACCAACAACGAACTTGGTTTCGATTACCTGCGTGACAACATGGTGATCTACAAGGAGCAGCTCGTACAGAGAGAGCTTGCTTACTGTATCATCGACGAGGTCGACTCCGTCCTGATCGACGAGGCAAGAACACCTCTGATTATTTCCGGACAGAGCAGCAAATCCACCAAGCTGTACGAGACCGCAGATATTCTGGCACACCAGATGCAGCGCGGCGAGGCAAGCGGCGAGATGACCAAGATGACCGCGATCATGGGCGAGGAGATCGAGGAGACCGGAGACTTCATCGTCAACGAGAAGGACAAATTCGTTACCCTGACCGATGACGGTGTGAAGAAAGTCGAGAACTTCTTCCATATCGAGAATCTCTCCGATCCGGAGAACCTGGAGATCCAGCACAACGTGATCCTGGCGCTGCGTGCCAATTATCTGATGCACCGCGACAAGGACTACGTAGTCAAAGACGACGAGGTTCTGATCGTCGATGAGTTCACCGGCCGTATCATGCCGGGCCGCCGTTATTCCGATGGTCTGCATCAGGCAATCGAGGCAAAAGAGCACGTTAAAGTAAGAAGAGAGAGCAAGACTCTGGCAACCATCACGTTCCAGAACTTCTTTAACAAATACGAGAAAAAAGCCGGCATGACAGGTACTGCCCTCACCGAGGAGCAGGAGTTCCGTGACATCTACGGCATGGACGTTATCGAGATCCCGACCAACCGCCCGGTCATCCGTGTGGATATGGACGATGCCGTATACATGACGAAAAAAGAGAAATTCCACGCAGTCGTAGAGGAAGTCAAAGAGGCACATGCCGTGAACCAGCCGGTTCTGGTTGGTACCATCACCATTGAGACTTCCGAGCTGATCAGCAAAATGCTGCGCCGCGAGGGAATTCCGCATCAGGTCTTAAATGCGAAGTTCCATGAGCTCGAGGCAGAAATCGTAGCGCATGCCGGTGAGGCAGGAGCCGTTACCATCGCGACCAACATGGCCGGCCGTGGTACCGATATCAAGCTGGATGATGTGGCAAAAGCTGCCGGCGGCTTAAAGATCATCGGCACCGAGCGTCATGAGTCCCGCCGTATCGACAATCAGCTCCGCGGTCGTTCCGGCCGTCAGGGAGACCCGGGTGAGTCCCGTTTCTACATTTCCCTGGAAGACGATCTGATGAGACTCTTCGGTTCCGAAAAACTGATGGGCATTTTCAAATCCCTCGGCGTACCGGAAAATGAGCAGATCGAGCACAAGATGCTTTCTTCCGCCATCGAAAAAGCGCAGAAGAAGATCGAGGGCAACAACTACGGAATCCGTAAAAACCTGCTCGACTATGACCAGGTCAATAACGAGCAGCGTGAGATCATCTACAAAGAGAGACGCCGCGTTCTGGACGGCGAGAGCATGAGAGACACCATCTTCAAGATGATTGCCGACACCATCGACAATACTGTGGATCTCTGCATCGGCGAGAACACCGAGCAGTCCGAGTGGGATCTGACCGAGTTAAATGAGATGCTGCTCTCCATCATGCCGGTGAAGGCAGTGACAAAAGAGCGCGTAGAGAAGATTTCCAAAAACGAGCTGAAACAGCAGTTAAAAGAGGAAGCTGTTAAACTCTACGAGGAGAAAGAAGCAGAATTCCCGGAGGAGGAGCAGATTCGTGAGCTTGAGCGTGTCGTTCTTCTGAAGGTTATCGACCAGAAGTGGATGGATCATATCGATGATATGGATCAGCTCCGCGAGGGTATCGGCCTGCAGGCATACGGCCAGAGAGACCCGAAGGTTGAGTACAAGATGGCAGCTTACGACATGTTTAACGAAATGCTCGAGTCCATCCAGCAGGATACCGTCCGTCTCCTGTTCCATGTACGTGTTGAGCAGAAAGTAGAACGTGAGCAGGTAGCCAAAGTGACCGGAACCAACAAAGACGAGTCCGGCCCGAGAAAACCGGTACAGCGCGCAGAGCGTAAGATCTATCCAAACGATCCATGCCCGTGCGGAAGCGGCAAGAAGTACAAACAGTGCTGCGGAAGAAAACCGGTTTGATAAAAGCAGAACAGCAGTGAGACGGATGAGCACGATCCGTTTGACAAAGCACGCAGCTTCCCTACCAGAAGCTGCGTGTCATACAAAATATAAAACAGAAAGCAGGTGAAGCTTGTGGTAGTTGAATTAGACCAGTTCAAAATGGAACTTGGCACATACGATAAACCATTAGTGGAAGTGAGGGATTCACTTTGACCTCGCTAACAAAGAGCAGAGGATCGAAGAATTAGAGCGTAAAATGGAGGAACCCAATTTCTGGGACAACCCCGAAGAAGCGCAGGAGCAGATGAAACAGCTGAGCAGCATGAAAGAGGACAGAGATACGTATCAGAAACTGGTATCCGCCAAAGAAGATATGGAAACTCTGATCGAGATGGGACAGGAGGAGGATGACGATTCCGTTGTTCCGGAAATCGCGGAAATGATGGAAGAGTTCAAGGCATCCTTCGATGCCATCCGCATCAAAACCCTGCTGTCCGGCGAATTTGACAAGGACAATGCGATCATCAAACTGAACGCAGGTGCAGGCGGAACCGAGGCGTGCGACTGGTGCGGCATGCTGTACCGTATGTACACCAGATGGGCAGAACGCAAAGGCTTTACGATCGAGGAACTCGACTTTCTGGACGGTGATGAGGCCGGTGTGAAGTCCGTGACATTCCAGGTCAACGGCGAAAACGCTTACGGTTATCTGAAATCCGAAAAAGGCGTTCACCGTCTCGTCCGTATTTCTCCGTTCAACGCGGCAGGAAAACGCCAGACATCGTTCGTATCGTGCGATGTTATGCCGGATATCGACAAAGAGATCGATGTTGAGGTTCGTGATGAGGATATTCGTATCGATACGTACCGTTCCAGCGGTGCCGGCGGACAGCACATCAACAAGACGTCATCGGCGATCCGAATCACGCATATGCCGACCGGCATCGTGGTTACGTGCCAGAATGAGCGTTCCCAGTTCCAGAACAAGGACAAGGCAATGCAGATGCTGAAAGCAAAATTGTATATGCTGAAACTCCAGGAGCAGGCAGATAAGCTGAGCGACATCCGCGGCGAAGTAACCGAGATCGGCTGGGGCAACCAGATCCGTTCTTACGTTATGCAGCCATACACCATGGTCAAAGACCACCGTACCAACGCAGAGACCGGAAACGTCGATGCAGTCATGGACGGTGGAATTGATCTGTTTATCAACGCATATCTGAAGTGGATTGCCCTCGGAACCGGAGCGAAAGAGGAAGAAGCATAATTCGGCTGTGGGCAGAGCACAGTGACAAGTAAAATAAGGAGCATTTTCACCAACAGAGGACGGAAATGCTCCTTTCTGTTTTGAAGCCAAAGGCAAACAGGAGGTAAAAGTATGGGTATTATCAGAGCAGCAGTCAATGCAGTACACGGCAGTCTCGCCGATCAGTGGCTGGAGACCGTGGAACCGTATGAGATGGGGGAACATACGGTATTTACAGAGGGAATTCTGGTAAGAAAAGGCCAGAATAAAAAGGGAAGCCAGACGATTTCAAACGGTTCTGTGATCCATGTCTATGACAATCAGTTTATGATGTTGGTGGACGGCGGAAAGATTATTGATTACACCGCAGAGCCGGGCTACTTTACCGTAGACCAGTCATCGTCTCCGTCGATGTTCAGCGGATCGCTTGACGCAGCCGTAAAAGATACGTTTGAGCGCCTGAAATTCGGCGGCCAGACCCCGCATGAGCAGAGAATTTTCTATATTAATCTGCAGGAAATCAAGGGAATCAAATTCGGAACGAGAAATCCGGTCAACTATTTCGACCAGTTCTACAATGCCGAGCTGTTCCTTCGGGCACACGGTTCCTATTCCATCCGCATCGTCGATCCGCTCCGCTTCTACGCAGAGGCTGTGCCGAGAAACGCATCCCGCGTGGAGATCGAGGATATCAACGAGCAGTATATGAACGAATTTTTAGAGGGCCTGCAGTCCTCGATCAATCAGATGGCAGCCGACGGCATCCGCATTTCGTTCGCAGCATCCAAGAGCGCCGAGCTGTCCCGCTACATGGCAGATGCGATGGATGAGAGCTGGCGGGCAATGCGCGGCATGGAGATCCAGTCCGTGGCAATCGCAAGCCTTTCCTACGATGAAGCTTCCCAGAAACTGATCCAGATGCGCAACGAAGGTGCGATGATGTCTGATCCATCGATCCGTGAGGGCTATGTACAGGGAGCGATGGCACGCAGTATGGAGAAAGCAGCAGCCAACCCAAACGGAGCCATGAACGGCTTTATGGGTGTTCAGATGGGCATGAATGCCTTCGGTTCTTCGTTTGCATCGGCGTCCGCTTCGAATCAGCAGCAGATGCAGCAGCAGGCGGCAGCCAAGGCACAGCAGGAAGCCGCAAAAGGCGTATGGAAATGCTCCTGCGGAACGGAGAACACCGGCAATTTCTGCTCAAACTGCGGAAGTGCAAAGCCGATGGTGTGGATCTGCGGCAAGTGCGGAACGGAGAACAGCGGGAAGTTTTGTTCGAACTGCGGCAGCCCGAAACCGGAAGCGGCAGGAAAATGGGTCTGCGCATGCGGAACGGAGAATACCGGCAAGTTCTGCTCGAACTGCGGAAAACCAAGACAGTAAAAGAAAACAGATAACCATCCAATACAACAGCGGCTCCGGGGAAGGAGGGATAGAATATGGAGGTTATTACATACAAATGCCCGAACTGCGGAGGCGATCTGACCTTCGATCCGGCAAGCGGAAAGTATAAATGCGAGTACTGCCTGTCCTCGTTTACACAGGAAGAAGCCGAAAAGGCGAACCCGAAAGCAGCGGAAGCGCTGAACGGGGAGGACGATGCTGCCGGTGCACAGGAAGCATCCGATGCACAGAAGGAAAGCAGTACGGAGGAAACAAAAGGGGAAACAGAGCAGGGCGAAGCAGTTGTCTACACCTGTCCGAACTGCGGCGCCGAGATTGTGACCGATGCGACGACGGCAGCGACATACTGTTTCTACTGCCACAACCCGGTGGTGCTTTCCGGCCGGCTCTCGGGAGAATATATGCCGGATTTCGTGTTGCCGTTTAAGATCAGCAAGGAGCAGGCAATCGAGAAATTTTTGTCATTTGCGCGGAAGAAACGCTTTATTCCGAAGGACTTTTTCGAGAAAAACCAGGTACAGAAGATGACGGGTGTCTATTTCCCGTACTGGATTTACGGCGGAGACTTTGAGACGGATTACATGGCACGCGGCCGGAAGGTGAGAGTCTGGCAGACCGGTGATGTGGAGTACAAAGAGACCAGCATCTACGATGTCCGCCGGGAGGGCGAGGTCCGCGTGGACGGTCTGTCGCGCAATGCACTGAACAAGGCCGACCGCGATCTGATCGAATGCGTGCAGCCCTATCGTCTGGAGGAGATGCAGCCGTTTTCTATGGGCTATCTTTCCGGATTTCAGGCGGAAAAACGTGATATCGAACAGGCGCAGATCGCACCGGAACTGAAAAAAGAACTGGAGACGATGGCGCGCGGCGCAATGCGGAACGAGGCGAACGAGTATCTCTCCCTCGAGCAGGAGAAAATGAAGCTTTCTCCAAAGCGGGAGAACTGGCGTTACGTCCTGTTTCCCGTCTGGACGCTGACGTATCCGGGAAAGGACGGGAAGGTTTACTACTATGCGATGAACGGCCAGACCGGAACGATCAACGGCGATTTTCCCTATGAGCGGAAGAGAGCCCTTCTGACGTCGGCTGTGAGTGCTCTTCTGGTCCTGATTGTGATGCTGATAGGAGGGTATTTCGCATGAGAAGAATGAAAAAAGCAGGACAATATCTGCTCGGAATTTTTGCGGCCCTTCTGCTGTGCGGAGTTTTTTCTGTGAATATTGTAAAAGCCGAATCCCAGTATGTCTACGACAATGCATCACTTCTTTCCGATGAGGAGGAGCAGGACCTCGAGAGATCCTGTACAGAGTTCGAGCGCAATACAAAGCTCCATATGGTCATCCTGACCGAGCGCAGCAGTGGTTCCGAGGACTGTCAGGCGATTGCAGATGATTTTTATGACAAAAAGTATCCGAAAGAGCCAAACGGTGTCTGCTTCCTCATCGATATGGGACAGCGCCAGATTGTGATTTCGACATCTGGTATTATGCAGTATTACATGTCCGATGCGGAAATTGATGATATCCTGCAGGCGGCGCAGGGCTACGCGAAAGACGGCGACTATGCGGGAACCTTTGCAAAAATGATTACGATGACGCAGGAATGCTTCGACCGAGGCGTTTCCGATGCGGACTATCTGATTACAGAAGATGGTTCCATTATTCATTACCGTAAGATCAACAGCACGGAGGCTCTTATTGCTGTTATCGCAGCTGCTGCGACAGGAATTCTTGTTTATTTTGGAATTTGGAAAAGCTATCGACGAAAGAAAAACCGTGGTGCAAAGAGTTATGCGGATCTGAAGCGCGTGAAAATCAGAGACCGCAGGGATGCACTGATCGATCGCCATGTATCGATGCACAAAATCCAGAAGGATGATGGCAACCACGGCGGAGGCGTTTCTGGCGGCGGAGGTGGCGGTGGAAGCACCGTTCACACTTCGTCAAGCGGAAACAGCCACGGCGGCGGAAGCATTGGCTTCTGAAAAGCGATTCGAAAAAATTCCTTGCGTATTGTGTCGGAATATGGTACGATCTTTCCTGTGAAAACAAATGTATTTCCTGGAAAGAGTATAAAGGTAGAGGATTGCCATGAGAGAAGAAAAAACAAAGTACTATGTAATCAAAGAAAAAGCGGTTCCCGAGGTCCTTTTGAAGGTCATCGAGGCCAAACGGTTGATGGATATGCAGGAGCTTACCGTGCAGCAGGCAACGGAAAAAGCGGGAATCAGCAGAAGCTCTTTCTATAAATACAAAGATGATATTCTTCCTTTTCATGACAATGCAAAAGGAAAAACGATTACGTTTATTCTGCAGATGGACGATGAGCCGGGACTGCTTTCCGATGTGCTGAAGATTATCGCCGAGTTTCACGGAAACATTCTGACCATTCATCAGACGATTCCGTTAAACGGCGTGGCGTCACTGACAATCAGCGTGGATATCGCGGAAGACCGGGGAGACGCCTCGGAGATGATCAACGAGATTGAGTCCAGACAGGGAGTTCATTATTTTAAAATCTTAGGACAGGAGTCCTGAAAAAGAAAAAGCAAGAGAGGGACAAAAGAGATGATTCAGATTGCAGTATTAGGATATGGCACCGTTGGTTCCGGCGTGGTAGAAGTCATCAACACGAACCATGACAGCATCAACAAGAGAGCAGAGAACGAGATTAATATCAAATACGTTCTGGATTTAAGAGATTTCCCGGGAGATCCAGTGGAAAAAGTGCTGGTACATGATTACGAAGTGATCGCAAACGATCCGGAGGTTGATATTGTTGTCGAGGTCATGGGCGGCGTTGAGCCGGCTTACACCTTCACAAAACGTGCGCTGGAGGCTGGAAAGAGCGTCTGCACATCCAACAAAGAGCTGGTGGCAAGACACGGTACCGAGCTTCTTGCAATTGCAAAAGAGCACGGCGCAAACTATCTGTTTGAGGCAAGCTGCGGCGGCGGTATCCCGATCATCCGTCCGTTAAACTCCTCCCTGACTGCAGATGAGATCGATGAAGTAACGGGTATCTTAAACGGTACGACAAACTACATCTTAAGCAAAATGGCAAGCGACGGTTCCGATTTTGCCGATGTGTTAAAAGAGGCACAGCGCCTTGGCTACGCAGAGCGCAACCCGGAAGCAGACGTAGAAGGCTACGATGCCTGCCGTAAAATTGCGATTCTTTCTTCTCTTGCCTATGGAAAAGAAGTCAATTACGAAGAGGTTTACACCGAGGGAATCACAAAGATCACCGCAGAGGATATCAAATATGCGACCTCGATGGGAACCGCAATCAAACTGCTCGCAACAAGCCGCAAGGTGGGTAATCAGTATTACGCCATGGTAAGCCCGGTGATGATTGACGCGAAAAACCCGCTGTACAGCGTAAACGGTGTCTTCAACGCCATCTTCATCCACGGAAATGTACTGGGTGATGCGATGTTCTACGGAAGCGGAGCAGGAAAGCTTCCGACCGCAAGTGCCGTTGTAGCCGATGTCGTAGACTGCGCAAAGAACAAAGGCAGAAACATCATGATGAGCTGGAGCGAGGAAAAACTGGACCTGCTGCAGATCGATGATGTAAAGAGCCGCTTCTTCGTCCGCGTGTCCGGCCACGCCGCAGAGCGCCAGAGTGAGATCGAGGAGCTGTTCGGAAAAGCAGAAATCGTAGCAGTTCCAAGTCTGTCCGAGGAGTTCGCATTCATCACAGGCGAAATCACAGAGCAGGAGTACAGAGAAAAAGCAGAGAAACTCGACGGAATCCAGAGTAGAATCCGCGCGAGAATTTAAGATCTCGAAATAGACATAACTAAAAAGACGTTTCACAGCCGTAAAGCAAGGGGTGTGAAACGTCTTTTTAGTTATCTTAAAATTTATTTTTAAAGATCTGTGCCGGATCCAAAGGAATCCGTATCATATCCCACCGGTTCCGATGCCGGATACAGGACATCTTTCCGTTCCTGATAGAACGCAGCCATCGTGATCTGCATATAGGGCATTACCCACAAAAAGCCGATGGCACAGGAACAGGATGCGAGAATCTCAAGCCCTAAGAAACTTAAGAGAAGCAGAATGTAGCGGAAAAAGTTCTTCTTCATCATCGCAAAGCTCTGACGGATCGCCTGGATCGGGCCGATGCCGGGAGCGTCGTTCATCACAAAGGTGGAAAGGGAAAACGGAACCAGCACCAGCGTGGAAACGAGAGAGCCGATCAGCTTGTAAACGTAAACGTTCATCAGAGAAGAAAGCTCGGCTTCGATGGAAAGTGCTGTTCCAAGCGTCAGTTCCGCACTCGGGGAGGAAAGATACTGGAAGCCCGGAATGCTGGAAATCAGGGCGATCACGGAGCTGATGCCGTTGATGATAAGGAACATCAGCACGTACTGGTCCGGGTGGTGATAGAAAGCGTAGAGCATATCACCGACGGAAATCGGTTCCCCGCGCAGCGTTGAGAGGCAGATCTTTAAGTAGCCCGCCTGAAAGAGGCTGAGGAGCAGGGAAAACAGGAACAGCGTCAGATTCAGGAAAATGATATCGTACAGCGTTGTGCCTGAAAAAATCAGCGTCGGGATGAGGGAGCAGGAGAAGGTGAGAAACAGGTTGATCGCGGTTGCGCCCACCAGCGTGCCGCATCGGCCTGCCATGGCCTCACGGGCCTGCTTTTTCAGTTCTGAAAATTTCTGTTTTTGTCCGTTCATGAAAAATCCTTTCTGGTACCTAGATGGTATTTCCGTCGGTGGTTGTTCCGTTATCCGGTGTCATCTGGTATTCCTGCATGTACTGATTGTAATACCGCTCAAGCAGGTTGGTGCTGCCGCCGCTGACCATGTTGAAAAGCAGGAAAGCATACATGCAGATACCGACAATTATGCCGATGGTACAGCCCGCCAGACCGGCTTTTGCCGTGCCGCTCATGCGTCCTGCGCCGCGGCTTAAAAGGGCGAAGATCACGCCGAGCGAGCCGAAAAACAGGGAACCCATGTTGAGCATGAACAAAAAGGAGCAGATCGCCATGACCATCGAAGCGGCCGCAAGGGCCTGCGAACCCGTCCTGCGCGGCGGCTGTACGGGAGGCTGCTGCTGGTAATGCTGATACGGTCCGGGACGCTGGCCCTCAGGCACGCCGTACGGATGGGAGGACTGATAGGAATCTCCGGACTCATTGGTGTTTGGATCGTAATTTTCTGGTGTCATAAAATGTCCTTTCTTCTGCAAAAAAGCGCGGTTTCACACGCAGTCTGTCAAAAAAGCTATAGTAAAGATTTTATCATGTAAGGTTGACAAAAACAAGACCTATTGATAAGGTAATAGAGTGGCTGTTCCGCCAAGGGTCCCGCTTTTTATGCGGGAAAAACAGAGAAGGAACAGCGTGTTTTGGAAGAGACAACAGGAGGAATTTACCTATGGATATGAATCAGGTATTGGCAGCCGAGCTGAACGTCAAACCGTGGCAGGTAGAAGCTGCAGTGAAACTGATTGACGAGGGAAACACGATCCCTTTTATTTCACGATATCGAAAAGAAGCAACAGGTTCCTTAAACGATGAGATACTGCGAAATCTGTACGATCGTCTGATGTACCTGCGCAGTTTAAATGACCGCAAGGCCGTTGTCCTTGCGAGCATCGAGGAGCAGGGCAAGCTGACCGCAGAACTGAAAAAATCCATCGAAGAGGCCGCAACTCTCGTGGTCGTAGAGGATTTATACCGCCCGTACCGTCCGAAACGCCGGACGCGTGCGACGATCGCAAAAGAAAAAGGACTGGAGCCGCTGGCGAATATCATTCTTCTGCAGATGACAAAAGAGTCGCTCGAAAAAGAGGCAGAGGCTTTTGTTTCAGAAGAAAAGGAAGTCAAAACGGCAAAAGACGCCATTGCTGGTGCCTGCGACATCATCGCCGAGAGCATTTCCGATGAGGCCGATTACCGTATGGAGATCCGCCGCAGAACCGAGGCGAAGGGCCTGATCGTCTCGACAGCAAAGGATGAGAAAGCAGAGTCCGTTTACGAGAATTACTATGAGTTTTCCGAGCCGGTATCGAAAATTGCCGGACACCGTGTGCTGGCACTGAACCGCGGTGAGAAAGAAAAATTCCTGAACGTCAAAATTGAGGCGCCGACGGAAGAAATCCTGCGTTATCTCGAGAAAAAAATCATCACCAAAGAGAATCCGCAGACAAAGCCGGTTCTGCAGGCGACCATCGAGGATGCCTACAACCGTCTGATCGCTCCGGCCATCGAGCGTGAGGTCAGAAACCAGCTCACCGAAAAGGCAGAGGATGGTGCGATCAAGGTCTTTGGAAAGAATCTTGAGCAGCTTCTGATGCAGCCGCCGATTGCAGGCCAGGTTGTCCTTGGATGGGACCCGGCGTTCCGTACGGGATGCAAGCTGGCCGTTGTCGATGCGACCGGAAAAGTGCTCGACACCACCGTGGTTTATCCGACCGCGCCGACGAACGAGAAGAAGATTGCAGCAGCAAAAGCGACCGTAAAAGATCTGATCCACAAATACGGCGTCACCCTGATTTCTGTCGGAAACGGAACTGCAAGCCGTGAGTCCGAGCAGATCATCGTCGAGATCTTAAAAGAGATCCCGGAGAAGGTTGCGTATGTGATCACAAACGAGGCGGGAGCGTCCGTTTACTCCGCAAGCAAGCTGGCAACCGAGGAATTCCCGAACTTTGATGTCGGACAGCGAAGCGCCGCTTCCATCGCACGCCGTGTGCAGGATCCGCTGGCAGAGCTCGTCAAAATTGATCCGAAATCGATCGGCGTCGGCCAGTATCAGCACGATATGAACCAGAAGAAGCTCGGCGAGGCGCTCGGCGGTGTCGTTGAGGACTGCGTGAATAAAGTCGGTGTCGATCTGAACACGGCATCCGCGTCGCTGCTGGAATACATTTCCGGTGTCAGCAAGGTGATAGCAAAAAACATCGTGGCATACCGCGAGGAGAACGGCCGTTTCGAGAGCAGAAAAGAGCTCCTGAAAGTGGCAAAACTCGGACCGAAGGCGTTTGAGCAGTGCGCGGGTTTTATGCGCATCACCGGCGGCAAAAATCCGCTGGACGGCACAAGCGTTCATCCGGAGAGCTACGAGGCAGTCGAGAAGCTGTTTGCAAAGTTAAATATGAAGACAGAGCAGATCAGCGAGGGACCGACGGCGTTCTTCATCAAAGATTACAAGAAGATGGCAGAGGAGATCGGTGTCGGCGAGATTACGCTGCGCGATATCATCAAAGAGCTGCAGAAGCCTGGCCGTGACCCGCGTGACGAGATGCCGCGCCCGATCCTGCGCACCGACGTGCTCGATATGAAGGACCTGAAGGTCGGCATGATCTTAAAGGGAACCGTGCGCAACGTCATTGACTTCGGTGCATTCGTCGATATCGGCGTGCATCAGGACGGACTCGTCCACATTTCCCAGATGACGAAACGCTTCATCAAGCATCCGCTGGAGGCTGTGAGCGTCGGCGATATCGTGGAAGTGAAGGTCATCAGCCTTGATCTGGCGAAGAAGCGGATCGGGCTGTCGATGCTGCTGGATAAATAAAGTGTGATACGTGGGCTGCCCGAAAGAAAACAGGGGCAGCCCGCGGTGTATCAAAGGGGGATTACCATGAATGAGGAAGAAGTGCTGGTCGGACGGATTCAGGATCTGGCAGAGCAGTGTTATCACAGGGATGTTCCGTCACACACGGAGTTTCTGACGCTGGCGGAGCAGGATCTGTTCTACCGTACGGTAAATAAAATCCCGGGCGTGCGTTACGTGCTGTCCGGCGGATACGAGGCGGCAGAGCGGAAAGCGGCGCTGTTTCTGCCATCCTATGCAGAGGACGGTGATGCGTCGATGCTTCCGATCGCAGTCGTGCGCATCAGCCCGCTGAATGAAAAATTTGCGGATGCGCTGTCACACCGTGATTTCTTAGGATCACTGATGAATCTCGGCGTTGAGCGGTATAAGCTGGGAGACATTCTGATCGATGGAAACCAGGCGTATCTGATCTGTATGGCGGATATGGCGGACTACATCTGTGCGGAGCTGAAAAAAGTGCGCCATACGAGCGTGTACTGTGAAGTCGAGGCGGGACTGCCGGAGGAGCTGACGGAGCCGAAAACCGAGCGGAAAGAAGGCTCCGTCGCTTCCGTGCGGCTCGATGCGGTGCTGTCGCTGGCGTTCAACAGTTCGCGGAGCAAAATGGTGCCGCTGATCGAGGGCGGCCAGGTGTTTATTAATGGAAAACTGGTGACGTCGCCGAGCGCGTCATTAAAAGAGGACGATCTCGTGACCGTGCGCCATATGGGAAAATTCCGCTATGTTGGCGTGCAGAATCAGACGAAAAAGGGAAGGCTGTACGTGGCTGTTGAACGATTTGTCTCATAATAGATATTTTGAGGGATTTTACCGGAAAAGACCATTGACAGTGTTTGTAAAAAGACGGTATTATAGAGGGTATGTAGAAGGTCCGCAGTTATGAGAATTTTCATGAAATTTTTCATACAGAAGCGGACTGCGAAGATTACGTATCAGGAAGGCAGGAAGAAAAATGGGAAAAATTATACTGACCGGTGACAGACCGACCGGCAAGCTGCATGTAGGACATTACGTTGGTTCACTGCGCCGCCGCGTAGAGCTGCAGAACTCCGGTGAATTCGATAAAATTTACATCATGATTGCAGACGCACAGGCGCTGACCGACAATGCGGACAACCCGGAGAAGGTGCGCCAGAACATTCTGGAGGTAGCACTGGATTACCTTTCCTGCGGACTTGATCCGGAAAAGAGCACCATCTTTATCCAGTCTCAGATTCCGGAACTGTGTGAGCTTTCTTTCTATTATATGAATCTCGTTACGGTTTCCAGACTGCAGAGAAACCCAACCGTAAAATCGGAGATCCAGATGAGAAACTTTGAGGCGAGCATCCCGGTTGGATTCTTCACCTACCCGATCAGCCAGGCAGCCGATATCACTGCATTCAAGGCAACGACCGTTCCGGTTGGAGAGGATCAGATGCCGATGATCGAGCAGACACAGGAGATCGTCCACAAATTCAATACGGTTTATGGCGAGGCACTTGTGCAGCCGAAGATTATGCTGCCGGAGAATGATTCCTGCAGACGTCTGCCGGGTATCGACGGAAAAGCGAAGATGAGTAAATCACTTGGAAACTGCATTTACCTGTCCGAGGAGCCGGATGAGATCAAGAAAAAAGTCATGAGCATGTACACCGACCCGGATCACATCAAGATCACCGACCCGGGCAAGATCGAGGGAAATACCGTATTTACTTATCTCGATGCATTCTGCCAGCCGGAGCACTTCGAGCGCTATCTGCCGGATTACGCAAATCTCGACGAGCTGAAAGCACATTACCAGAGAGGCGGCCTTGGCGATGTCAAAGTGAAGAAGTTCCTGAACAATGTACTGCAGGAGACCTTAGAGCCGATCCGCAATCGCAGAAAAGAGCTGGAAAAAGACATTCCGGCGATCTACGAGATGCTGAAAAAAGGCAGCGAAGAGGCAGAAAAAGTTGCCGCTCAGACACTGGCGGATGTCAAAGCAGCCATGAAAATCAACTATTTTGATGATCTGGACCTGATCCGTTCCCAGGCAGAGCGTTACGGCAAATAATTACCAATAGAAGATAAATGGAAAAAGCGGACATTATGGTTCCGCTTTTTCTGTTGCAGGGCGGACGAAAGTTCGGAGTCCTGCGGTCAGAGAGGATAGCATATGGTCATACATGGATTTCAAAAGCTGACGCTGCTGGATTACCCGGGCAAGGTGGCGTGCACATTGTTTTCGGGCGGATGTAATTTCCGCTGCCCGTTCTGCCAGAACGGAAATCTCGTGCAGCATCCCGAATGGGAGCCGGTGATTCCGGAGGAGGAGATTTTTGCAGTGCTCGAAAAGCGGCGCGGCGTGCTGGACGGCGTCTGCATGACGGGCGGTGAGCCGACGCTGGATCCGGATCTGGAGCAGTTCGTGACGAAAATTAAGGAACTGGGATATCTTGTGAAGCTCGATACGAATGGATACCGGCCGGAGATTTTGAAAAAGCTGGTGGAAGAGAAGAAAATCGACTACGTCGCCATGGACATCAAAAACGCGCCGTCCCGGTACGGCGAGACGGCGGGCGTGAAAAAGATCGATGTGATGCGGATCAATGAGTCGGTCGAGTTTTTAAAGAGCGGCGTGGTGGACTATGAGTTCCGGACAACGCTCTGCAAGGAGCTGCATGGAAGGGAAGAGATCGAAGCGATCGGAAAGTGGCTTTCCGGGGCAAAACGGTACTTCCTGCAGAATTACCGGGAATCGGATTATGTGATTGATCCGAGGTTCTCGGGGTATGCGAGGGAGCAGCTCGAGCGGTTCTGCGAGATCCTGCGCGGAAAGATTGAGACGGTGGAGATCCGCGGCGTGGATTAAAAAACGCTTTAAAGCGTGCGGTACCAGTAGCCGAAGCGGGCATCGGGCGCGAGCTCGGAGGGGCGCATCGCCTGCCTGAAGTGGAAAAAGCCGAAGAGGCTTGCCATGAACTGCTCATTCGGCGTGTAGACGCCGGGGACGCCGAAATACCAGAGTTCCTGCTGGTCGCGGTTCCGGGCGAGGAGCAGATGGCGATAGGACGAGGAGCCATGGAGGACGAAGCGGTTCGCATCCACCGAAAGACCGACGGCGCGGAGCTGTGGAAGATCGTCGAGTGAGAGGCGCAGGCAGTCGGTCAGATCATCATCTGGGAACGGGTGGAACTCCGGGAACTGGTCCTGAAGCTGGAGATAGAGAGCAGCGCGGGACGGCGGCACGGCTGCTGCGGCGGGAAAATCGGCGGAAGTCATATGTAGCGGCTGGGCGGCAGAATCCGGGATGGGCTGCGGCGGTTCCGGGTTGGCAGAGGGATAGCTTTCTGCGGTTTTCACAGATTCCGCGGATGCGGGATGGAGTGTGTTGGCGGATGATTGCGTGATCCGGTCTGCAGGAACGGTGTTTACCGTGTCAGTTGATGTGGATTCTGTGGAGACGGTGGATTCCGGGCTGGAATTTTGTGGATAAAGTTCGGAATTGCTGCTGAATTCTGTGGAAAGTTCATCGAACTGTGCTTTGGAAGCGTCTGATGATGGCAGGGACTGCGCAGGTACGGCGGGATCCAGAGGTTCGGGTGTTTCGGCAGTTTTCTCTTCGGTCGGTCTGGCACCATTGTCTGCGGATGCTTTGGGCTCCTGCGGGAGCGTGGGAGCGAAAAACTCCGGCTGAATCGGAAGATCGTCCCACTGGGTGGCGATGACGCCGGTCTGGCGGCAGAGCAGGATCAGACCGCCAAGCTCGTCGAGCGTGACATCCGTCTGCCCAATGGCATCGGAGTGCGTGAAGAGTTTTCCACTCGTAGAAGAGCGCCCCGCAAGGAGATTTCCGAGCGGAATGCCGTACATCCGCCCTGACCGGCGGATAAAACCGTAGACCGTGACCGAGGTCTCCGGCGGAAGAGACGGCGATTTGATCTGGAAGTCCATGCGGCAGAAGCCGTTCTGCGACTCCACGCGGACAAAGCCGCAGCATCCGCCCTTGCGGTTGTTCGGGTATTCGTATAGATAGGCAATGAAACGCCGGTAATCAGACATAAAAACCTCCTGCATAGAAGTAAAAAGAGTAGAAAAAGATACTGCGCTACAGTTCACGATATGCGGGAAGGACAGAAAATATACGCAGAGAAGAAAGGAAGTGCACAATGGAAGAAGAAACAAAGCTGGAAACGCCGGAGGAAAAAGCGCACCGGAAAGAACGGGAACGCTTCATGCGCCAGGCGATTACGCAGGCGAAGAAAGCAGAAAAGCTGATGGAAGTGCCGATCGGCTGTGTGATTGTGTATGAGGGAAAGGTGATTGCGCGGGGCTATAACCGCAGAAATACGGATAAAAACACGCTGTCCCACGCGGAACTGAATGCGATCCGGAAAGCAAGCAAAAAGCTCGGCGACTGGCGGCTGGAGGGGTGTACGTTGTATGTCACCCTGGAACCGTGCCAGATGTGCGCCGGTGCGATCGTACAGGCGAGAGTCAGCGAAGTCGTCATCGGCAGCATGAACCCGAAGGCGGGCTGCGCGGGATCGATCTTAAATATGCTGGAAATGCACGAGTTTAACCATCAGGTGAAGGTCGAGCGCGGCGTGCTGAAAGAAGAGTGCTCGGAGATGCTGAGTGCGTTTTTCCGGAGACTGCGGGTGGTGAAAAAGAAGAAAAAAGAAGAGAGGAAGAGGGCGGAAGAAGGGAAAGAATAAAAGAAGAGGCAGCATCGGGATGGGATGCTGCCTGAGGAAGATTATTTGTTTGAGTAAGTTGCACTTTCGAATATTTCCGTAAAAAATACAATCCCCGTATTTCCATCGGAAACCATCGAAAAAATCATTGACGAATCCCGAAAAAAGCACTATAATATATGATGTATTTGACAAAATACGGAGAAGTACCCAAGAGGCTGAAGGGTCTGGCTTCGAACACCAGTAGGTCGGAAACGGCGCAAGGGTTCAAATCCCTTCTTCTCCGCTATGCAAAAAAGAGACAGCAAAAAGATTGAAAAATCGAAAAAGCTGTCTCTTTTTCTGTGAGAAATTATGAAATAGATGCAAAACAAAAGAAACAAAGACAGAAAAAGCATCGCCAGTTCACGAAAAGGGACCGATGCACAACAAAGCAAAATAAAAAGGAGAGACAATACATGGCGCAGTTACCACAGGAATTTCTGACCCGCATGCAGGACATGCTGGGCGATGAATTTGATGCATTTTTAACTTCCTACGACGCACCCCGCACAGCAGGCTTGCGTGTAAATACAAAAAAATGCCGGACCGAAGATTTCCCGCCGCTTGTTCCGGGAACGTGGAAGAAAATTCCGTGGATTCCAAACGGCTATTTCGTGCCGGACGGCATGCGCATGGGCCAGTCTCCGCTGTATGCGGCAGGCGTCTTCTATCTGCAGGAGCCAAGCGCCATGACCCCGGCGTCCCGCCTCCCGATCGAACCGGGTGAGCGTGTGCTCGATCTCTGCGCCGCACCGGGCGGCAAGGCAACCGAGCTGAATGCGCGCCTGAAAGGAACCGGCCTTCTTGTCGCCAATGACATCAGCAACGCCCGCGCCAAAGCACTGCTGCGCAATCTGGAGCTGTTCGGAAGTGAAAACGTGCTTGTCACCAATGAGACACCGGCAGGCCTTGCAGACGTCTTCCCGGGCTTCTTCGATAAAATCCTCGTGGATGCACCGTGCTCCGGCGAGGGCATGTTCCGGAAAGATGAGGCAGTCATCGGCACCTGGACCCCGGAGCGGCCGGATTTCTTTGCGGATCTGCAGCGCGAGATCACCTCGAATGCTGTCAAAATGCTGCGTCCGGGCGGCCTCATGATGTATTCGACGTGTACCTTCGCCCCGCAGGAGGACGAGGGAACCGTTTCTTTCCTTCTGGAAAACTTCCCGGAAATGGAACTGATCGAGATGGAAGGCTACGAAGGTTTTTCAAAAGGCAATCCAGTCTGGGGAAACGGCGATCCGGAGATCGAAAAGACCGTGCGCATCTGGCCGCATAAAATGAACGGCGAGGGCCATTACCTTGCCCTGTTCCGCAAAAAAGGCGAAGCCATTCCTTATGAGACAGAAGAAAAACCGATCGAAAAGAAAAACAAAAAACAGAAAAACCGGAAAAAAGACCGTGGAACGGAAGCACCGGGTCCGTCGAAAGCAGAAAAACAGATCCTTTCCGATTTCCTGTCCCGGATGACAGCACCGATCCCGGTGGAGGAACTGGAAGTCCGCGCCGGAAAAGTATACCATTCCCCGTCCCTGCCGGATGGCGTGCGGAATCTTCATTTCCTGCGGAACGGTCTGTATCTCGGTGAACTGAAAAAAGACCGTTTCGAGCCGTCACAGCCGTTTGCCGTGACACTCTCCGCGGACAAGTTCAAAGATTACATGAATTTAAAGGCAGATGACGAGCGTACCGAAAAATATCTTCACGGTGAGACAATTTCCGTAGAGCCGGGAGAGACCGCATCGCCGTCGGGCTGGAAGCTGGTCTGCGTCGATGGATTCGGCCTTGGATGGGGCAAACTGGTCAATGGAACCTTGAAAAATAAGTACCCTGTTGGATGGAGAAAGTAGAAAAATCATGCCAGTTTTTGCAGGAAAAACGTCGAAATATTACAAAGTTATTAACAGAAATTAAAAAAGACTTTCATTTCAGACATACTTGTGTTATAATGGCAAAGTACGGCGGGAAAAAAGGCCCATTTTCCGCAGTAACTTGGAGTGACAATCAGCAACAGAACGTAATAAGTATGAGGTGTACGACATGAAAAAAAAGAAATTATTCAGCCTGGTTTTGGCCACAGTGCTTACGGCAGCAACCGTTCTGCCATGCTATGGTGCCAGTACAAAGGAGAAAATTTCAAATGCTCAGGCAGAACAGGCTGCCGCACAGTCTCAGCTTGACAGCATACAGAGCAGGATTGACGAACTCAATTCCAAAAAGGGACAATCAGAAGAATATCTTTCCGAACTGAACCAGCAGCTGGACGATCTGCAGAACCGTCTGCAGGAGCTTCAGGATCAGTATGATGCGAAGCAGAACGAACTGGTACAGATTCAGGCAGATCTGGAAGATGCAAAAGCAAAAGAAGAAGAGCAGTACGAGGCGATGAAGCTCCGTATCCAGTATATGTATGAAAATTCCTCCGGAAACGGATACATGGCAATGCTCTTTTCTTCCAAAAGCATTTCAGAGCTGATCAGCCGGGCAGAATACATACAGAAAATTTCCGATTTCGACCGCGATCTTATGCAGGAGTATGAGGACACGGTAGACCAGGTAAAAGAAAAAGAAACACAGGTGCAGGAAGAGCAGGCAGCGATCGTAGAACTGCAGCAGCAGAGCAGCGATCAGCAGGAAGCCATTCAGGAGCTGTACGCAGCAGCTTATCAGGAACTCCGTACCTACTCCGCAGAGCTGGACGATGCAAAATCCAGCGAGAGTGCACTGGTAGATGAAATCAACAGCAAAGCAGATGCAATCAACGACCTGATCCGTCAGGCGAAAGAAGAGGAGATTGCAGCGCAGAAGAAAGCAGAAGAGGAAGCAGCCGCCGCACAGCAGGCTGCCGCAGAAGCTGAGGCAGAGGCCGCCAGAAAACAGGCAGCCGAGGCCGCAAGAGTCGCAGCCGCAGAAGCAGCAAATGCCGCAGCGAAAGCAGATACCGATACAAGCAGCAGCTCCGGAAGCAGTTCTTCGGACAGCAGCGCATCCTCCACGACAACGGGGAGTCCATCCGCGTCAGATACTTCCAGCAGCTCCTCCAGCGGAACATACCTTGGAAGATTTAAACTGACAGGCTATTGCTCCTGTTCCATCTGTACCGGACAGTGGTCCGGCGGATCCACCGCGAGCGGAACCACACCGACCGCCGGCAGAACGATTGCCATGGGCGGTGTACCATTCGGAACGAAACTGATGATCAACGGCCAGGTTTACACGGTAGAAGACCGCGGAACCGCTTACGGCCACGTAGACATCTTCTGCAGCAGCCATTCCGAGGCGCTGAGCTTCGGCGTGCAGTATGCAGATGTATATCAGCTGAGCTGAGAAACAAAGATAAGAGATATGCCGGAACAGAACTTCCGGCATATCTCTTTTTTTGACTTTCTCAGAAACTGTCATTCTAAAAGAACACCAAAAAGGCCGCAAACCCGTGTGAAATGTACCTTTTGAAGCAATAATAAAAAAAATTAAAAAAATTTCAAAAAAGGTGTTGACATTCCTATAGACATCATATATAATAGCTATTGTTGACGGACGAGAGTTCAGAAAACAAATAAAATCGAAGCGTGGCTCAGTTTGGTAGAGCGCTGCGTTCGGGACGCAGAGGTCGTGGGTTCGAATCCCGTCGCTTCGACTGGAATGAAAATGCCGAAAGCCTTGACAATCAAGAGCTTCGGCATTTTTTCGTATGTCAGAAAGAGAACAGGAAACAGTACACGAGGAGGAAATTTTTGTGAAAGCATTATTTTTTGATATTGATGGAACGTTACTGAGTGAGATTACAAAAGAAATTCCGCAGAGCGCGCTCGATGCATTGAAAAAGACAGCGGAAAAAGGAAATCTTACGTTTATTAATACCGGCCGCACCTGGTCGGAGCTGCCCGAGGAGCTGAAAAAGCTTCCGTTTTCCGGATTTCTGTGCGGCTGCGGGACCTATCTGCGCCGGGACGGCGAAATTCTGATGCATCAGACGATTCCGAAAAAGCGCTGTGAGGAAATCCCGGTTATTTTAAAGGCGTGCAGGATCGGCATGATTCTGGAGGGAACGGATAATGTTTATTTTTCGTCGGAGGTATCCCGTTTTCGGGAGGTCGAGCAGACCCGTGCCTATTTCGCTGCTGTCGGAATCGGACTCGCGGAGACAGCGGAGACAAAAGGAATCATTTACGATAAATTTTGTATCGTAACCGATGCACAGTCTGATATAGAACGTATGTACCGTGAATTTGAGCAGGAGTTTGATATCATGGATCGCCGCGGCGGTGTATACGAAATCGTTCCGCACGGCTGCAGCAAAGGAACAGCTGTGGACTATGCGCTGAAACAGTTTCAGCTGGAGAAAGAAGATGCATACGTATTTGGCGACAGCAGCAACGACCTTACCATGTTCCGGTGCGGCGCACACACCATTGCGCTTGGAAAACATGATGAGATTCTGGATCCGTACACAGAGTATGTAACCGATACCGTCGAGCGGGACGGCGTGGCAAAGGCGATGGAGCATTACGGATTGATCTGACAGAAAAAAAGAAAGCGAAGGGGCGCATTTGAAAAGAAATTTTCAGGTGCGCCCCTTTGGTTGCAATTTTCTGAAAAAGGAAACAAGAAAAGCAGCGTCTGAAAAGGTATGTGCATTGCAAAGTAAAAAATTTCATGGTAATATAAAAATGAGTTTTTATGTATATTTGTAATGATACCAGGAGGTGAGCGTTCAGAAGTTCCATGGAAACAGAAAAAAATCAGATAAATAAAAAAAGCCTCAGATACCGTTTTACAGCAGGAACGATCGGAGTAAGTGTCTGGCAGCAGGAATGAATGCTCACTTGGCAAAGCCTATAAAAATTGAAAACATAAAGAGAATTTTGTGTGAATATTGTGTGTAGCGGCTGCAACTTCTCAAATCCGTATACCTGTTTTTCACGTTTTGTAGGATATTATAACGTAAATGTAAAACTGGCAGGGACAGGTTCTCTGTATACAGATAAAAGCAGGATAATGAAGTATAAAACAGAGAGAGGATTTTTATAAAATGGAAAAGTATGAAGACAAAATATATTCTTTAGGTGAGGCTGTAACGGGACAGACACAGGCTATGTCACAGGCCGTACAGAAAACACTGGAAAATAATGGCGGGGTAGGTATAATGACAGGATCTTATGACCAAAACCTGTCTATTTTGTCTGTGAATAATCTGCTGTTGCATAGTACAGGATATACATTCGATACTTTCATGGAACAGACAAAAGGCTCATTGAGAAACTTCTTTTATGACGAGGAAGATAGACTGGAGCGAGACCGTTTTTTGCAGCTTCACGGAACAGGGGAAGCACAGATCCTTACAGCAGACGGTACAGTGAAAAATGTACGGCTTTGTAAAGAGGATGCGACAGATGAGGCGGGCAGACAGATCTGGGTTATGTCCGTACAGGTCAACTGGGATCATGTAAATTTGACACTGCTCAATGAGGCTATCTGTTCCGGCTTCTGGTATTTTGACTGTGACGAAAACAGTGAGATTGTGAATGCAAACTGGAGTCATGAATTCCGAAAAATGCTTGGCTATCATGACACTCTGGACTTTCCGAATAAACTGGAATCCTGGTCAGATCTTCTGCATCCACAGGATAAAGAAAGAGTAATGGTGCAGCTTCAGGCGGCAATTAAGGATAAGACGAACCAGATAAAATACCAGGTAGAGTATCGTATGAGAATGAAGGATAATCAATACCAGTGGTTTCGGGCATCGGCAGAAGTAATACGCCGTCTGGATGGTTCTGCCAGCAGGATTGCCGGGATTTTTATTAATATTGATGCGGAAAAAAAAGAGGCCATGCAGGCACAAAAATCTGCTGCTTTCCACCGGGCTTTTACGAAAGCAGACCTGTGTGAGTATTATGTAAATCTGGAAGCGAATACTTTTGATACCTTTAAGGTTGAACCGTCCCTGATGACAGTCTTTGAACAGAGTCATACATGGGATGAACTGATCCGTCATTTTGTGGATTCCTATGTTGTGGAGACAGATAAGAAGGCGGTATCCTCTTTTTACGACCGTGGTTATATTGCAGAAAGGCTGAAGGGTCTGGAAACCGAATTGGCTTTAGAGTGCCGTATCACTCTGAATGGAGAAGAACGATGGGTCCGCAATGTGGTCATACGTGGCGAAATAGAGGATTCAGAATATGCCATGATCTTTCTGCGTGATATCACAGAGACAAAGGTAGAGAGCGCACGGCATCTGCAGATGGCAGCGGATAATGCTTCCATGGAGCAGATAATTCAGAGTATTGTGCGTCTGGTTGACCGCTTTGTTGTCTGTGATCTGGAAAATGACAGATATGAATTCTATAACCTGAATGGACAGATGATATATAAACCTTTGGGATTCTATCATGATTTTCAGATGCAGGTTCTTGAAAAATATAAGACACTGGAACCATTGGAAACTATGGACATCCTGATCGCACCGGAAAATATCCGGAAGAATCTGAAAAGTGAAAATGATATTTATAAGTTTGAGTATTGCAGCCTGGATGAAAAGACTTATAAGATCGCTTCTTATATTCCTTTGGAATGGAAGAATGGAAAGCTGGAAAAGGTATTGCTGGCATCCATGGATGTGACACAGGAGAAGAAAGCAGAGATTGAATCCCGTCAGGCACTGAAAGAGGCTTACCGGTCTGCAGAAAATGCAAACCGTGCGAAAACAGAATTCCTTTCCAATATGTCACACGATATCCGGACACCGATGAATGCCATTGTCGGCCTGACAGCAATTGCAGGAGCAAATATTGAGAGCCAGGACAGAGTCATTGAATGTCTCAGCAAAATTACAAAATCAAGCCGTCATCTGCTGGGGCTGATTAATGAAGTGCTGGATATGGCACGTATTGAAAGTGGAAAAATGACGCTGGCACAGGAGGATTTCAATCTGCCAGATTTGGTGGATAATCTTATAACACTCACAAAACCGGTGATTGATGAACATAAACACAATTTAGATATACACATTAATCACATTGAACATGAGAGTGTCTGTGGTGACAGCCTGAGAATCCAGCAGGTATTTGTGAATCTGATGAGTAATGCGGTTAAGTATACACCGGATGGCGGGAATATTACTTTTTCTATAGAGGAAAAGCCAAACGGATTTTCGGAACTTGGATGCTATGAATTTACGATTGAGGATAATGGGATCGGTATGTCACCGGAATTCCAGAAAATCATGTTTGATCCTTTCAGCCGCGCAGATGACCATCGGACAACCAGAGTCCAGGGAACAGGTCTGGGAATGGCAATCAGCAGAAATATTGTGAACCTGATGAATGGTAATATTAAAGTGGAAAGCACCTTACATAAGGGAACTAAAATTACAGTAACAATTTATCTGGAACTTCAGGAAAAAGAAAAAGAACAGGACAGAAATCTGATGAATCTACCTGTTCTGGTTGTGGATGATGATAAGACATGTTGTGAAAGTACAGTTGCCACATTGAAGGAGATTGGGATTACAGGCGAATGGGTTCTCTCCGGCAGAGAAGCCGTTGAGCGCTGTTATGCACATCATGAGCTAAAAAATGATTACTTTGCTGTTATTTTAGATTGGAAAATGCCGGATATGGACGGAATTGAAACAGCCAGACAGATCCGGAAACGGATAGGGAAAGAGATTACCATTATTGTACTGACATCTTATGAATTCAGCGAGATCGAAGAAGAAGCAAAGGCTGCAGGCGTAGATGCTTTTATTGCAAAACCGCTGTTCCGTTCCCGTTTGGCGGCTACATTGCGGCAGTTTACTTCTGGCAGAAAAGAAAAAACAGCAAGAAATTATCTGGATGAGCTGTCTGAAGCAGATTACACAGGAAAAAGAATTCTGCTGGTCGAGGATAATGAGTTAAACAGAGAAATTGCTGTTGAAATTCTGCAGATGACCGGGGCGGAAGTGGAAACGGCAGAAAATGGAAAAATTGCAGTTGAAAAAGTAGAAGCTTCTCCGAAAGGCTTGTATGACCTTATTTTTATGGATATCCAAATGCCTGTCATGAATGGTTATGAGGCAACCGCAGCAATCAGGAGCCTTCCGGGTGAACAGGGAAAACTACCGATTGTTGCCATGACAGCAAATGCTTTTGCAGAAGATGTACAGCTGGCAAAAAATACAGGCATGAATGGACATATCGCGAAACCGCTGGATATGAATAAGCTGAATGATGTTCTGGAAAACTGGCTGTAATTGTTTCCCAATTATTGAATTAATGATTTTATCAGGAAAGAATGAGGAAAATACGAGGATGAAAAAGGCAAAACAATGTCTGATAGCATTACTGCCAGGTGTGCTTTTAACAATTACTGTTTTGTCTGGCTGTGGACAATCTCAAAAAGCAGTATCTAAAAATGACGATCACCTTACCGTGTATCTGTGGGAAAATCGTTTAATGAAAAATATTGTACCCTATATCCATGAGCAGTTTCCAGATCAGGATATTGAGTTTATTACCGGTAACAATGATACCGATTTATATAGCTATTTTGAGGAACATGGTGAACTGCCGGATATCATAACCGTACGTCGATTTTCTGGAAAAGATGCACAGGATCTAGAGCCATATCTAATGGATTTTGCTTCTTATGACGTGGTTTCCAGGTATTACTCCTATGCATTGCAATATTATAAAAATTCAAAAAATGAGATTCAGTGGCTTCCTATCTGCGGTATACCGCAGACGATTATTGCCAACAAGACATTGTTTGAACAGTATGGAATCAAGATACCGAAAAACTATAAGGAATATGCACAGGCATGTCAGCAATTTTATGATAATGGTATAAAACCGTATTCCCTGGATCTTGCAGAAGACTGGTCTGCTCATGAGGTGATTCAGACAGGTGCAATTAGGGAATTCATGAGTCTGGATGGAATCGAATGGAGAAGCTCAGCTGAAAGTGCATCAGGGGATATCGCATTTGATGATGCGTTATGGAAACGTATTTTTTCAGAAACCAATACATTCTTGAAGGACTCACATTTTACAAGTGATGATATCAGCGTCGATATTAATACTGCAACGCAGATGTTCCTTGAGGGAAAAGCAGCAATGTTTCATGGTTATCCGGCACTTATGCAGGAATTTCAGGAACAGATGGATGCAGAATTAACTCGTATACCGTTTTTTTCACAGATTTCGGATGAAGCTTTTATAAATATGACCCCTTCTCTGAATATTGCATTTAACAAAGAACTGGAAAAAGATCAGGAAAAACTGGACCTGGCATTCGATGTCCTGGAGTGTATGATTTCAAAAGAAGGACAAACATTGATCGCAGATGGAAAGGGTGTAATTTCATTAAATGTAGATGTTCCAAACATGATGGAAGATGTACCTGGACTGGAAGATGAAATTAATAATAATTCTGTTTATATCCGATATTCTGCTCAAAAATCATTTTATGCCAGTCTTGAGGCTGTTCACGGATTATTGTCAGGGGAAATGGATGAAACACAGGCTTATGATGCTTTTCGCAGCACAATGAACAGTAAGGATTCAAAAGAAGAAACCACAGTTAATTTTGAAAATGAATATTCCATTTCGCTAAATGATAAAAACGGTCGTGATGCGGCATCTTCTATTTTAACTACGATTAGAGAAGAAAAGGATGCTCAGCTGGCTTTGGCACCATATTATTATTTTACTTCCTCCATTTACAAAGGGGAGTGTACCTGCAGCCGGGTTGGTCTGATGACAGCAAAGAGTTTAGATACACCATTATACCTGGCAAAAATCAATGGCAAAGAGATTTATGAACTTGCGGAGAAATATCTTGCTGATTCTGATGAGAAATTCCATATAACCAATAAATATGAATTACCAATTGCATCCGGTATGAAAATAATCGTCAGGCAGGAGGAAAATGGATTCTCATTAAAGGACATAGAAGTAAATAAGAAAAAAATCGACAAAGAAAAGGAGTACTCTATTCTTCTTACAGACACCACAATGTCTGTTTTGAAAAAAATAAATCCGGGATGTGAGATCGAGCAGATTAAGGACACAACATTATCAAGTGCATGGACCGCAGCAATGGAAAACGGACAGCAGCCGTCAGCACCGGAAGATTATATAGAGGTTGAAAAATAAAAGTGGGAACAGAACAGGCGAAAACAAAAAGAAAAAAGATGATAGTACCATTGTTCTTTTTAATTCTTATCTTTTTAAACTTAATTTTTGTAAAGCTCCTTTTGAACAGGATGAACAGCTATATCGCAGAAAACGGGAAAAGCAGTATGGGAGCAGTTGTTGAACAGATACAGCAGACCTATGATCTGCAGGTGAATGGATACTACAGTCGGCTGCATATGCTTGAGGATTTTCTTACTCAAGAGGGAGTGAGATCTATTGAACTGGATAGAAACAAGAAGTTCTTTGAGGCATGGCAGAAAGAATCTGAAAGTACACTTATATTTCTCCAGGAAAATGGAAAGGCAATAACCACTGATGGAACAAAACTTCGGGTTGACATGCCAAGTAAACTTTTGTTGGATTTGAGGAACGGATATAATATTGGAAAATTGGTTTCTCTTGATTACAACCAGAAGAAAAAAGATGGTTATCTGGTTGCAATTCCATGTCAGGAATATACGATTAAGGGGGAAACTTATACGGCAATTGGAACCTTGTATGATCATTCAAAATTAGATTCCATGTTAAGTGTGAAAAGCTATAACGGGAATGCGTATCTGTTTATGCTGGATAACGACGGAAATATTACTTATACAAATCAGAAAGAAGATAAATTTTTCAGGAACTATTTCTTGTTAAAGCATTTAAAAGGAGATCAGGCTATCACTGAGGAAGAGGCTGATTCTCTTCAAAAAAAGCTGGATGGCAGAGAACAGGGGGTAGAACTTGTGGAAAGTGACAAACCTTACTATCTGGGATACTGTCCGATAGAAAATAATAACACCATGCTGATTTGTATTGTAGAAAAAAGTGTTGTAGATAATGTACTAAGAGATTATCAGAAAACAATAGTGTTTGAAACAATACTCATGGCAGGTTTTATACTTTTGCTTTTTGCCGGATTATTCTACAGTATTTCCAGACGCAGTCTTGCTGAGCAAAAAGCTGAATACGAAAAAAGAAATAATGAGATTCAGACGCAGGCAATGAAGGATATGGAGGAGTCCAATAAAAAACTGAAAAAAGCAAAGGACATTACAACGGAAGCCTTGCAGACCGCTGAAAATGCAAATAAGGCGAAAACGGATTTCCTGTCCAATATGTCACATGATATTCGTACACCAATGAATGCAATTATCGGCATGACATCATTGATCAGACATGATGCCGGTAATAAAGCGAAAGTAATAGAGTATGCAGATAAAATAGACATTTCATCACAGCATCTGTTAGGAATTATTAATAATGTTCTGGATATGAGCAAAATTGAGGCAGGAAAAACAGTTTTTAAGTATACCGATTTTTCCATCTTGGATTTTATTACAGAACTCAATACCATATTCCATTCACAGATAGACGAAAAAAATCAGACTCTTACAATCATAAAAGAAAACATCCGGCACGAGTGGGTGAACGGAGATCAGGTTCATCTGATGCAGATTTTCAGCAACTTGGTTTCTAATGCAGTGAAGTACACGCAGGAAGGTGGAAAAATTCAGTTTCTGGTAGAAGAATGTGAGACAAAATCATCTGTCTACGCAAAGTACCGTTTCTTAGTCAGCGATAATGGCATGGGAATGTCGGCAGATTTCAAAGATACAATTTTTGATGCTTTTACTCGTGCTGAAAGTTCTATGACGAATAAGATACAGGGAACTGGTCTTGGAATGGCTATTACTAAAAATCTGGTTGAAGCAATGGGAGGCACCATTGATGTGGAGAGTGAACTGGGCCAGGGAAGCTGCTTTGAGGTTCTTATAGATCTGAGAATAGCAGAAGATAGATTTGTTTCTTCAGCAGAACAGGCAGAAAAGGATGAACCGGCTGGCAATGTCCTGAAAGAAATGAGGTTTCTGTGTGCAGAGGACAATGAGCTGAATGCAGAAATCCTGATGGAATTGTTAAAGATTGAGGGTGCAGAGTGTACAATCTGTGAAAATGGTAAAAGGGTCTTAGAGGCATTTGAGCAGTCTGCTCCGGGGGATTATGACATGATCCTGATGGATGTACAGATGCCGGTTATGAATGGTTATGAGGCAACAAAAGCAATCCGAAGAAGCTCCCATGAACTGGCAAAGACAATTCCAATCATTGCTATGACCGCCAATGCGTTTTCTGAGGATATCCAGCATTCTCTGGCAGCCGGTATGAATGCCCATGTTTCAAAACCGGTTGAGATGAAGGTACTGGAAAAGACGATCAGAAGCATAAAATCCGGCGGGGGGCACCGAAATGCAGCTCATTGAACAGTGACAAATGGATATGGAAAAGAGCTGATGAAAGAATCTGGCATTGCCAGAACTTTCAATCAGCTCTTTTTTAGCATCAGTTCCCTCTTGACATTTTTTCATTTCCTGCTATACTTATCAAAAGTAATTACTAAAGATAACTAATTTTTAAACAGAAAGGAACCTTTTCCATGACACAGGAAAAATTAAAGCAGTTCCTGGATGCGTGTTTTGATGCAAAGCGTCTGATCGAGAAGCTCCCGGACCTGCCGGACGGTATGAAGCCGCGGCAGGTGCATGTGCTGGATGCGGTGAATGAGATTCAGAAAAAGCAGGGCTTCTGCCGCGTCAGCGACATCAGCAGCTATATGAACACAACGCTGCCGAGCATCACCAAGCTGGTGCAGGAACTGGAGGAGAGAAATCTTCTCGTGAAACAGGCGGATGAAAAAGATAAGCGCGTGATCAACCTGACACTGACCGAAGAGGGAAAAGAGTTTGTGGAACTCCGCGTGACGCACTTTCACGGGGAATGGGCATCCCGCCTGCCAGATCTGGACGACGCGGTGGTGGACGAATTTGTGTATGCAATCACACGGATGCAGGAAACGATGCCGGGAATAAAAGGAGTGAAAAACAATGGCAAAAGAAAATAAGAAAGAAATATCGTTTGTAGAGGGACCGATTTTCCAGTCCCTGATCCGCTTTGCGCTGCCGGTGCTCGGCGCGCTGATTCTGCAGGCGGCTTACGGTGCGGTCGACCTTCTCGTGGTCGGCTGGTTCGGCGATGCGTCGAGTATTTCCGCTGTCGGAACCGGAAGCAACTTCATGCAGATGGTAACACTTATCATCACCAGCCTTGCGATGGGTTCGACCGTTATGATCGGCCAGCACATCGGCGAGGGCAAGCCGGATAAGGCCGGCAAAACCGTGGGAACCTCGATTGTTCTGTTCGCCATCATCGGTGTCGTCATGACGGTGATTCTGGAGCTGTTCGCAGGCCCGATCGCCAATATTTTACAGGTCCCGGCGGAGTCTTTTGACAAAACCGTCCTCTACCTGCGGATCTGTTCCGGCGGTATTCTGATCATCATCGCGTACAACGTCATCAGCAGCGTGCTTCGCGGAATCGGTAATGCAAATCTGCCGCTTTTATTCGTCGGCATCGCCTGCGCAGCCAATATTGCCGGAGATCTGTTCTTCGTCGGTGTGCTGAAACTGGACGTTGCGGGAGCAGCGCTTGCGACGGTTCTGGCGCAGCTGATTTCTGTCATCGCCTCCATGGGTGTGTTGAAAAAAGGCAATCTGCCGATTGAATTCAAAAAAGAAGACTGCCGCATCGACCATGACGAGCTGAAGAAAGTCCTGAACGTCGGTGTGCCGATCGCGCTGCAGGAGACGACCGTACAGATTTCCTTCCTTGTGATCAACTCGATCATCAACGGCATGGGCCTTATGCCGTCCGCCGGATACGGTGTGGCGCAGAAGCTGACCTCATTCATCATGCTGATCCCGTCCTCTGTGATGCAGTCTGTGTCAGCATTCGTGGCACAGAACACCGGAGCCGGAAAGAAAGACCGCGCGTGGAAGGGCTTCCTCACCGCAATCGCAACGGGCTGCTCTCTTGGAGTTGTGATTTTCTGCATCGGTTTCTTCGGTGGAAGTGTCATCTCCAGAATCTTCACGAGCGATCCGGCCGTTATCGAGCAGAGCGCCGCTTACCTGCGCGGTTTCGCACCGGAATGTATTCTGACCTGTGTGCTGTTCAGCAGCATCGGATACTTCAACGGCCGCGGCATCAGCATCCCGGTTATGATCCAGGGAATCACCTCCGCCTGCCTGATCCGTATTCCGCTGGCGCTGTTCTTCTCACACCTGCCGAATACGAACCTGACCTTCGTCGGCATGTCCACCCCGATCACAACCGTATACGGCATCTGCTTTTTCATGATCTGTTTTACACGGTTAAAGAAAAAAGGGCAGATGTAATTGAATCAAACATAACAGAACTGCCTAGGAAACGGCACGGAGCGATCCGCCGTTTCCCAGGCAGTTTTTGGTATTGTTTGTCTGGAACTTTTTTGATACAATACAGACAGAAAGAGCGGAACCCTGTTCAGAAGGGACAGAACAGACGGAAAGGGGAAGAGGAGTGGATAACAGAGAAATCATCAATGAGACACTGGTCCATCTGTTTCACGAGATACAAAAACTGGAAGAAGAGGCGATCATCACCGAGGATTTCAAGGATCTGACGAACAACGATATGCACATCATAGAAGCCGTCGGCCTGGAGGGCGGCAATATGTCATCGATCGCGGCAAAGCTCGACATCACGGTCGGATCGCTGACAACGTCGATGAACAGTCTGGTGAAAAAAGGCTACACCGAGCGGGAGCGCAGCGAGAAGGACCGCCGGATCGTCTACATCCACCTGACCGGAAAGGGACGGCAGGCATTCCATCATCACGCAAAATTCCACGAGCAGATGACGGATGCCGTGATGGCGGAACTCGGAGAAGAGGAAGTGCAGGTGCTCGGGAAAACGCTGAAAGCGCTGACGGACTTCTTTCGGTCGTATAAAAAATAGAAACAAAAAGGCTTTTGCAGCCGGGACAGAATCAGAAAAATCTGTCCGGTATGCAAAAGCCTTTTTCGCATGGAAACGCATAGAAAAATGCTATTTTTCTACGCCGTTCTTCTCACAGATATCCGCGAGCACACACCGTTCACAGTGCGGTGTCGTCCGCGCAGTACAGACCTCGCGTCCGTGCTCCACAAACCGGTGGCAGAGCGAGCTTCCTTCTTCCGGCGGCACAATTTTCCAGAGTGCCATCTCCACCTTCTTCGGATCCTTGCAGTCATGCACGAGCCCGATGCGGTTGCACAGTCGGATGCAGTGCGTATCCGTCACAATCGCAGGCTTTTTGAATACATCGCCCATAATCAGGTTCGCACTTTTCCGTCCCACGCCCGGGAGCTTCAAAAGTGCGTTAAAGTCATCCGGCACCTGGCTGTGGTACTCGTCGCGCAGCATGCGCATGCAGGCGTTGATGTCGCGTGCCTTGCTCTTTCCAAGACCGCACGGCCGCACAATTTCCTCGATTTCCTCCGGTGTCGCGTTTGCCAGCGCATCGATATCAGGATACTTTGCGTAGAGATCCTCCACCACAACATTGACCCGCGCATCGGTGCACTGTGCGGCCAGGCGGACACTGACGAGCAGCTTCCACGCCTGGTCATAGTCAAGCGTACAGTCGGCGTCAGGATATTCTTGTTTCAAACGTTCAATGACGGCAAGCGCCAGTTTTTCTTTTGTCATCGTGTTAAACTCCCATTCTCAAAGATATTAAAACAGCGAAAGCTATCAGGATCCTTTCTCGCGTGCTGCCTTCCGAAGCTGCAGCGGCGTCGTGTGAAACCGCTCGCGGAAGAGGCGGTGAAATAGCTTATCGTTTGTAAAACCATGCTTTTCCGCGAGCGTGCCGACCGGCAGATCCGTGGCGATCAGGTCGCGGTAGATGCGGGAAAGACGGTAGGAATTCAAGTATTCCAGATACGTCGTTTCCATGTTCTGGCGGAAGAACCGGCAGAAATATTCCGGCTGCAGCGAGACAACATCGGCAGCCTCCTTCAGCGTAATCGGCCGCTGGTAATTTTCCTGCGTGTACGTCAGAATCGTATCGAGCCGTGTCTGCGTCCGGGAGCTCATCGGGTGGTGCGCAAGCGGGCTCTTCTCGGAAAATTTCGTGTAGAGCAGATCGAGAAACGTAAAAAGCTCCCGCTGGAACGTCAGCAGATAGCCGTCGGGCATTTCGTCATGAAGCTGCATCATCGAAAGCAGAAGACGCCGGAGCTGGCTGATATTTTTCTGCACTTCCGGATTCGTACTGTCGTAGTCAATCGAGAACCAGAGCTGTGACGGATCAGGCAGATAGTTCGCAAGGAACGCATCCGGAATCTGCATCAGAATCGAGCGGTTTCCCGTGGACGGACAGCGCGCCGTGTGGATACGCCCGGAATTGATCAGCAGAAATTGACCCGGAAGGACGGTCTTTGTGCGGTCCGAGAGCGTGACAATGGAGGAACCCTCCAGAATATAAATAATTTCCAGCGCGTCGTGCCAGTGCGGCGGCGAAAAACTGCCGAAATCGTCGGTTACACGAAATTCGATGCTGCGGTTCGGCTGCAGCGTGATGTGTTCCTGGCGTGTCTGGCGCGGCAGATGATCTTTGCGTGGCATAAAAAACTCCTTTTTTGTTCAACTTAGTGTATCACTATCTTATCACGAAACCCCCGAATTGGGTATAGCAATTTTTGTATGAAGTTGTTATAATAAATGAACACAAAGCCACGTCACATACGGCTTCGTGCAAACTCAATCTAAAGAAAAGTGAAGGAAGAAAACGTATGTATCAAGTATGGAGTAATTTTTTAAATCCCGGCCAGATCGCCATGCTGGGAATCGTGGTCACCTTTCTGCTGACCTTTCTGGCGTTAAAGCATCCATTTTCCTTTCTGCCGAGCGATCACGGCAGAGAATTTGCCGTAAACGGCGGCCTCTCCCGCGGAAAACTGCGCGGCGTCGGCCTTGTGATCGTCATCTGTTTCCTGATCGGAAGCGTTCTGTTCCTGCCTCTTGGCGCCGAGTATGTGATCTACGCGATCCTGCTCGTCTGCATCATGCTGAGCGGCTACCTCGATGATGCATCCGAAACCCCGTGGAGCGATTACAAAAAAGGCGCGATTGACCTCGTCATCTCCATTGTGACCGTCATCACCTTTGTGAATTACAATTCCACCACGATCTACTTCGGAAGCATGTCCCTTACCATTCCGAAAGTGGTCTACATAATCCTCGGCATCATCCTGATCTGGATTTCGATCAACGTTACAAACTGTTCCGACGGTGTCGACGGACTCTGCGCGAGCCTTTCCTGCGTGGTTATCTTCGCGTTCAGTATGATTTTCCACGATGTCCTTGGAAGCTTCACCGTAGCCAATTACCTGTTCGTGGCAGCGCTTCTCGCGTACCTGTATTTCAACACCTCGCCGAGCAGCATGCTGATGGGAGACGCCGGTTCGAGAGCACTTGGCTTCTACATCGCCATCCTTGCCATGCAGTCCCGCCATCCGTTTTTATATCTGTTGATGGCAGGCGTGATGATCGTCGACGGAGGAATCGGCCTTGTCAAAGTATTTTTACTCCGTTTCCTGAAAATCGCGATCCTCAAAAATACAAGAACACCGCTGCATGACCATGTCCGCCTGAAATACAAATGGTCCGACAGTCAGGTTGTGATCCGCTTTGTGATCCTGCAGATCCTGCTGGCCGTCATTGCGTATCTGATTGCAGCATAAGAAAAAACAGAAGAGAAACGGGAGTGTGTCTTTTGCAGACGTCTGCGGGGCACACTCCCGTTTTGCATCCCAGCCCCCCGAATACACCAAAAAGATAGAAAAAGATAATATCGCCGTATTTTTTCACAGAATCCGCCCTGTTTTCGAAAGCAAGAGTGTGGTAGTATAAAATTACCAAAAAACGTCAGCTTGAAACAATAATTTTGTAAAGATTGATGAAAGGAAAGTGCTTTCAGCTATCTGTTTCAGGCTCATCCAATCAGGAGGTAATGAAAAGATGAAATTCACAGAAGGTTACTGGCTTCCGAGTGAAAAAGCAAATGCATCCCATGCAATGCAGGCTTATGAAGTAGAGCAGATCCCAGGCGGTATGCGTATCCTGGCTACCACCCGCCCGATCGAGCACAGAGGTATGACCCTGAACCTGCCGACCATCACCGTTGAGTTCGTGGCACACACACCGGATACCATCTCCATGGAAGCATGGCACTATGAAGCATACGACAACAAAGTTCCGTCCTTCGACAAAACAGAGAGCGTATACGAGGACGTAACCGTTACCATCAACGACGATGAGGCAGTTCTCGACACCGGAAGCGTACTGGTACGCGTACAGAGAAAAGGAATCTTCGCTTACACCTTCGAGGCAGACGGAAAAGTCCTGACCGGAAGCGGATTCCGCAACCTTTCCTATATCAGATGGGAACGCAAGCAGAGCACCATGCTGCCGGCACCGAACTACATGACCGAAAAATATCAGCCATACATGGTAAGTGAGCTGTCCCTTGGCGTAGGTGAGTGCGTATACGGCCTTGGCGAGAGATTCACCCCATTCGTGAAAAACGGACAGGTTGTTGATACCTGGAATGAAGACGGCGGTACTGCATCCGAGATCGGATACAAATGCGTACCATTCTATATGACAAACAACGGCTACGGTATTCTCGTTGACAGCACCGACAACGTTTCCTTCGAAGTAGCAAGCGAAAAAGTTGAGTATGTCGGCTTCTCCGTACCGGGCGAGAGAATCAAATATTATCTGTTCCACGGCCCGTCACCGAAGAAGATCATGAACGAGTACACCGCACTGACCGGACGTCCGGCACTTCCTCCGGCGTGGTCCTTTGGTCTGTGGCTGTCCACATCCTTTACCACAAACTACGACGAAGAGACTACCACATCCTTCATCGAGGGAATGGAGAAGAGAAATATTCCGCTGAGCGTATTCCATTTCGACTGCTTCTGGATGCATGAATTCCACTGGTGCGATTTCGAGTGGGATAAGAAATGCTTCCCGGACATCCGTGCAACCTTAAAGAAATATCATGACAAAGGCCTGCACATCTGCGCATGGATCAACCCGTACATCGCACAGGGAACCGCGTTCTTCAAAGAGGGTGCAGCAAACGGCTATCTCCTTCAGAGAGCAGACGGCAGAGGCGTATGGCAGACCGACAACTGGCAGGCTGGTATGGGTCTGGTAGACTTCACCAACCCGGATGCCGTAAAATGGTACACGGATAAACTGAAAACCGTTCTGGACTGCGGCGTAGACTGCTTCAAGACCGACTTCGGCGAGAGAATCCCGGTTGATGTTGTATACCACGACGGAAGCGATCCGCAGGCAATGCACAACTACTATACATACCTGTACAACCAGGCAGTATTCAACCTGTTAAAAGAAGTAAAAGGCGAGAACGAGGCAGTTCTGTTTGCGAGAAGTGCAACAGCAGGAAGCCAGAAATTCCCGGTACACTGGGGCGGCGACTGCTCTGCAAACTATCCGTCCATGGCAGAAACCCTGCGCGGCGGTCTTTCCTTCGCGATGAGCGGCTTCTCCTTCTGGAGCCATGATATCTCCGGATTCGAGAGCACCGCAACACCGGATCTGTACAAGAGATGGTGCGCATTTGGACTCATGTCTACCCACAGCCGTCTGCACGGATCAGGAAGCTACCGTGTGCCGTGGCTGTTCGATGACGAAGCATGCGATGTTGTAAAATTCTTCACCAACCTGAAATGCTCGCTGATGCCGTACATCTTCCAGAAATCTGTAGAGGCACACGAGGAAGGAACCCCGGTTATGCGCCCGATGGTATTCGAGTTCATGAACGACCCGGCCGTTCCATATCTGGATCAGCAGTACATGTTAGGTGATGCCCTTATGGTTGCACCGGTATTCCGCGAGGATAAAGTTGCACAGTACTACCTGCCGGAAGGCACCTGGACCGAGCTTCTGACCGGCGAGACAAAAGAGGGCGGCAGATGGTATCAGGGAACCTACGACTACTTCTCCATGCCGCTGTATGTAAGAGAGAACAGCATCGTAGTAAGAGGAAACTGCGACACCAAACCGGATTACGACTACGCTGACCACGCAACTGTTTGCGTATATCAGTTAAAAGACGCAGCCGAGACAAAAGTTCCGGATATCCACGGAAACAATGTATTCACCGTAAAAGCAGTGAAAGACGGCGACACAGTGAAAGTATCCGTAGAAGGCGCACATACCGAACTGAAAGTAGAAGTCTTCGTCGGAAATGAAAAGAAAGAAGCTGTTCTGGCAGCAGATGCAAGCGAAGTTGTTGTTGCATAAACATCGGAATGTAAGAATATAGGGAGAGGCACGGAAAAGCAAATTTTTCTGTGACCTCTCTTTTCAAAAAAGGAGAATAAAACAATGCGTTTTCAGACAGAAAATGGTGTGTTAATTGCACAGGTAAACGGAGAAACACTGCGGATTGAGCCGTGGGGAAAAGATTCCTTACGTGTCCGCGCAACCATGCTTCCGGAATTTTCCGGAAAAGACTGGGCGCTGATCGAAGTGCCGGAAAAAACAGAGGCAAAAGCAGAGCAGTTTGCGGTCGATCATCTGGAAATCGACGGAGCGATGGGAAAAAGAACCAGCGCATCGATCACCAATGGAAAAATCCGTGCTGTAGTCAACTTTGCAGGAGTTATCACCTTCTACAAAGAAGAACAGGAAATTTTAAGAGAATATCACCGTTGCTACGACGGAACGATCAGCAAAGAGAGCCGCTGCTTAAAAACGGTCAACCGTGAGTGGAAAGGTGTGATCGGCGGAAGCGAATACAGCCTGAACCTGAAATTTGAGAGCAACGACGAAGAGAAAATTTTCGGAATGGGCCAGTATCAGCAGAAATACATGGATCTGAAGGGATGCACCCTGGAGCTGGCGCAGCGGAACTCCCAGATCAGCGTACCATTCGCCGTATCCAGCTTAGGATATGGTATGCTGTGGAACAATCCGGCTGTCGGACAGGTAACCTTCGGAAAGAACTACACCGAATGGACTGCACGCTCGACCAAAGATATGGACTACTGGCTGACCGCAGCCGATACACCGAAAGAGATCCTGGAAAATTACACCGCAGTGACCGGCCGCGCGCCGAAATTCCCGGAGGACCGTATGGGCCTGTGGCAGTGCAAGCTGCGCTACCGTACGCAGGAGGAAGTGCTTGAAGTGGCACGCCGCTACCAGAAGGAAGGCATCAAAATCGATCAGATTGTCATCGATTTCTTCCACTGGACCGTACAGGGCGACTGGAAATTCGATGAAAAATACTGGCCGGATCCAAAAGCCATGGTGGACGAACTGCATTCCATGGGAATCAAAGTTATCGTTTCCGTATGGCCAAGCGTAGACCGGAAGAGCGAGAATTTCTGGCCGATGCTGGACCGCGGCCTGCTGATTAAAACAGAGCGCGGCGCCCTGCAGACGTATGATTTCCAGGGGGACTGCGTGGAAATCGATGTGTTCAACCCGGAAACCAGAAAATACGTCTGGGAAGTCTGCAAGAAAAACTATTATGATTTTGGAATCGATGCCTTCTGGCTGGACAACTCAGAACCGGATTTCGGCGTTTACGATTTCGATCATTACCGCTATATCGACGGACCTGCTCTTTCCTGCAGCAATATCTATCCGCAGCTGTACAGCCGTGTCTTCTATGACGGCATGAAAGCAGAAGGAGAAGAAAATATTGTAAACCTGCTTCGCTGCGCCTGGGCCGGAAGCCAGAAATACGGAAATGTTGTATGGTCCGGCGATGTGCCGAGTACCTTTGAAGCCTTCTATGATCAGCTCCAGGCCGGCCTTAATATGGGTCTTGCCGGCATTCCATGGTGGACAACCGATATCGGCGGCTTTATGACAGATGATGTCAACGACCCGGATTTCCAGCAGCTTCTGATCCGCTGGTATGAGTTTGCCGTTTACTCTGCTGTTTTCCGTATGCACGGCGACCGCGGACCGCACAACATTCCACCGCTCGATGACCGTGATTTTGGCGGCGGCTACCTGTATACCGGCCAGTCCAATGAACTGTGGAGCTATGGAGAAGAAAATTACCGGATCATGAAAAAATATTACGACATCCGCATCAGCATGCACGATTACATCAAACAGCTGTATGACGAAGCATCCGAAAACGGTTCTCCGCTGATCCGTACCATGTTCTACGAGTTCCCGGATGACAAAAAATGCTGGGAGCTGCAGGATCAGTATATGTTCGGAAGCGAATACCTGGTAGCGCCGATTTTCCATCTGAACGAGTTCGAGCGTGAAGTATATCTTCCGGCAGGACGCTGGGAAGACACCAGAGACGGAAAAGTGTACGAAGGCGGACAGACTATCCGTGCCGCTGCACCGATCGATTCGATTCCGGTATTTAAGAAAATGGCATAAGATCGTGTAAAAAGGTCAAAAAAGAAAACAGTACAGAAGACACACACAGCGTGGGGACTTTTCTGTACTGTTTTCTTTTCGACTCTAACTGCGCATCAGATATCCATATTTGCGCATCTGTCGGCGTATGATCTGCTCAACACGCTGGCGGATTTCCAGAGGATAGTAATCGGCCGGAGAATCCAGTTCCGTGCAGACATCTTTTGCAGTAAAGGAAAAGTGAAGCTGGATACCGTATAATTCCTCCGCAGCATCCAGCTGTGTATCAAAATCAGAGCTGAAAGGTTTGGCTTCGATGCGTTCTATACAGACATCCATCGGCAGATCCAGAGGATAGTCATTGCTAATGTCTGCAAACAGGCATAAACCCTGATCGAACAGAGGACTTGGAGAATATTGCTCTGTTTCTGTATCATATAGAACAGCGATGTTGTTGGTGTGCCGGTCTTCGTTTAGAAAGAAGGCATCAATTTCCAGCATAGCGGTCAGATATGCACCGAAATTCTGAATTCCCGTCATGTGTTCCATCTGATCTGCCAGAAAACGAATGCGTTCCGCCGGTTCTGAAAAAGCAGCAAGCGTGATTGCCAGACTGTCTCCGGTATTCTGGCGGTACAGTTTTTCCAATGGGATCAGCATCTGATTTGCTTTTAGAAAATCAGGACTGGAACAGCCACTGCGGAGAGTGCCGCGGTATGCAATCCGAACAGGCTGATACAGGACAAACGGGTGGGAAAGAGTGCTTTTTTGCAGTAAATGAGACACCAGTGTCTCCGAGAGTCCCTCATATCCCATATAGTCGGATTTGTACCAGATATTACCGATTTTCCACTTGAGCTGGTCCCCTTTTGAGGTGTGATCTGTTTTTTTGACAGGCAGCTGATGATCAAGACGGATCTGTTCCATGGCGTGCCTCCTTATTCTTCAGAATCAGGATCCATTGCTCGTCACCGGCCATTCGCCCATCTGTTTTTTCAATGATAAGCAGCGGATCATAAAAGGGAAGTCCCATTTCTTTTAAAATATCTTTGGCATGATCGCGTGTTTTGGGAAAACAGCGGCTTTCCAGAAACCAGGTAAAATCATCCCAGGTCGGATGCTCCACAACGCCAAAGGCACGAAGCGGAATTTTTTTTGTGTAATTCTGGATTGCAATTTTCTCATGACGGAAGTCGATATCAATCGTTGTGCAAAGCTGATCGCGGTAAAGAAAACACATCCGCGTTTTGACATCGGGATCCGTGCTGAAACAGTGAGCACGGGCAATTTGATTGTATACCGTCTGCCTGCTGACCTGAAAGGTGCGCGCGATCTCGGCAATACTTTTTCCCTGCTGCTGCATGGCAGCCATCTGAATGATTTGCGGCAGCGAAAAAGCAGGTTTTCTTCCAGCTGCATGGCGCAGGGCTTCTTTTTGGGCTAACTGCTGGTATTGTTCCGCGTCCTTGGAAAGCCTGCGCAGCTCCTTCAGATCTGTTGTTCCAAAGATCTCATAAATCTGCTGCTCAAATGTGTTTTTCATGCAATCACCTCGTTTCTGCCATTACTGTATCACAGAGATCTGAAAGCGTCAAGAAATCATTTATTGACAAAAAACGAACTGATTGAGAAAAGTTACGGCTCGCAGATGTCTGAGAACAGCAATCATGGCGATGAAAGAACTTCCCTGCAGTGCAGGCAAAAGCTTGACAGAAAAAAGAAAAGTAGCGTAAAATAAAGAAGCAGTACAGAGAGGCACGCAAACCGTGGGATTTCTGTGCTGTTTTTTTAGCAAAAAGGGAGGTTGTCAAAATGAATGAACTGGTTGAACTGTTAGACGAACTGCAGAAAAAAGCAAAAGCAGACTCTATTCTGCGTGAAAAACTGCTTCAGACAAGGAAAAATCCGAATCCAATCCACGCATTCTGCGAAATCTGCCATGCCTATGGCGTTTCCATCTATGAAATGGATCTTGCCATGGCAGGTGAAGAATTTTACGCAGAAATCAAACGCAGCACCAATGGCGGCGGAGAAAATTCCCCGGCGCTTGAAGGGGAAGATGACTTCTATGAGCTGTTTCTGGCAGCGTTAGAAAATATATGATTTTTTGCGAAGAATGTAAGTATTGATGAGTGTAGAAAGCTGCATGGACAGTGCCTGATGAACCTGCGAAGGGCTTGCCATGTCGTAGATGACACCGTCAAAAACTTCGAAGCGTTTCTCTTCTGGAAGCATTTCATACTGTTCCAGCGTGACTTTTTCGAGCTGTGGTTGAAGAACTGGCGTCATAAAATACACATCTTTTCCCAAAAATGAAATGAAATCGCTTAAAATTCTTTCTTTAAATGTTCTGCGAGAATCGTATCGTAATCGCCTTCGATTTCCTCATCGCGCCCTGCATACCGCAGATTGGTCTCCACGCCGACCGGCTCCACATCGTCTGCAAATTCCCAGATATGATACCGCAGACCGCGGTGCTCAAAGTCGATGCTTCCGCAGTTGTCCTCTTCCGTATAGGAAAACGTGATTTTTTTCTCGTTTAAGACAGATTGAATTTGTGTCATATGCATAAAGCGTGATACCTCCGATTTTGTAGTTATCTGGAATAAAAAACAGCTACATTTGTTTACATTAGTATAGAACAGGGCGGGAGAAAATTCAATCGAAATTCTGGTCAGAATCATCGCAGCAGCTCTCACACGCGGTGTGCAGAGACAGCACGGGGTCGGAACGACCATCAAACATTACGCCTGCAACAATCAGGAAGAAAACCGCCGCGGCGTATCGAGCATCGTCTCCGAGCGCGCTCTGCGTGAGATCTATCTGAAGGGCTTCGAAATTGCAATCAAAGAATCCCAGCCAAAGGCGATCATGACCTCCTACAACAAGGTAAACGGTGTCCACACCGCCAACAGCTACGATCTGTGCACGACCGCTGCAAGAAAGGAATGGGGCTTTGCGGGCATCATCATGACCGACTGGACCACAACAAACGCTGATGGAGGCTCCTCCGCCGCAAAATGCATCGCTGCCGGAAACGATCTTGTGATGCCGGGAACCGACACCGACCGCCGCGAAATCCTGGATGCGCTGAGTGCCGAAAATGACCAGTATCTCGAGGAAAAAGACCTGACCGCCTGTGCCCAGAGAATCCTGGAAATGATTTTTACTTCCAATTCATATGAATAATGCGGCGTTTTCAGGGATAAAATAACATCAGAAATAGCTGCCGCCACTTCGCAAAGCAAAATTTTCCATGCGGGCTTTGAATATTACAGTTCGCTGAGATGCAGTGAACTGTAACATTCAAATAGTTGGGCAATTTCACGATTGAAATTTCCCATAACATGTATTAGAATATAAATGATATCAATAAATACGAGGACGTGAAAAGAATGTCAGGATTAAGTAACACACAATATTTTAAAGTAAAAACAGAGCCGGAGATTCAGGTAAAAGAGGTACTCGAAACCGTTTACAACGCCATGGTAGAAAAAGGGTATAATCCAGTCAACCAGATCGTAGGCTATATCATGTCAGGCGACCCGACGTACATCACAAGCTTTAAGGGAGCCAGAAGCCTGATCATGAAAGTAGAGCGTGATGAACTGGTAGAGGAACTGTTAAAAGAGTACATCAAAAATGAATCCTGGAAGTGAGCGTAATTACTATGAGAATAATGGGATTAGATTACGGCTCAAAAACAGTAGGGGTGGCAGTCAGCGACGCCCTGGGTCTTACTGCGCAGGGAATCGAAATTGTCCGCAGAAAATCGGAGAATAAGCTGCGTCAGACGCTGGCCCGGATTGAAGAGATAGCAAAAGAGTACGGCGTGGAAAAAATCGTACTCGGCTTCCCGAAACATATGAACAACGACATCGGAGAGCGGGCCGAAAAATCTCTCGAGTTCAAAGAAATGCTGGAGAGACGGACAGGTCTGCCCGTTGTCATGTGGGACGAGCGGCTGACAACGGTCGAAGCAGACCGCACCATGATGGAAACCGGAATCCGCAGGGAAAACCGCAAGGAGTACGTAGATATGATTGCAGCTGTTTTTATCCTGCAGGGATATCTGGACTATCTTTCCCATCAGAAGGAATCACAGGAAAACTAAACAAAGGAATATTGTATGGAAAAAATAACATTTGTAACAGATGATGGCGGCAAAGAAGAATTTTACGTGGAGGAGCAGACCAGAATTAACGGAGTCAACTATATTCTGGTATCCGATTCAAAGGACGACGAGGCAAATGCCTATATTTTGAAGGATATCTCCACCGACACCGACGCAGAGGCAGAGTATGTTATGGTAGAAGACGACACCGAATTCGATGCCGTTTCCGGCGTATTTGCTTCCATGTTGGATGACGAGGCAGACATCACCTATTGAACCAGCCGTTTTGAAGCCATACCGGGACGCAGACGAAGCGGGACCGGGACAGCGCTTTAAAGGGCAAATCCTGCAGGTGCGGGACATGCTCCATCAGCCTGAAGTGACGCTCAGGGGATGCGTGCGTGAAGCCGTACCGGTAACGGAATCGTTTGGAAAACATGCGCGGAGGTGCTATTTGAAAAAGAATAATGGAAGTAAATTAAAAATTATACCGCTTGGCGGTCTGGAACAGATCGGTATGAACATCACCGTTTTCGAGTATGAGGACAGTATCATCGTCGTAGACTGCGGACTTGCATTCCCGGAAGACGACATGCTCGGTATCGACCTGGTCATCCCGGATGTAACATATCTGAAAGAAAACATCGACAAAGTCAAAGGCTTCGTCATCACCCACGGCCACGAGGACCATATCGGAGCTCTGCCTTACATCTTAAAAGAAGTGAACGTGCCGGTCTACGCCACCAAACTGACGATTGGCCTGATCGAAAACAAATTAAAGGAGCACAACCTGCTCCGTACCACAAAACGGAAAATCATCAAACACGGACAGTCCATCAACCTGGGCGCATTCCGCATTGAGTTTATCAAAACAAACCACAGTATTGCAGATGCAGCAGCACTGGCAATCTACTCCCCGGCTGGCATCATCGTCCACACCGGAGACTTCAAAGTCGACTACACACCAGTCTTTGGTGATGTCATCGACCTGCAGAGATTCGCAGAGATCGGAAAGAAAGGCGTTCTGGCACTGATGTGCGACAGTACCAATGCAGAGCGGCCTGGCTTTACCATGTCCGAGCGGACCGTAGGAAAGACGATCGACGGCCTGTTTGCCGAGCATCAGAATTCCCGAATCATCATCGCAACCTTCGCATCGAACGTCGACCGTGTGCAGCAGATCATCAACTCTGCTTATAAATACGGCCGTAAAGTTGTCATCGAAGGCCGCAGTATGGTCAACATCATCTCCATCGCGCAGGAGCTGGGCTACATCAATATCCCGGAAAATACCCTGATCGATGTGGAGCAGATGAAAAACTACACCGGCGAGCAGCTTGTCCTGATCACCACCGGAAGCCAGGGCGAGTCCATGGCAGCACTGTCCCGTATGGCGGCACACCTGCACAAAAAGATCTCGATCCTGCCGGGCGACACCGTGATCTTCAGTTCCCACCCAATCCCGGGAAATGAAAAAGCCGTTTCGAACGTCATCAACGAACTGTCTGCACAGGGTGCCAACGTCGTATTCCAGGACGTTCACGTATCCGGACATGCCTGCCAGGAGGAAATCAAACTGATCTACTCCCTGGTAAAACCGAAATACGCCATTCCGGTACACGGCGAGTACCGCCACTTAAAAGCACACGCAGAAGTAGCACAGAGCCTCGGCATCCCGAAAGAGAACATCTTCCTCATGTATTCTGGTGATGTCATGGAACTCGATGAGGACGGCGCAGCAGTAACTGGCAAAGTCCACACCGGAGCCATCATGGTCGACGGACTCGGCGTTGGTGATGTAGGAAATATCGTCCTGCGTGACCGCCAGCATCTGTCCGAGGACGGAATCATGGTCGTTGTACTGACTCTCGAAAAGAGAACGAACCAGCTTCTGGCCGGCCCGGACATCGTATCCCGCGGTTTCGTCTATGTACGCGAATCCGAGGATTTGATGGGCGAGGCAAGAGAAGTTGTAGAAGAGGCGCTGGATGGCTGCCTTTCCAAAAATATCTCCGACTGGGGCAAGATCAAATCCACGATCAAAGATGCCCTCGGCGATTATGTATGGAAGAAAACAAAGAGAAGACCGATGATCCTTCCGATCATCATGGAGGCATAAATACCATGGACAAAGTAACAGAATGTCTGGATGCGCTCATCGAAGAAATGAGGGAGAGCAGGGCATATCAGAATTACTTGTGGATGGAAGAGGAACTTGAAAAAGACTCGGACTTAAAAAGCCGGGTCGACGACTATCGAATCCGCAACTACCGACTGCAGCAGTCCGAAAACGTAGACCTTTACGATGCGGTAGATTCCCTGGAGCGGGATTCCTACGCACTACGCAAAAGCGAGAAGGCAAACGCTTATCTTGAGGCGGAGCTTGAGGTCTGTAAGATGGTACAGAAGGTGCAGGACCGTATTTCAGAAGAAATCCGCATCGGCGTACCGGAAATCTAAAACCGAAAATCAAAAGGAGAGCGCCCATGTCCGAAAAGAAAAGGGATGCCGGATACCGCGCAGCGCTGACAGGTGCGAAAGGAACCGTGCGCCTGCTCATTTACGTCTGCGTGATTCTTGTGATCATTCTGGCAGCGAAAACTTCATATCAGTTTGGACATGACGTGTTTGCTGAGGAGCCAGTCGCATCCAGAGGAAAAGAAAAGGAAGTCACCGTACAGGTGCGTTCCGGCATGGAGGCGAAAGAACTTGGCGAACTCCTGAAAGACAACGGACTGATCGACGAAAGCCTTCTGGTTTTCGAAGTCCAGTACCGCCTGTCCGGCTACTACGGCGGAATCAAGGACGGTTCCTACGTGCTGAACACCGCGCAGACCGTCGATGAAATGCTGGAAATTCTGGCGGGCGTCAACACCGAAGGACAGCCGTCCGCGGAATAACGCACGTTTGCAAAACAAGAGGAATCTTACATGATAATAGACGAACGAATGGTAACCTACATCAATTCCCTGGACACCGGCCACACCCCGTTTCTGGAAAATCTGGAGCGGACGGCCAAACAGACAAAAGTGCCGATCATTCGCCGTGAAATGCAGAGCTTTTTAAAAGTATTCTTAAAGATGAAACAGCCAAAGAGAATCCTGGAGGTAGGAACTGCCGTAGGATTCTCTGCTGTTTTCATGGCACAGTACGGCGAACCGGATGCAGAGATTACCACAATAGAAAATTACGAAAAACGCATCCCGATCGCACGGGAGAACTTCGAAAAATCCGGCTTCGCCGACCGCATCACGCTGATCCCGGGAGACGCTGCAGAAGTCTTAAAAACCCTGGACGGCCCGTACGATTTTATCTTTATGGACGCCGCTAAGGGACAGTACATCCACTTCCTGCCGGAAGTCCTGCGTGTCCTTGATAAGAACGGCGTACTGATCACCGACAACGTGCTGCAGGACGGCGATGTCATCGAATCCCGCTTCGCCGTGGAACGCCGGAACCGCACGATCCACAAACGGATGCGGGAATACTTATTTGAACTGACACACAATGAAGGGCTGCTGACATCGGTCGTGCCGCTGGGAGATGGAATCGCGATCACGATGAAAAGCCATGAGAAGAGAGAGGAAACAACATGAGAAAACCGGAATTACTGGTTCCAGCCAGCAGTCTGGAAGTATTAAAAGTAGCAGTGATCTTCGGCGCAGATGCCGTATATATCGGCGGAGAAGTCTTCGGACTCCGCGCGAAGGCGAAGAACTTTTCGATGGAAGATATGAAAGAAGGTGTGGAGTTTGCGCATGAGCATGGCGTAAAGGTCTATGTCACCGCGAATATTCTGGCACATAACCAGGATCTTGAGGGCGTGCGGGCTTACTTTGCCGAATTGAAAGAGATCGGACCGGATGCACTCATTATTTCGGATCCGGGAGTGTATCGGATTGCGATGGAAGTGTGCCCGGAGATTGAGCGGCATATCAGTACACAGGCGAATAATACGAACTATGGAACGTATCAGTTCTGGTATGAACAGGGGGCGAAGCGCGTCGTGACAGCGCGGGAGCTGTCGCTGGCGGAGATCAAAGAGATTCGGGAGCATATTCCGGAGGAGATGGAGATCGAGACATTTATTCATGGGGCGATGTGTATTTCGTACTCGGGGAGATGTCTGCTGTCCAATTATTTCACGGGAAGAGATGCGAACCAGGGGGCTTGTACACATCCGTGCCGGTGGAAGTATGCGGTCGTGGAAGAGTCCAGACCGGGGGAGTATCTGCCGGTGTATGAGAATGAGAGAGGAACGTATATCTTTAACTCGAAAGACCTTTGTATGATTGAGCATATCCCGGATTTGTTGGATGCAGGGATTGACAGTTATAAGATTGAAGGAAGAATGAAGACGGCGCTGTATGTGGCGACGGTGGCAAGGACGTATCGGAAGGCGATTGATGATTATCTGGAGAGCCCTAAGAAGTATGAGGAGAATATGGAGTGGTATCGGGATCAGATCTCGAACTGTACGTACAGGCAGTTTACTACGGGATTTTTCTATGGAAAGCCGGATCATGAGAGCCAGATTTATGATAGTAATACGTATGTGAAGGAGTATACGTATCTGGGGATTGTTGGGGAGAAGAATGAAAAAAGCAGATATGCGATTGAGCAGAGGAATAAGTTTTCGGTTGGGGAAGAGATTGAAGTGATGAAACCGGATGGGGAGAATGTCTGCGTTACGGTGAAGGGGATTTGGGATGATGAAGGGAACCAGATGGAGAGTGCGCCGCATCCGAAGCAGAAATTGTGGATTGATCTTGGCGTGGAATTGGATAGGTTTGATATTTTGAGAAGGAAAGAAATGGAATAGGATAGGAAAACAAAAGGGATTAGGAACGTGTCATTTTCGAAAGGTTGCTAATCCTTTTTTGTGCGAATAGAGATTATGTAAAGCAATGGTAATGATAAAAGAAACAAATAGGAAAAAGTTCGACATTCTGTGAAGAAAGTTGCTTCATAATGTTTACAAACTGGAGCAAATAAGCTAGAATGTATATGATGTTATTGGGCTAAGGCTAAATGCTGTTTTAATAGGCCGTAAGTCACAAAAATATGGTAAGTATCATTACAAACGGAATGTATATAACTGGCAATGTCTACTCAACAAACCATATTGACGTAGCATCGTCGAAAAGAACCTGTTTTGCACACTATATAGGGTGCTGAAATTGGTTGCATTTCACAGCTATATGAACTGAAAATACAAGATATTTGTACAAAACGCTGGAATTTTAGCCCCTGTGGCACAAAATTGGCACAATTTTTTCAGAAGAATCATAGAAATGGCGGAAAACAGGAGAAAACAACAAAAATCCATGAGTTTATCATTAACGTCTGAAACTGCTGTTGAGTACACTATCTGACCCGCTAATGACACCTACATCATAACGGTTTGTTGAGTCATGAAAAATGGAGAAAAACAGATGATTTCTACTTCATAAAACAGCTGTTGAGTAGAGCATGAATGTTGATGATAATTACATGTTTTGAGTGGTTAAAGTGAATGATTTGTTCATAACGAACAATGAATGGTAAGAATTGGACTGGATGATATATACAGTTTTAACAAAACTCATGCGCCGACAGGGTTCGATTCAATAATCCAACACTTAGAAAAACGTCATTGCAGGGTATACGGGGTTCGACCGTACAAATCAACACTTCGGCTATAGAGAAATAGAAACGAGTGTACTCAACGGATGTTTTATGAAGTAGAAACCAAGGGAAATATGATTGCTGGGGTAGTTGGATACGACAGTATAAGAAAACACTTAGCCGACTGTGTGATGAACACACGGGGGATTGGAAGGAAATACCATCCATATGGATGTGTACATAGAAAATTAGAGGATATGCCCGATGAGGGCCGGAGGAGTAAATAACATGAAGAATTACAAAATCGCCGTTGCGGGCACTGGTTATGTTGGTTTGTCAATTGCAACCCTGCTTTCTCAGCACCATCAGGTGACCGCAGTTGATATTGTTCCGGAGAAGGTTGAGATGATCAACAATCGCAAGTCTCCAATTCAAGATGACTATATTGAAAAATATCTGGCAGAAAAGGATCTGAATCTGACTGCAACCTTGGATGCAAAGGCTGCATACTCGGATGCGGATTTTGTTGTAATCGCGGCTCCTACCAACTATGATAGCAAGACCCAGCACTTTGATACTTCTGCGGTTGAGGCTGTGATTAAGCTGGTTATGGAATATAATCCGAATGCTATTATGGTCATCAAATCTACTATCCCTGTTGGATATACCGCTTCTGTGCGTAAGAAGTTCAATACCAAGAATATTATCTTCAGCCCGGAGTTCCTGCGTGAATCCAAAGCTCTTTACGATAACCTGTATCCTTCCCGTATCATCGTTGGTACTGACTTGAGTGATGAACGTCTGGTGGAAACTGCGCATGAGTTTGCTGGTCTGCTGCAGGAAGGTGCAATTAAAGAAAATATCGACACCCTGTTTATGGGCTTCACTGAGGCCGAGGCAGTCAAGCTGTTTGCCAATACTTATCTGGCTCTGCGCGTTGCTTACTTCAACGAGCTGGACACCTATGCAGAGAGCAAGGGCCTTAACACTCAGCAGATCATCGACGGAGTCTGCCTCGATCCTCGTATCGGCAGCCACTACAATAACCCGTCTTTTGGTTACGGCGGCTACTGCCTGCCAAAGGATACGAAGCAGCTGCTGGCTAACTATGCCGATGTACCGGAGAACCTGATCGAGGCTATTGTCGAGAGTAACAGAACTCGTAAAGACTTCATCGCCGACCGCGTCCTAAAGCTGGCTGGTTATTATGGTTATGACGAGGATAACGAGTACGACAAGGAACAGGAAAAATCTGTGACCATCGGTGTGTACCGTTTGACCATGAAGAGCAACAGCGATAACTTCCGCCAGAGTTCTATTCAGGGCGTTATGAAGCGCATCAAGGCCAAGGGCGCAACGGTAATCATTTACGAGCCGACTTTGAAAGACGGAGAGACTTTCTTTGGATCAGTAGTGGTTAATGATCTGGCTAAGTTCAAGGAAATGAGCCACGCCATCATCGCAAACCGCTATGACAAGAGCCTTGATGATGTGAAAGAAAAAGTTTATACGAGAGATATTTTCCAGCGTGACTAAGAACGCAAACAGAAGATGAGGGAATAAAAATCATGAATATTAAAAAGGAATACGAGCGTTGGCTGGCAAATGCAACCGCAGATGCAGATGTTGCTGCCGAACTGAAATCGCTGGACGATGCCAAAATCGAGGACGCATTCTATCGTGACCTTGCCTTTGGTACGGGAGGTCTGCGTGGCGTGATTGGCGCGGGCACGAACCGGATGAACATCTACACCGTGGCAAAGGCTTCTCAGGGGCTGGCGGACTATTTAAAGAAGAACTTTGAAACTCCGTCTGTGGCCATCGGTTATGACAGCCGCATCAAGAGCGATGTGTTTGCAAAAGTCGCCGCTGGGGTGTTTGCGGCTAATGGTGTCAAGGTCAACATCTGGCCTGTTCTGATGCCTGTTCCTACCGTGTCCTTTGCGACCCGCTATCTGCACACCTCCGCAGGTGTCATGGTGACGGCCTCCCACAATCCCAGCAAGTACAACGGCTACAAGGTCTATGGCGCGGACGGCTGCCAGATTACCACTGAGGCCGCTGCAGAAATCCTTGACGAGATCGAGAAGCTGGACATTTTTGCCGACGTCAAGACCAGCGACTTTGAAGCAGGTGTGGCAAACGGCAGCATCCAGTACATCCCGGACGAGGTCTATACCGCATTCGTGGAGCAGGTCAAGAGCCAGTCTGTTCTGTTTGGCGAAGAAGTCAACAAGAACGTGGCCATCGTGTATAGTCCGCTGAACGGCACCGGCTTGAAACCTGTGACCCGTACCTTAAAAGAAATGGGTTACACCAATATCACTGTTGTCAAGGAGCAGGAGCAGCCGGATGGCAACTTCCCGACCTGCCCATATCCCAACCCGGAAATCAAGGAAGCTATGGCACTGGGCATGGAGTATGCCAAAAAGTGTAATGCTGACTTGCTGCTGGCGACTGATCCCGACTGTGACCGTGTGGGCATCGCCGTCAAGAACAAGGCAGGGGAGTACGAATTGCTGACCGGCAACCAGACTGGTATGCTGTTGCTAGATTATATTTGCAGCCAGCGCGTCAAGCACGGCAAGATGCCCGCAGACCCGGTCATGGTCAAGACCATTGTCACCATGGATATGGGCGAACAGATCGCCACCCACTATGGCCTGCGCACCATCAACGTGCTGACCGGCTTCAAGTTCATCGGGGAGCAGATCGGCAAGCTGGAACAGCAGGGCAAGGCCGACAGCTATGTGTTCGGCTTTGAAGAGAGCTATGGCTACCTGACCGGCTCCTACGTCCGGGACAAGGACGGCGTGGACGGTGCCTATATGATCTGCGAGATGTTCAGCTACTATGCCACCAAGGGCATCAGCCTGCTGGACAAGCTGGAGGAGCTGTATAAGACCTACGGCTACTGCCTGAACACCCTGCACAGTTATGAGTTCGACGGCAGCGCTGGTTTTGCCAAGATGCAGAACATTATGCAGGCGTTCCGGGGCGACATCAAGGAGTTCGGCGGCAAGAAGGTCGTGAAGCTGCTGGATTACGCTCCGGGTCTGGACGGTCTGCCCAAGTCCGATGTGCTGAAGTTCCTGCTGGAAGACAACTGTTCCATCGTGGTGCGCCCCTCCGGTACCGAGCCGAAACTCAAGACCTATATCTCGGTCAGCGCGGAGAACAAAGCTGCGGCCGAAAAGGTGGAAGTAGAGATCTGCAAGAGTGCGGAAGAGTATTTGAAATAAGGAATAGAGGAGAAAATAAAAATGAATGTTATTTTACTTTCTGGTGGTTCCGGCAAGCGGCTCTGGCCTCTTTCAAACGATGTGCGCAGCAAGCAGTTTATCAAGCTGTTTAAGAATAATGACGAGTATGAGTCTATGGTGCAGCGTGTCTACCGCCAGATCACTACGGTAGATGCAGATGCAAAAATCACCATTGCGACCAGCAAATCGCAGGCAAGTGCCATCAAGAATCAGCTGGGTGAAAAGGCATCTATTTGTGTAGAGCCCTGCCGCCGTGATACCTTCCCGGCCATCGCACTGGCTGCTGCCTATCTGCACGACGAACTGGGTGTGGCAGAAAATGAAGCTGTTGTTGTCTGCCCGGTTGACCCCTATGTGGATAACACTTATTACGAAGCCGTCAAAAACCTGCAGGAACTGGCAGAGCAGGGTGGAGCAAATCTAACCCTGATGGGCATTGAACCGACTTATCCCAGCGAAAAGTATGGTTACATTATCCCTGAAAGCGGCGAAAACGTCAGCAAGGTCAAGGAGTTCAAGGAAAAGCCGGATGTGGAAACTGCCAAGAAGTATCTGGCACAGAGTGCATTGTGGAATGCAGGCATCTTTGCATTCAAACTTGGCTATCTGCTGGACAAGGCTCATAGCATGATCGACTTCGAGGACTACCGTGACCTGTTCAATAAGTATGAAACCATGACAAAAATCAGCTTTGACTATGCCGTGGTCGAGAAAGAGTCCAGCATTCAGGTTCTGCGGTATAGCGGTGACTGGAAGGATGTTGGTACATGGAACATGATGGCTGAGGTCATGGCAGACAAGACCAAGGGCAAGGCTGTTCTGGATGAAACCTGCGAAAACACCAATGTGGTGAATGAACTGAATATCCCGATTCTTTGTATGGGCTGCAAGGATATGATCGTTGCGGCTAGCGGCGATGGCATTTTGATTGCTGATAAAGAGCGCAGCGGTTACATGAAGCCCTATGTGGAGAAAATCGAGACCGAGGCAATGTATGCCGAGAAGTCTTGGGGTAGTTATACGGTAATCGATGTGCAGCCCGGCTCTATGACAGTTAAGATTTCCATGAGAGCGGGTGAGCACATGACTTACCACATGCATAACTACCGTGAGGAAGTCTGGACAGTTGTTTCTGGTAAGGGCAAGGCAGTCGTAGACGGCATGGAGCAGGTGCTGCGTACAGGCGATGTGATTACCATTGCAGCAGGCTGCAAGCACACGGTTGAGGCTATCACTGCATTGGACATGATCGAAGTTCAGCTTGGTGATGAAATTAGCGTTGCTGATAAGATCAAATTCCCCATGGTGTAAGAACTAAGGGGTGATGGCTATGGAAATCATGAAATTGATTCCGACTGGAAAGGACTATCTATGGGGCGGCACCCGACTCCGGGAAGAATACGGAAAGAAAATTGATTTGACCCCGCTGGCGGAGACATGGGAATGCTCTGTACATCCGGATGGCCCTAGCTATGTGGCGAATGGAATCTATAAGGGACAAATGCTGGCAGAGGTGCTGAGTGCTCACCCCGAATATCTTGGTACAAAGGTGGAGAACGGAGAACTGCCTGTATTAGTAAAATTCATCGATGCCAAGAAAGATTTGTCTGTTCAGGTTCATCCGGATGATGCATATGCACGAGAACACGAAGGCGACAACGGCAAGACCGAGATGTGGTATGTTGTGGATGCTGACGAAGGCGCACATTTGATTTATGGCTTTCAACATAAGGTGACGGAAGAGATTCTCCGGAAAGCAGTTGAAACTGGAACTTTGGACAAGCATCTGCAAAAAGTGGAGGTTCACAAGGGCGATACCTATTTTGTCCCGGCGGGAACTGTACACGGCATTGGCAAGGGCATCTTGGTAGCTGAGATTCAGGAAAGCTCCAATGTAACCTACCGTGTCTATGACTATGACCGTGTGGATAAGAACGGCAAAAAGCGTGAGTTGCACTTTGACAAGGCTGTTCAGGTCATGGATATGAATGTTGAACCGGACGTGAACCAGAAACCGAGAATGGTGAAATACTATTCCGGCTGCTCTCGTGAGCTACTTTGTCGTTGCAAATATTTTGAAACAGAAAGAATACAAGTAACGAAAGGCTTTGCATTTTCTGTTATGGATGCATCTTTTCAGGTGTTAATGTGCCTAGATGGATACGGTGAAGTGCAGACGATGGATGCGGAGCAGAAGCCGATGCGATTCAGCAAGGGCGAAACACTGTTTTTACCAGCTGGGCTGGGCAGATGTTTAGTCGTTGGAGATGCAGAATTGATTAAAGTTCGGTGCTAAATCAGTCGGTGGTGAGGATGATTAAATGGCAAGAATGAAATTTATGAATACAGAGATTGATAATCTGACAATGCAGGAAACATTGCAGGCTATTGATCGACTGATTCAAGAGGATAAAAGTGCATATGTGGTAACTCCCAATGTGGATCATATTGTACAGCTTGAAACAAGTAAAGAATTACAGGCGGTTTATGAAAATGCGTCATTGATTCTGACGGATGGTAAACCACTGTTGTGGATCGCTAAATGGTATGGAACACCGATTAAAGAGAAAATTTCAGGATCGGATTTGTTTCCACTCTTGTGTGATATGGCTGCGAAAAAAGGATATAAGATGTTCTTTTTAGGTGCTGCTGAAGGCGTAGCAGCCAAAGCAGCTGAAAATCTTATGCATAGATTTAAGGGCTTGCAGGTTGTCGGTACATATTCTCCGCCATTCGGTTTTGAAAAGAATCCTGTGGAAATGGATAAAATTAAATCCATGATAAAAGAGGCTAATCCGCACATTTTGATTGTTGGATTAGGATGTCCGAAACAGGAAAAGTTTATGTACCATCATTGTAAAGAACTTGGAGTACCGATTTCCTTTGGATTAGGTGCCAGTTTTGACTTTGAAGCAGGAAATATTAAGAGAGCTCCCCGGTGGATGTCCAATCATGGCCTGGAGTGGTTTTTTAGAATCACGCAGGATCCGAAGCGTATGGCAAAGCGTTATTTAGTAGATGATAGAAAAATTCTCGGACTAGCGATTAAGTATAAAAAATAGGTGGATAAATGAATTTAGTAACGATAATTACCCCCATTTATAATGGTGAAAAGTACTTGATCCGCTATTTTGAGCAGGTAAATGCGATTAGGTACAAAAATTTACAGATAATCGTTGTTAACGACGGAAGTAAAGATAAAACATCAGAAATAGTACAAAAATATGCAGAGGAAGATAGCCGAATAGAATTCATCGATAAAAAGGTGAATGACGGTGTCAGCAGCGCAAGAAATGATGCCTTAAAAAGAGCAAAAGGGACGTTTTGTTTCTTTTTTGATTGTGATGATACTTTTGATGCACAAATCGTTGAAAAATGCGTAGCAAAAGTAAAATCTGATACAGACACTGTTTGCTATAATTATGCGTCGGTGCGTAGAAATGGAAGCATAGCTGAACATCAGTTTTCCTATTTAAAATGTCAATATAATAAAACGGAAATTTTGGAGCAGGTATTACCAAACTCCTTTGGAACATCGATAACAGACTTAAAGGGATATCTTTCAGGAAAGCGTGGAATGCGTCAAGGAAAGGAACTAAACGGTCCATGGCGCATGATGTATTCGCTCGAGATAATCCGAAAAGAAAATATCTACTTCCGAAAAGATCTGCGTGTTGGTGAAGATACGATTTTCACTAACAAATATCTGGCAGTAGCAGATGTGATTTACACTATAGATGAGCCATTGTATTATCTTCACAACAATGACGGATCAGCGATAGAAACATATAATCTTGATGCCAATCGAATGATTTTGGGCAAATTGCAGCTTATTAAGGCGAAAGATGAGTTAAGTGATGAACTGCAACGGAATGGCATGGATACATATGAGCTGTGGGGGGGGGAGAATATATACTTTCCTCCGTTCAAATTGGCTATGCTTTAGCGAAGAATAAAAAATTATCATTCGCTGAAAAATGTAAGGCCTTAAAAAGTTACCATTTGAATTCCTTGGTAAAAAATCAATGGAATCGCCTTAGAGTAAAAGACATTATGGAAACAAAAAGCATTAAGGCAATTCCGGTTTTGCTATTAAAAATAAACTGGATAACTCTTACAGAGTTAATGCTTATCTTGTTTTGCAAAATGGGATTTAAAATCAGCTAAGAAAGGGCAGAGATGAAAGTATTAATAGATTTGACTTCTCTTGCAGATAACTTTTCTGGAATTGAGCGATTCGCGCTTAGTATTACGAAGGAACTGATTACAGATCAAAGCAGAAGTGATATTGAATTTATACTCGTTTTCAAAAATGAGGTGCATAAAGAATTTGCTGCGGAGCAGCATAATGTAAAAAAAATTATTGTGAGGGGAAAGAACAAACTGGTTTTTAATCAGTTGCAGTTACCATTAAAACTTGCAGCTATAAAAGCCAATTATTACTTTTTCCCGGCGTTTCCGGCACCATTTTTCTTCTTTAACCGGAATGCAATAAGTGCAATTCATGACGTGGGATGCTGGGATTGTCCAAGCAAGAATAGAAAATACATGACGCTCTATTTTAAGATCATGTATAGAAAAGCTGCGTTTGGGCATAAGAATGTCGTTACGGTGTCACAGTTCTCTAAAAATCGGATTTCAAAGATTTTGAAAAAAGAGCCTGACGAGATTGCAGTTATTTATGACGGTTTGTCGGACTGTTTTGCTGATTTCTGCTACGATAAAGAACAAGACATGAAAGCAAAAGGAGCTTATGGACTTCCTGAAAAGTATATTCTTTGCCTCTCAACATTAGAGCCGAGAAAGAATATGAGACTTTTGGTAGAGGCATTTAGTGAGTTGACTAAAGAAAAGAAAATTGATACCAATCTAGTTCTAGCCGGGAGAAAAGGTTGGCTAATGGATGATTTGTTTTCCAACTTGGATAAAGAAATTGTTGACCGGATTCATTTCACGGGCTTTGTGGATGATAACTTATTGCCATATGTGTATAGGAATGCACAGGTCTTCGTATTCCCATCGGTATATGAGGGATTCGGAGTGCCTCCAATTGAAGCAATGTCTATGGGAATTCCGGTGATCTCCTCAGATGCAGCTTCATTACCAGAGGTTTTGGGTAATGCGGCTTATTATTTTGAAAATCGTAATCTAAAAGATTTGAAGAAACAGATTGTAACCGTCATGAATCTTCCAAAGGAAAAGATGGAGCTGACGAAAAAGGCTGGGGTAGAACAAGCACAACTATTTAATTGGAAAAATGAAGCATTGAAGTTAAGAGACACGTTGTTTAGGTGATGTGGGGGTGATTAAATGCGAATTGGCATAGATGCAAGACCTTTGATTTCAGAGTCCCCTTCTGGAATTGGTATCTATCTGCTGGAGATACTACGAAATCTTGAAAGAAATGAAAATACTACATATATTCTCTATACGAACGAGCCAATCAGAAATCAAGATCCAGTGCTGGCTGGGTTTGAGAAACATGTAGTTCATGGAAAAATTGGAACGTTCACCATATGCTTTGGTTTAGATAAAGCATTAAAAGCGGACAAAATAGATGAATTTTGGGGGACAGAACATATGCTGCCCCTTTTTGCGCATGGTGTAAAAAAAGTTTTAACTGTGCATGATTTGGCATTACTAATTAATCCGAAATGGGGAAGCAGGAAAAATGCCATTATGCAAAATATTTTCTGCCGTCTTTCTTGTAAGCGGGCAGACAAGATAATTGCAGTTTCAGAAGCTACGAAAAAAGATATTGTTTCGTTATTATCAATTGACGCAAATAGAATTACGGCAATTCTAAATGGGGGGGGGTACGGCAAGTATATAACTCCCTCTAATGAAGAATGTAAAAAAATTAAGAAGAGATTTGAAATAGAAGCCGGACCATTCTTTGCGTATACTGGTAATATTGAGCCGAGAAAAAACATTGTTACGATTTTAAAGGCGTTTGAAATAGCTTGTGACAGGTTGGATAAAACTACATCGCTTGTTTTAGCAGGAAAATTGAGTTGGAGAACACAGCCTATTATCGGAGCGATAGAGCAAAATAAATACAAAGATCGAATTCATCTGCCGGGATATATTTCAGAAGAAGAAAAGAAATACCTGATGCACAATGCATGTGCATTTGTATTCCCATCTAATTATGAGGGATTTGGAATTCCGGTAGTAGAAGCAATGTCTTGTGGTGGCATAGTTATTACTGCGGACAATTCCTCTCTAAAAGAAGTTGGCGGAAAAGCTGCCTTTTATGTACAAAAAACAGATGAGGTGTCGCAATTGGCAGATAGAATGGTGCAGTGCTTTAATCTGTCAGATGCCGAAAGAAAGAAATTAACGGTGGATGGAGAAAGCTGGGCAGCACAATTTAGTTGGAAAAAGTGTGCCCATGAAACACAAGCAGTGTTAGAGCAAGGTTAAAAACAAATCTCTCCTTAATTACATGTTTAAGGAGAAATTATCGATGAAGAGAATTGTTTTTAACGGATGCTGGGTAGGAACAAATGTTGTTGGAGTTAGTAGATATGCTTATAACATAATAAAAGAGTTGGATAAATTGCTTGAGGGCTCTAAGGATAAGTATTATGTGGAGTTACTCGTTCCAGCTGATGCTGTTGAGTGTGATTTAGGCTTTAACAATATCACGATAGTGAAGAAAGGCCAATGTACTGGAAAAGTAAATAAAATCTTTTGGGAACAAGTGGTTTTTCCGCATTATGTAAAAGAAACTAAAGGGGTTGGCGTTGATTTAACGCTGAGCATTCCGGTGCATGGGATAAAATATATTGCTATCCATGATTGCATATATGAAAGCTTTCCGGAAAACTATAAAGGGCACGAACTTCATCGAGCACTATATATGTGGAAAGTAAAGAAGGTTACACGGCAAGAGAAGGTTCAAATAATAACGGTCAGTAATGAGTCTAAGAGGGAAATTGTTAAATATTATAATGTTGCACCTAACAGAATAACTGTAATTGGTAACGGTTGGGAACACATGAAGGACATTACCTCAGATGAGCGAGTGTTTGAAAAATGTAAAATTGATGATAAGAAACCGTATTTCTTTGCACTGGGTTCAAAATATAAACACAAAAACCTGACATGGATTTTGAATGCTGCGAAAAAGAATCCTGAATACAATTTTATTTTGACGGGGAATGATTCCTTTTCAAATGAGTCTGAGGAATTGAATCGGAAAAAAGTAGATAATGTTATATTTACCGGCTTTGTGTCTGACGGAGAAATGAAAGCATTAATGCTTAATTGTGAGGCCCTGATACAGCCGTCGTTTTATGAAGGGTTTGGAATTCCGCCGATTGAAGCTTTAAGCATGGGTAAAAAAGTAATTGTAGCAAAGGCAAGCTGTTTGCCAGAAATATATGAGGATTCAGCGATTTATATTGACCCTAATAATAGCGATGTAGATTTGAACCTGCTTATGAAAGAGCCGGTCGGAGATGCCAAGTACATTTTGGAAAAGCATTCATGGAAGAAATCAGCAAAGGAAATGCTCAAATTGATTGGCAGTTGAGTAAGGGAGGAATTCGCTTTGAGAATACTGATTATAAATTCTTTCTATGCACCAGATATTCGTGGTGGAGCAGAATACAGTGTGAAAAAACTTGCAGAAGGGCTGCAGAGCAAAGGACATACAGTTCGTGTTCTATGCCTTGGAGATTTTAACACCGAAGAAATAATTGACGGCATCGAGGTTGTTCGTTTCAAGCCATCTTGTGCACATAAGGAAAAGAATATTCATGATGTGCCGCGGTGGCGAAGACTTTTAGGACATCTTTTGGAAATATGGAATATTGGAAACTCGAAGCGTTTGTCCCAAGAAATTGATCGGTTTGCGCCAGATGTAATTAATACGAACAATTTATATGGCATTACGCCCGTTGTGTGGAAAATTGCTAAACAGAAAAAAATTCGCTTGGTTCATACGATCCGTGATTACTACCTAATGTGCCCTCTTGTTGCGATGTCGTGCAAAAAGACAAATGGTGAAAAATGTGTACATCCGGGATATGGGTGCCAGCTGCATAGAAATTTGAACCGAGTGCATTCGAAATACGTTGATTGTGTAACGGCTCCCTCAGCATTGACGCTAAATGTATTGGTAAATGACGGCTTTTTCAAAAATAGTGAAAAGAAAGTTATCGCAAACGCAACAGATTTTGATATTGATGCGGTAAAAAAAATCTTATCGGTTCGAGTGGCCGAGGTTGACAAACGGCAAAGTGTTTCATTTGTATATCTTGGAACATTGAGCGAACAAAAAGGTATCCGCTGGATGATAGATTCGTTTGAGTCTATAGAAAATAAAACGTGTAAGTTGTATATCGCAGGAAAAGGTGATTTGCAGAACTACGTCATGGAAGAAACAAAAAAGGATAATAGAATTGAATTTGTTGGTTTCTTGAATGAACAGCAGGTTTCACAGCTTCTTCAAAGTGCGGATGTTTTGCTTTGCCCTTCATTGTGGGAAGAACCTTTTGGGCGCGTTGTGCTTGATGCCTATAAAAATGCAATGCCTGTGATTTGTAGCAATATGGGAGCATTACCAGAATTAGTCGAGGATGGAAAAACGGGTTTTGTTGTTGAAGCAAGGAATCTTGAACAATTCAAGGATCGAATGACGTATTACATCAATGATAAGAAGAGAATTGTCCAGCAGGCGGAGAATGGCGTTAATCAGTTGGAAAAATATACGATAGAACATCAGATAATTGAATTTGAAACGGTGTATAAGGACTAAAGAGAGGAGGATTAGATGTCATTTACAATAAAGAAGCCAACTATGAAGTTGCCAATATATTGGATTTTTATCCTTTTCTTATTACCGCCATTTCTTCTAAATAGATCGGATTTGTTCATTATATGTGATTTATGGCACCTAGCGCAGCTAGTAATGGTATGTATAATGGCATTTTACTATTTTGTGAATTATAGAGCCAGAAACACTATAGTAAATGCAGTTTTATGCTATTATATCGTGGCAATAATATCAAGTTATTTAAATGGGTATTCTATTAACACAATAAAATGGGATATTGCGAGTGATCTTGGTATTGTGTTGGTAATATATTTGCTATTCAATAAAAACAAAGAAAAAGCGCTGTATTATTTATCAAAAATTTTATGGCTGTATTTGCTTATTAATACATTGGTTATGCTCATATGGTCGAACGGCATTGCATCTGGACGTATCGGCCAGATAGTTTGGTTTTTAGGCGGAAAGAATAATATATTGCCATGGATTTTGATTGGCGGAGGATGCATAATACTCGATTCATATGAACGAAACAAGAAAATAACCTTTATTACATATTTGAAATTAGCAATATGTAGTGTACAGGCTTTTTTATGTGATTCTTCCACAGCAGTGGTGGTTATGATTATTCTTTGGGGAATTTATGTGATTAATATTATAGTGCATAATCAAAAACTATTAAATTTCTTTATTGGTGGAAAACGCCTGTTTTTACTTGTTGCCATTGGATTTGTTTTTGTTGTTTTTTTTACAACCAGGTCAAATGTTTTGCAAGAGTTCTCAGAATGGTTTGGAAAAGATGTAACCTTTAATGGCAGAACTGGCATATGGATAGTAGCATTAAATTATATAAAAGATAATCCTTTGTTTGGCGCTGGTCCGGTTCTTGTTTTTGACATGGGATGGAGTGTGTATATGACACATGCCCATTGTTTGTATCTTAATATATGTGCTCATAATGGAATCATTGGATTGAGTTGCTTAATATATATATTATGGAATGTATTAAAGAATGCAAAAAAAATACCACTTGTTGTTATATTTAGTCTGTTTTTATATTTAATAGGTTCCATTGTTGAGGTGTATTCATTGAGTACGTTGCTTTTGTTCTGCATGGTTCTCAATTGTCTTGAACAGAAAAATAGTAGAACGTAGAAATAATACAAAATTGAACATCGTTAAGGATTCCGGTGTAACTTTGATATAAAATATATTTTACATAAGAATTTTGAAAGGAAAAATAATGATACCTAAAACGATACATTACATTTGGTTGGGTGAAAATGAGCCAAATGAGCACGTAAAAAAATGTATGCAATCATGGTGCATTCTTCAAGATAGTGGTTGGAATATTAAGAAATGGGATGACCACAGTCTCCAACAGTTAAACATGCCTAAAGTTGTGCTTGCTGCACTTGAAAATAAAAAATATGCGTTTGCGGCCGATTGGCTAAGACTTTATGCTTTATATTTAGAAGGGGGGGTGTATCTCGACACAGATGTTGAAATAATTAAAAAGTTTGATGATCTTCTGACGGAAGAGACAGCAATGCTTTTGGGCTATATTTTTGATGCTTCATTGGGAACAGCAGTTATAGGAGCTGAACCTGGAAATCAAGTGATTGGTGCATTACTAAAGCAGTATGAAACAGCAGAGTATCAATATAACTCTGAAACCCGAGATTTTAAAATCAAGTTTGAATTTATGCCGGAAATGTTTATGGTTAACAATAACGATATGTTTACGGCTTATTTTCTGAAAAATGTTAAAGGATTTGCATTGACTGGGAAAAAATGCCGATGCGGTGACAATGGAGAAATTCAAATTTATCCAAAAGAATATTTTGAGGGCTATTCAATGTGCTTTAAGAATAATTACTCAATACATCATTGCTTTGGAAGTTGGCGTTATTTTGAAAACGTGAATGAAAAACATGAGGAAAGTACACTTCGAAACTATTTAAAAAATATCTATTTTCTAAGGTGGGTGAAAGATAAATACATAAGGATGAAAAAGAAAAATCTACCATTCCAAAATTATTTGGTTAGAAGATAGATGCGTAAATGCCATAAAAGGAGATCTTAATTATAATGAAAGCGATGCTAGACATCATATCACAAAAGATGGAAAACCGGTTCCGTAGATATAGAGACTATTGTATAAAAGGAGAAAAATCATTACAGATCGAAAATGAGCTTTTAAAATTAGAATCACAGTATAGAGTAAATACTGTACAGCGTGAACAGAAAATCATAGTATCATTAACTAGTTTTCCTGCGAGATTTGAAAAACTTCATCTCGTTATCAGAAGCCTGCTTGTTCAAACAATGCCGCCGGATGCAATTATATTATATCTAGATGATGATGTTGTTGTTGAGGAACTACCGGATTCCTTAAGAAAATTAGAAAAATACGGTCTACAAATAGAATGGCGTCATGGGCGGATAAAGCCACATAAAAAGTATTATTACGCTATAAAAGAACATCCCGATGATATTGTTGTAACGGTGGATGATGATGTGATGTATCCAGCAGAGTTGATCGAAAGTTTATATAAAGCACATCAGAGATTCCCGGGTTGCGTCGTAGCGACACGAGCGCATAGAATATTATTTAGTAACCATAAGACGATTAGAAGCTATAATAATTGGCATTGGGCGGATGAACATCGTAATAAGCCATCGCTAGCACTTATGGCTACCGGAGTTGGTGGTGTTCTGTATCCACCATATTGCATGAGCGAAGAACTTTTGAATCAAGAATTGTTTTTGAAGTTGTCTCCCAATGCAGATGATTTGTGGCTGAAAGTTATGCAAATAAAAAAAGGAACAAAGGTTGTTTTGTGTGATAGTAAAGTGTCGCATATGAGAGCAGATATTCAAGGCACACAAGAACAATCTTTGAATTCAAGTAACGTGCATAAATGCGTTAATGATGAATATATGGAAAGAATGATTCAGTATTTTCATTTAACAGCAAATGATTTCGGTTGCTAAGACAAAAGGATAATCAACGGGGAAAAGGTTTAATGGATAATTCAAGAACAAAAAAATCAATAAGGAATACAATAGTTGCACTTGTTGAGCAGGGAATATATACTGTTATGTCTTTTTTTTGCAGGACAGTATTTATTTATTCGCTGGGAAAAACTTATTTAGGATTTAGCGGTCTTTTTAGCGATATTTTAACGCTTCTATCTTTGGCAGAGCTTGGTGTCGGTACTGCGATTCTATATTCCATGTACAAGCCAACAGCTAAAGGTGACCACAAACAAGTGACAGCTTTACTTAATCTCTATAAGAAAGTTTATAATACGATTGGCGTTATTATCACGGTTGTTGGCCTTTCATTGACGCCGTTCTTGAAATATCTGATTTCGGATATTCCGGATATGCCGGAAATACCGCTGATTTATATTCTTTATCTATTAAATACAACAGCGAGTTATTTCTTTGTTTATAAGAAGAGTATTCTGATTACAGATCAAAAAAGCTACATTGCTTCGTTGACATATATATGTACGACTACATTGCAGAATCTGCTTCAAATTGTATTCTTACTGACGACACATAATTTTATTATTTATCTTTTGATTCAAATTGCGTGTACGCTCGCGAATAATATTATTATTTCCGTTTACGTTAATCGACACTATTCGTACTTAAAGCAGTATAAAGATGAACAGCTGTGTAAAGAGGACAAGCAAGTAATCTACAATAATGTTAAAGCGATGTTTGTCAGCAAGATTAGTTCTGCAGTTGTTACGTCAACGGATAATCTTCTGATTTCAAAGTTTGTCAGTACGATTGTCCTAGGCTTGTATTCAAATTATACTCTGTTTACGACAATGCTTCGTACAATTCTCTCAAGGATTTTTGAGGCATTGACAGGAAGCGTTGGAAATCTTGTGGCACTTGAATCCAGCGATAGGGTATACAAGACTTTCAGAAAAATATGGTTTGTTAATTTCTGGTTGGTATCTTTTTCCTGTGCAGGACTATTTGCCCTTGTGAATCCTTTTATTACTCTTTGGGTGGGAGAATCGTATCTGCTGGAAGAGAAGGTTGTGTTCATTGTTTGCTTGAACTTGTACATGCGACTCATCAGAAATACATTTTTGACATTCAATGATACATACGGCATGTTTAAGCAGCTGAAGCCGAAGTGCATTGCAGAAGCTATTATTAATTTGACGGTATCACTACTTTTTGTTGGGCCGATGAAGATGGGCATATATGGAGTCCTGCTTGGTACATTTGTAAGTAATATTACAACGAATTTTTGGTACGAGCCATATTTGCTCTTTAAGAAGTTTGGGGTTAGTCTGAGAAAATATTTCCTGCTGTTTGGAGAATATATTCTGTTAACAGCAATAAGTGCAGGCACAATGTTCTGGGTATGCAACTACGTAATTGCTTTGAATGGGTGGATTGGCTTTATCCTCAAAGTTGCGGTTACATGTGTCTGCATTAACTTGTTCTATATTGTAGTGTTTGCAAGGACGGATGAGTTTAAGTATTTTTTGGAAATTGTCAAGGCAAAAATTAAAAGGTAAAGACAAATGGAAAAAGGTAACAGATTGCAATCAGTTGATATCGCAAAAGGAATTTTAATTATATTAGTGGTTATTGCGCATGCACAAGTTGACATGGTTCATGATATTATCTTTATGTTCCATATGCCTCTTTTCTTTGTAATTTCTGGCTTTCTTATGAAACGAGAAACGCTGGTAAAGGTTGGGTATGTACGCGGAAAGATTAAGCATCTGATGATTCCATATATGACATATTTAGTGCTTGATATGCTGCTTGTACGAAAGACACTTTCTGTACACGATTGGATGTATGCTATTTGGGGTGGTCGAGCAGTAACAGGTGTTTACTGGTATATAACCTGTTTTATCTTCACCATTTTTATGCTCACTGTTCTTTTGAGAAAATTTTCCGACAGAATAGTGAAAGGTTTAATTTTAGTGGGGGGGTATAGCGATTCTCGAATCGCACCTTCTGGATAGGGTTCATTTTCTGAAGTTTCCTGGTATTCCGTGGAATCTGGATGTTGCTTTGATGGCACTTGTCTATGTTGGAATTGGGTTCTTTTATAAGGATAAAATTAAAGAACTACTGGAATGTGATTCAAGGAGATTCGATTTATTGTCAGGGTTGATAGCGGTAGCTTTATCTCTATTCTGTTGGTTCATTTATAGAAATGAAAATCAACTTTATTATTTTGATATGAAACCAGTGTACTACAAAGAATTTATATCGGCATTATTGATTCCGTGTGCATTTGGAATGGTGCTCGCAAGGTTGGTTTATTGGATGCAAAAAAATAAATGGCTAGATAGCTGGAATCGTTTTTTTGTACTTTGTGGGCAAGCAACTATTCCAATCATGTTTATGCACATCCCACTGAATCACTGGAAAACTGAATTGGCCTATGGTCGTTGGATTTTTGTATTGATTGGAGCAGGTTTACCAATAGTATCAACCATTTTGTTCCACAGTAATAGAGTTATGAGGAAACTCTTTGGATTACCGAATTTGTGAAAAATTTCCTTGTGAACTAAGATGTTGCTGAACGATGCGGAAAAAGGTTGAGAGGAATAAAATAATGAAAGTAGCTTTTTTTATTGATGATATCACAAAAGATGGAGGGACTGAGAGACGCACAGCAGTTTTATCTGATTTGCTTGCTGGCAGGGGATTTGACGTTTCTATTCTATCAATAAATGCAAGTAAAAATAGAAGCAAATATGAGATAGATTCTAATGTGAATGTCAAAACGTTTAATTTGTAAAAAATTGAAAATGCTGTAAGTAGACGTATGAAAACATTCAAATACTTAGGACATGAAATTATGGGGGGGGGTACGACGTAATTGTTGTAGTAGATACCTATAAGTCTTTATGCTTTGTTCTGTTTGTGCCTTTGTTGAAGATGACAAAAACAAAACTGATTTCGTGGGAGCATTTCAACTATAATTTTGGCGATAAACATTCCCCACGATGGTGGGGAAGAAAAGTTGCGGCAAAAATAAGCGACGCTGTTGTAGTTCTATCGAAAGCTGATTATGATGTATGGAAAGCTGATGTAAAACAAAAAGAACGTCTGAAACAGATTTATAATTTTCCTTGTTTTGATTTGAAAAAGCCTCGATTTGATGTTGAGTGCAAAACTGTTTTAGCGGTTGGTAGACTTGAAGAACAAAAGGGATTCGACTATTTGCTTGATATATGGAAGCTTATAGAAAATGATAAAGATTTTAATGAATGGAAGCTTCAGGTAGTGGGAAGCGGCTCTCTTGAACAGCAATTACGCGATAAAGAAAATAATTTGGGACTGAAAAGAGTAAAATGGTTGCCTTTCACAGAGCATATTGAGGAGTGTTACAAAAACGCATCTATCTATGTGATGAGTAGTCGATTTGAAGGATTTGCGCTCGTTTTGCTCGAAGCAAAAGCCTTTGGTCTTCCTATAGTTAGTTTTGATATTAAAAATGGACCAAATGAAATTGTGCAGAATGGCGTGAATGGTTATATAGTACCACCTTTTGATATAAGTATGTTTGCTGAAAGTCTAAAAGTACTTATGAAAGACGATAAGCTGAGAGCACATTTTACAGAAGATTCTCAGAGAAATATGTACCAGTTTTCAAAAGATAAAATTGTTGCAAATTGGATTCAGTTGTTAGAAGAACTTACAGAGTAGGAAGAGACATACAAAAATGAAAACAACATTACTTATCATGGCGGCCGGAATCGGCAGCCGCTTCGGAACAGGAATTAAACAGTTGGAACCAGTTGATGATGCTAACCATATCATCATGGACTACTCAATCCATGATGCGATTGAAGCTGGTTTCAACCATGTGGTATTTATTATCCGTAAGGATATCGAGAAGGAGTTCAAAGAGGTTATCGGCAATCGCATTGCCTCCATTTGCTCTTCTCATAACGTAACAGTAGACTACGCTTTTCAGGATATCAACGATATTCCGGGAGTTCTGCCGGAAGGTCGTACTAAGCCGTGGGGAACCGGACAGGCCGTGCTTGCAGCGAAGGCCGTAATTAAAACTCCGTTCATCGTCATCAATGCAGATGATTACTATGGCAAGGAAGGCTTCAAGGCTGTCCATGAGTATCTGGTGAATGGCGGCAAATCCTGTATGGCGGGCTTTGTGCTGAAGAACACCCTGTCTGATAATGGCGGTGTGACTCGTGGTATCTGCAAGATGGATGAGAATGGAAACTTGACTGAGGTTGTGGAAACCAAGAACATCGTAAAGACTGCAGATGGAGCAGAGACAGACGGTGTGGTTGTTGATGTGAATTCTCTGGTATCCATGAACATGTGGGGATTGACTCCGGAGTTTCTGGATGTACTGGAGGAAGGCTTCAAAGAGTTCTTTGAGAAAGAAGTTTCGGGTAATCCTCAGAAAGCCGAGTATCTGATCCCTATCTTCATTGGAGAATTACTGGAGCAGGGCAAGATGTCTGTAAAGGTTCTGAAGACTAACGACACCTGGTATGGAATGACCTACCATGAGGATGTCGCAGCAGTAAAGGATAGCTTTAAAAAGATGCTGGAGAACGGTGTGTATAAGGCTGATTTATTTGCAGACTTGTGATATACTTGAACCATCATAACAGGAAAGAGGTTTGTGTCCTATGCCTAGAACTAAAGGTAGCAAGAATAAGCCCAAAACTGTGACTGCAGATTTTGCAACACAGATTGCAGAAAAGCAGTCCGCGAAGGAAGCACTCGTAGCCGAGATTGCATCCATCACTGCAAACATTGATACTTTGAAAGCTGACCTGAAAGAAAAGAAGACTGCTCTGAAGAAAGCTGAAAAAGAAGTGGCATCCCTGGAAGCGAAGAAGGCAAAGGCAGATGCTAAGGCCGCTGAAGAAGCAAAGAAGGCTGAAGCCGAGAGTGTGGTTAAGAGATTATTAGCCAGCGGTGTGAGCGCAGAGGAGATTCTGGAAAAGCTGAAATAAACAAGGAACCCAAGAAAAAAATAAATGCCGTGTGGACAAACTGAACTCCAGGAGTTCACACGGTATATTTTGAAGGTAGTTATATAGCTTATAACGGAAATAAAAAGGAGCGTGAGAACAATGAACTTATCAAAAATACATCACATCGCAATCATCGTATCCGACTACGAAGCTGCAAAGGATTTCTATGTGAACAAGCTGGGATTCTCTGTCATAAGAGAAAACTACCGCTCGGAGCGTAAGGACTGGAAACTGGATCTTCGTGTTAACGAACACACAGAGCTGGAGATTTTCGCTGAGGAAAATCCTCCGAAGCGTGTGAACCGCCCGGAGGCATGTGGTCTGCGTCATCTTGCGTTCTGCGTAGACAGTGTAGAGCAGACGATGAATGAACTGGCAGAGGTAGGGATTGAATGTGAGCCGATCCGTGTGGATGATTATACCGGAAAGAAGATGACATTCTTTCACGACCCAGATGGACTGCCGTTGGAGCTGCATGAGTAAAATGAAGAAAACAAGAAAACCAGGCGGTGGTCGGAAGAAGCTGAAGCCGGAGTACGATGCCGGGAAGAACCTGAAAGAACAGATGGAAAGTGCAGTGGCGCTTTATGAGGAAGACTGGTCTTCGATAACGGTGCAGAGTCCGTCAATAGATTTCCTCATATCCGTGTAGCCACAGACAATGTAGATCTTCTCAAGTCCGGAAACATCGCCTAACATGAAAACTCCTGAAGCATGCGAAAAGTCCTGGTGAGCAGAACAGGATCCGCATCATTGCTGATGCGGACTGTGATATCCTTCATAGAAACTTCAATCGTATGTGAATTGTCAAGGTTCGAATTTAGCATCTGCGATGCGGTATGCTGTTCCGGAATGTGATCCGGAACAATGTCAATGGGAACCACGTCCTGTTTCGGGCGTGGAACCTCAAGATGACCATAATTCGCCGCTGGGATCTGATCCGCTGCTGTTTTCCGACAACGGCTGACCCAGTTGTAAAAGGTGCTTACTGCAATGTCGTTTTCACGACACCAGTCAGCATCTGTCATGCCGCTCTGACGGCATTCATTGATAAGTCTGATCTGTTCCACCATCGGAACGCGGGTCTTGCGAATACCTGCCATAACCTATCCTCCATAATTGTAGTGAAATAATCTAAGTATCTATCAGCTGCAATTATAGGGGAAATCTAAGGATTTGAAAATCCGCAGGAATACTTGGCGCTTACCGTACAAAGAGCTGGCAAGTCAGTCGGACTTCGATCGATTCTAAAGGTTCGACTTATTTTACTTGACTTTGCAGACTATCTGATTTATTATACTCGTAAAGAAGTAACTTACGAGTTACTAACTCACGAGTATAATTATTGGAGGTGAGTAGATGAGTCAATTCTATTGCCGTGAGGATGAGCTGCGGAAACTGAATAAACGGTATGCAGGTGATAAGTTTGAGTGCATTGTCATCTACGGCAGACGGCGTGTTGGTAAAACGGCACTGATCAACGAGTTCTGCAAAGATAAGCCTACCATTTTCTTTTCTGCATTGAACACGACAGGAAAGGAAAATCTGGAAGCTCTCTCAAAGTCGATTATGAGTTTTGAGCGGCCGGATATGGAGTCTGCACCGGAGTTCAGGTCCTATGATGCAGCTTTGGATGAGTTGACAGCACTTTCAAAGGAAAAGAGGATTGTCTTTGTCATTGATGAGTATCCTTATCTTGCAAAAGCAAAACCAGCTATTTCAGCGATGCTGCAGCACATCATCGACCACAAATGGACAGAGTCCAAGATGTACCTGATTCTTTGCGGCTCCTCTATGAGCTTCATGGAGAGTCAGGTGCTTGGAAAGGAAAGTCCGTTGTATGGCAGACGTACTGGCCAGTTTAAGATTGAGCCGCTAGACTATAAAGAAACCGCTGTGTTCCACCCAAATCTGTCTGCAGAAGACAATTCCCTGATTTATGGGATCACGGGAGGAGTTCCCCACTATATCAATAAGTTGGATGTGCGAGATAGTGTGGATGAAGCTCTGTTGGATAATTTCTTTGACCGCTCCAGCTATCTGTATGAGGAACCGGGGAACTTACTGAAGCAGGAACTCCGGGAGCCGGCCATTTATAATGCAATCATTAAAGCGATTGCAGAAGGTGCTTCCCGAATGAACGATATCAAGATGAAGGTCGGCGAGGAAAACTCGGTCGTATCGAAGTACCTGAAAACGCTGATCGACCTTGGCATTGCGAAGAAAGAAACACCGATTACAGAAAAACCGGGTAAGAAAACCATCTATCTGCTGGCTGATAACTTCTTCCGTTTCTGGTATCGGTTTGTGCCAATCAATATGAGTGCCATTGACTCTGGCAGAATTGCAAAGACCTATCCACACGCTGTAAAGCAGTATCTTCCTGATTACATGGGTCTAATTTATGAGAAGATGTGTCAGGATTACCTGCTCTATTATTCGGATAGCCTTCCTATTGAGCTGAGTGAAATCGGCCAGTGGTGGGGGACAGACCCGAAGAAGAAAAAGCAGATACAGATTGATATCGTCGGAACTCCTGTTGAGGGCAAAGACTATATCATCGGTTCATGCAAATACCGGAATGAGAAAATCGGTGTGGATGAACTCGATTTGATTCGGGATTATGCCTCAGTTTTTGGAAAGGGCAACAACTATCACTACTATATCTTCTCGAAAGGCGGATTCACAGATGGACTTCTTCAGGCACAAGAGCGAGGTGAAGTTCGGCTGATAACGCTGGAAGACCTTTACAAGTAAAAATTCTAATCAACCCTGCTGGTGAAAGCTGGCAGGGTATTTTTAGTTTGCGCGCCATGGGCGCGCTCTAACGGGTGAAAGTCCCGAACACGCCTAGGCGACAAGGAAGTGTATAGCTGAACAGCAAGGGTGTCTATCGTAAGGTAGAATCTGAAGGAAGCTGTAAGCAAACTCTTGGTCTGACGGACAGAAATCACATATGAGGCTAGGTTCCGCTTGGTAAGTCTGCTAAATAAGACAAAGCCGTAAAGTTGCCGTTTGTAGGAACCGAGTAAATGTGGCGGATATATGAGAGGAAAGAGCGTGCACCTTAAGCGTGGAGGTCTCACAGAGGTTTCATTAGCCTAGTAACAACGAACTGTGAGAAGTCAGCCGAGCCCATAGTAGCGAAGAAGTCTCTGTAATGGAGATGGAGCGAAGGGGCGAACAATCAATAAGTTTGAGTATGTCTCGTATTGCAGAAATGACAACATCTGCCGTAACCAATCGGGAAAAGGGTGGTCAAATCAAGCGAGACGGAAAGGAAAGAACGCATGGACACAAGTAGTCTAATGAAGCAGATACTATCCAGCGATAATCTCAACAGAGCATATCTGCAAGTCGTACGAAATAAAGGTGCCGAGGGAGTGGACGGAATGAAGTACACAGAACTTAAAGAACATCTTGTAAAGGACGGCGAAATTATCAAGGAACAGTTGAGGACAAGAAAATATAAACCTCAACCAGTACGAAGAGTGGAGATACCAAAGCCAGACGGTGGTGTCAGAAACCTGGGAGTACCAACAGTAACAGACAGATTCATACAACAAGCCATTGCACAGGTCTTAACACCAATCTATGAGGAACAGTTCCATGACCATAGCTACGGATTCAGACCGAATAGATGTGCACAGCAAGCAATCCTAACAGCACTTGATATGATGAATGATGGTAAGCCATTTATCTTGAAGTGTCTGAGAAGACGGAAGCTGCCAAAAAGGCTGGATGCCGGGTTTCCGTTTCCGGAATGTTGAAATTTTTAGGTGTCTCTCGCTCAGGATATCTTGCATGGCTCCACCACGTACCTTCTGATACAGAAAAACGTCGTAAAGCTGTAAAAGCAAAAATACAGGATATTTATGATAATTCCAAGCAGAACTACGGTGCTCCGAAAATCACTGTAGAACTTCGAAAAACTGGTGAAGTCATTTCGGAAAGAACCGTTGGTACATATATGCGCCAAATGGGAATTCGTGCTCAGTGGAGCAAACCATGGACGATCACCACAAAAGATTCCGATTTTAGCACTGAATTACAAAATATCCTTGATGAGCAATTTAATCCTGATCGTCCGAATGCAGTCTGGTGTTCGGATATTACCTACATCTGGACAATAGATGGATTTGTCTATCTGACCAGTGTTATGGATTTATTTTCCAGAAAAATTATAGCCTGGACGCTTTCAGAAACACTGGAAGTATCTTGCGTGATTGATACTATAAACAAAGCCAAAGCTCGCCGAAATATCGATCAACCATTCATTATCCATTCGGATCGTGGCAGCCAATATGTTGCAACAGGCACGCATCAAATCCACAAATCTGGATTACCTGAATAAACTGACCAAGCTGGATCTGCTTGTGATCGATGATTTCGGTCTTATGGATCTCGACCTTGATAAATGCCGGGCTCTCTTTGAAGTCCTTGACACCAGAGATGGAAGAAAATCAACTGTAGTCATCTCACAATTTCCAGTCAGCACATGGTTCGATATGTTTGCCGATAACACCTACGCCGATGCGTGTCTTATACGAATCACGGATAAGCACCATACGTATCGTCTGGAGATGAACGGTATAAATATGCGTGAAACAGAATGATGTAATCTAGCGGTACTTCGTACCGTTAAAAATGGAATAGCCGTTCCGCAGTAGCGGAACTGGCGTTCCGTTTAAGCGTAATTTGCAGTGTACGATGAACACGTCAAATATCAGAAATTATAAACCAAAAGATTTTGCTGAATTATTAGGGGGTTCGGTCAAAACGTTGCAGCGATGGGACCGGGAAGGAATTTTAAAAGCCAACCGTACTCCAACAGACAGACGCCATTACACTTATGATCAGTACCTTCAATTTAAAGGAATTCATACAGAGTGGAGAGTATTGGGGTCAGACCCTCTTATGATTTTCTTACAATGAATTTGCACTTTTTAAAAGGAAGAAAGCTGCTTATCACGGCCGGTGTGTATGAATCGGAAGTGGCGGAGAAGGTACAGGATACCTTTGAGAAGTATCGAGAAACACAGAGTTATAAAGAAGCCATCCTCTCAACCGCAAATACTCTTCAACTTTCCAAAGCCTCCGTCACCTCATACCTGCCATATCAGAAAGGCGTGTACTTCCCGAGTACAGCAGATAAAGAGAAAATCAGTGTTGGAGCAGAGCGGCAGCGGAGATACAGAGCGATAAGAAAACTGAGATCAGAGCCGACAGAGGAGCACCTGTGGGAGACGGTCTTGCTTTATTGTGGTGTGCAATTTAAAACCTATTCCGGCTTACCCTTTACCTATGAAATACGAAAGGGCAGAAGCGGCGAATATACAAAGGAATTGTGGATCGACCGCCGAGGGAAGAGCAAAAGCCTGGCGTGGAGTTCTGTGCTGCTGGCACTGGGGAATATCAAAAAGGTAGGAGAAGTAGTTGAACGACCAAAGGCTCTGAGTGACATCCGGGGTGTGACTTACATCTATGGGATGTTCTATCGCTTCGGACTGATCGATGTGCCGAAAGAAGTGAAGGAAAAGAAAAATGATCGAGGCAATAAAAAACAGAAGAAGGGAAGAGAAGATATGCTTGAAGAAAATATAAAATTTTTTAGGAGACTTTAAAAATCCTATCATTTATGATATGATCTATATAATATATGCGAGAGGAAAAATATATGGATTACGATATTGAAATGAATAAGAAGGATTACCAAAGAGAAAAAGAAGCTCGTGCGAAGCGGTTGGAAGCATATGCGGAAGCGATTCAAACGATCACTTTGCAGAAATCGTCCAAAGTGATAGAAGAACTTATAGAGGAGAGACGCAGGCAGGGGCTGACACAGCAGGACTTAGCGGATATGACGGGAATTCTTGCACCGAATCTGGCGCGGCTGGAGAGCAGAAAAAGGGTTCCAACACTGGTCGTGCTGCAAAAATACGCTTCGGCGTTAGGAATGCACATTGAAGTAAAATTGTGTGATGGAACAGAAGAGGAAAGATATACAAGATCAGATGTGACAAATCAAGAATATGATACCGATGTGAAACGGGTGGCGAAGCCGGTATAGGTGAATATATGCAAAAATTATATGGGAAAATCTTTTAGTTATACGAGAAAACATATTTGATAGTAAAGGGGCAAAATACAAATGAAAACCAGACGAATCACCTTAGAAACGCATCTGCACAAGATAGCAGAATATGATGAAACTGTAAAAAATCTGGAAAGTGTATTCAATATTCAGAAGCAGAAAGTTATAAGATATATCGGCTCTGTCGTTACATCGTTTCCCACTTATAGTACGCACGATGCCGTTCATTCCATGAATATTATTTCAGCGATCGAAAAGATTCTTGGACAAAAGACGATTAAGAAAATGTCGGGCATTGATACGTTTTTAATCTTAATGTGTGCTTATATGCATGATACAGGAATGCTGTATTCGGACGAAGAAGTGAAACAATTATGGGAAACGGAGGGATTTCAGGATTTTCTCACTTCTGCCAGAAAGAGAGAAGATGAAGTAGGAAGAGCTGCGCGGAAGATTGATAAGGCAGAAAAAGGAGAAGGATGTTCGGTTCTTGAAGTACGCCGTTCTGTTGCTGTGATTCTGATGGAGTATTTCCGCCCAAGACATGGCCAGAGAATCAAGCATGTGACAGATGCCAGAACAAGTGAATTTGGTTCATTACTGTCGATAGATGATTCATTCCTGCCAGACAGAATTATTCATAACATCTATCGGATATCCATGGCGCACAACTGGTCGTTTGAGGATATTTTAAAAGAAATGCCATTGGCAGATTCATTCGGTGTTGAAGAATTCCATCCGAGAATGGTTGCATATCTGATCCGTATGGGCGATTTATGTGATATGGATAATAATCGTTTTAATGGTGTTGGAATCAAAGTATTCGGCAATCTCGGAGAAGAAAATCTTGCACATTATTTCAAACATAAGAGTGTAGAGACTTTACATATATCTTCGGATGGGATAGTAGTTGTTGCCAATGTCTGTTATGATATGATTCAGAGGGAATGTGAAGAGAACTGGCTGAAACATATGGAGAAAGCAGAACGGGATTCTGCGCTGAAAAATATATTTCAGAATACGGTGAAAGAGCATATTAACTGGAAATCCTGGCTGGAGCAGGAGGTTACTGCAGGAAAGATGCATTCAATGGAATTATTTCCAGAGAAAAAGTTTATTTCTGTTCCTGAACTGAAGTATAAGATTTTGATTGACGGAGAGGAATCTGAATCTACACATAAAAATCTGAAGTTTCTTTTCTCATCTGAAAAGGCATTTAAACTGATTGAAGATATCAGCATTTACCAGAATAATAAATTGATTTTTGTGAGAGAACTGATACAGAATGCACTGGACGCAACAAAGATGCAGTTATACAGGACGTTGTCTGCGTATGGCTTTCAATTTAATGAAAAAACATCGCCGTTTGATGTAGAAAGAGCATATCCCAATATTTTTGAGGAACATGCGATTATGATTCACACAGACTATAGTCGTGAAACGGGAAAAGTTTATTTTTCGATTCGGGATAAAGGGATTGGCATCAGCATGGATGAGTTTAAACGTAATATTCTGACAACAGGACGAAGCTGGCCGGAACGAAAAGAATACCAGGATGAAATCAAAAGAATGCCGGAATGGCTGAGACCGACAGGGGCATTTGGAATTGGACTGCATACGGTATTTTCAGTAACAGATTCCCTGACGATACGAACTAAGTCCGATAGTGAGAACAAGGCAAATGAGATGACATTATATTCAGGGAAAAAAGGTGGTTATGCATTTTGCAAGAAAACGAATCAGACTCTGCAAAGGGGATCAGAATTTAGTTTTTCGTTTCTGTTAACGGAAGAACTGAAAGAATGGGTAACCGGAAGTAATGGTGGAAAATTGTTTCTCGAAAATGTAAATGATGGAATACAAAAGGAAATTAAAAAGATAATGGAAACGTGGTGCGTAACACCTATGGTTTCCATCTATGCGGATCAGGATTATGGAATACCAGCTTTTTCGCAGTCGACCTGGTACAATGAACTGAGCAGAACAGAAAAAGAAAATCAATTGATTGATCAGTCTGTCGAGTCAGAACGATATCATTTTGCGTTTACAGATGACTACCGGTCGATAATGGTGTGGGATCGGGAGAAGGATTGTGCATTAAGTTTTGGAATGGAGAGCATGGAAGGAAATAACGTTTGCTATAAGGGGATTCGTCTTACAGAAAGGATGGAATCTGGCAAATGCAGTGACAGCTTATATCTGAATCAGATGGATGTGCTGGATGGTGCAGGAAATGATTGGGTGGACGCAGCAAGAATGAAATTATCTCTGGCAGCACGCAGAAAACTGGAAAGCGTTGTGGAAGAGGCTACTGCATTTGCAAAAAGAATATATGTTTTCATGTTGGATGAATTTTATCAAGACAATGATATTAGAAATCTCACAAATGATATTGATGCAATGGCAAATAGAATTTATCAGAAGAAAGAGATATCATTGAAAGAAATATGGACAGAGGGCTGTGAACTTAAGAAAAAATATTGGGGAGTGCCAGAGTGGTGGAACCATAAAATGCTTACCAGAAAGATACTGCCATATTTTTTAATTGTAAAAATGTTAGATAAAAGCATAAAACTGTGGGATCCAGAGTCTGGGATGGAAGAGGTGCAGCATATATTTTGCCTTGCAGATCAGTTGATTAAAAGATGGAAAATGGATTGGAACGGAATGCACGGGGAATCCTTTCAACAGTCGTATTTTGATCAGCAGATGAGAACTCTGCTGTGGCATTTTCTGCAGATTGCAGGAATTGGATTTTCCTATGTTGCGTTTGAAAAAGTGAATTTTGACGATAACGAAAAAAATACGTTGTTTGAATATAAAAATTTGATTACGCAGAAAAGCTTTCAATTTTATCAAAAAGCATTTCCGTTCTGCTCGCAATGGAAATTTACAAAAGATATGTATCAGTGCGTAGAGGAGAGTGCCATAAGCGGGTTGATTCGATGGCGACCGGAATTCAGGAACAGAGTTCCGGATTTTATTAGATGGAAATATTGCCTGCCGAATTCGGCTTTGGATAAAGTGTTTGTGGAATGGAGAGCAGAGCACTGTTTTTCAAATGTAAAACCGTTGGAAATATTCCTGAGATTTTCAGGGATTCCTGAAATTGTATTAGACATACCAGGGGAAAACTGCCCGATTGGAGAAAAAGAGAAAAAAGTATGGCGTAAATTCTGCACAGAGTCCTATCTTAACTGGAAACTGTTTTATCGAATCAGACCATTATCTGAAGTTGCAAAAGATATGCTGAATAAAGAGACGATTGTTTTAAGGAGACCATTTACGACATATATAAGTGAACTGTTTCCGGTTTTCCACAGAATGTCTCTTGTAAGTATGGACGAAAGAAGGATGGAATTCAGCATTCATAACAGTAACACACACGGAGTACAGATAGATTCACAGACGAAAAAGAGAATATTTAAAGAATTCTGGAAAGAAGTAGAGCGGAGCCATGATCCGAAGGGATATGTGGCTATGATTGGAATGGAAGAATATCCGATGCTTGGAATTGAAAATGCAGAAGAACAATATCATGCACAGATTGGAATGCTGGCGAAGTATCCGGAGATACCATTATGGGATTATGGGGCAGGAATCAAAGCGTTTATGGATCAATTCATTGGATGTCCAATTGATGAAAAGAGTCAGGAAATTATAGATCGTATTATTAATTCAGAGGGTGGAAAGGCAGTGATTCATTACATCGCAGTGTACAGAAAAAAGACGGGAGATGATGTGAAAGAAGAGAAAATTGAGACACAGTACAGGGAGTTTTTGAAAGACTTGATTTATTGTTGGGCAGATGGAAGATGCACGTTTGGATGAAAAAACGAAAAATAACAGTATACGAATCCCTGCCATTTTGATTCGCGGAGTTGATATTATGCCATCATTAGCATCATTTACGAGAGTATGAAACTTTTCTGTAAAATAATGTTTAGAAGGTTTTTCTGTGATGCAATAAATATCGTTAGGAGGGTCTTTATTATGGAAAGACAAAAGAAACCTGTATATCGAGTACAAATTTTCAAAACGAAGAAAAATTCTAAAATAAGTTTGTAATTATTTTAGAAAACTGGTATACTTAATTTGAAACATGGCAAAGCTTATGTTAAGCTTGAGCTGGCTTTATGAAGGAAGTGAGTGCTTTGAACATTAAAAAGCTAGTTTTTAAAAATTTCAAGACATTGGAAGAGGTGTCGTTTGAGCCGGGACGTGTAAATGTTTTTATTGGAGCAAATGGCTCTGGAAAAACAACAATCCTTGAGGCTATTGGTTTGCTTTGTGCTGCTATGACAGATCGAGTAGATAACGCAAGTATGCAGCGGAAAGGTATTCGTCTTAGTGTTCCGGGACTTTATAAGTCGGCATTCTCCGATTTAAGGAGAAAAGCACCAACCATCAATTTTGATGTGTCTTGGCGACAAAATGAAAAGAACTATCAATATGGAGTCAATTTGAATGTTCCAAATGAATCGGATTCAGCCAGACGAGACATGTGGCGTTATCATTCGGAAAAATTGACTGTAAATAATCAAACACTGTGGGGAAGAAGCGGTGCATCAAAAACAACATATGATCCGTATGTGGGGTTACTGATGCTCGAACCTAATGAAGAACTTGCTGAGGTTAGACCGGAAATTGAGAAGTTTAAGAACTATGCGATTTATCAACCTAACACACAAGCATTGAGAGGAACGCTCCCTGATCCGTATCAGGTTAATCCTATCGGTTTGTGCGGAGGCAGACTTGCAGAGGCAATTGAAGAAATCATGAGGCAAGATGAAGACGGTGAAAGCTACTTGCAGAATCTTCCACTGGATGAAGTCTTGGAACTGATCGATTGGGCAAGTGGGTTTGATGTGACTGCACCTAAAAAGTCAAGCGTAAATGCTGCTGTTCCGACGACGAGAAGAATTTTGGAGTTCCAAGATCGATATTTGACTTCAAAAACAAGCTTTACCGCTTACGATGCCAGTGAAGGAGCGTTGTATGTTCTGTTTCTTCTTTGCTTGGCATTGCACCCTGATGCACCGGGCATTTTTGCTGTGGATAGTTTTGATCATGCAATGCATCCTAGACTTGCGAGAGAGACGACAAAGCTGTTCTGTAAAACAATTCTGGAACAGGATAAGACTGTTTTTGTAACAACCCACAACCCTCTGGTTTTGGACGGACTTGATTTAATGAATGATGATATAAGATTGTTTGCAGTAAACAAAAGCAGAAAATCAGGTCACACATCTTTACAGAGAATTCAGGTGACTAAGGAGTTAATGGATTCTGGTTATTCTCTGTCGAGATTGTGGACAGAAGGACGGTTAGGGGGCGTACCAAATCTGTAATGAAAACGATAGGAATTGTTGCAGAAGGCCCACGGGATTTTGAACTGATTGCAGCAGTCATTGATACAATTACCAATGAAGAAAACAATTATCAAATGATTCAGCCAGAACCCAACATGATCGGACAGTTTGGAAATGGTTGGAAAGGTGTCTGGAAATGGTGTGAAGACAATCAGGGAAAGCTGAAGGCCTATATGCATTCCTTGACACCAGTACTTGATCTTTTGGTTGTCCATATGGATGGAGATGTCCAAAGATGCGAGAAAGAAGTCCATTGTGTTTGTCAAAGGGCACTTTGTGATGCGCCGGAAGGAGCACATCCGCTTACCTGTGAAAAAATAATTGGAGATAGAAACGAATGTCCGGTTGCGTTACCGTGTGAACACCATGGAAATACTCCAGATGCAGAGGCTGATTTTTTAAGAACATTCATAGGGACGTTGTTGCTTCCGGAAGATGGACTGGCTGTGAGCTATATGATTCCGTTTGATGCAACGGATACATGGATTGTGGCAGCCTGTGATCAGTACGATGATTATGAAACATTACTTGATCCGTGGGTTAACATCATTGCACATTCACCGCAATATCATGGAGTGAAAATTAAAAATCGTCCTAAAAAAGAAAAACGGACATACGAAAAGTTAATTGAAACTGTTTGTGAAAATTGGGATGATGTGGTTGCAAAATGTCCACAAGCAAAACGGTTTGATGAAGATGTGCGTGATTTTTTGATTGAACAGAAAACAGCAAATGTGTGATAAACGGGGCTTCTTTTCGCTGAGGAAAGTGACTGAAGCACATCCGAATCAGTATTATTTTGAGCGAATTGATACATGTGATAATGCGTTGGTTCGCTCTTTTTTTGCCCAACGGAAGGAAGCATGAAGGCTGTGCCTCATACCGCATGAACCACAGACAGCACCCAGGTGTAATCCGAAGTGCAGCTGTGGCTTATGCGGTTTTGTTTCTGAAACTGGAAAATATTGGACTGAATAAAATAAAAGTTTCCGAAATGGGAAAATATTTTGATGTTCTGCGTATAATATGCCATACTGAGAAAAAAAGAAGAAATGGAGTCACACCAGAACAGATGATATCATCGACTGGCTTTTGGGATGATGTCACTGTGTAAAAACTACCTCAAAGATCGTTCCACCGGACGGGCTGGACTGAACGGTTATTCTGCCGTCATGTACGCGCACGATTTCACGAACCAGGGCCAGCCCAAGGCCTACTCCGCCAAGCTGGCGGCTTCTGGATTTATCTACGCGGAAGAATGGTTCAAATATGCGTTCTTTTAATTCAGCCGGGATTCCGCTTCCGGTATCTTCTACGGACAGGCAGATGTTTTTTCCGCTCCGGTATGCGGTTACGGTAACCTGTCCGCCGAAATGGTTGTATTTGATTGCATTCTCAACAAGATTGTATACCATCCGGTAAATCAAAATGTCACTTCCGACCATAGTGGTATCTTTACAGTTCCCGATCAGTTTTATCTCCTTTTCCTGGGCAAGCGGTTCCAGATCCACCAGTACTTCATCGACAAGGGCGTCAACGGCAATGGTTTCATCCCGCCCTATCGTTTGAAGCTCACTCATATCGAGCAGTGTCTTGACCATTTTGCTGAGCCGGCCGTTTTGCTCTGTCACCATTTTCAGTGTTTGTAAGGTGTCGGCGTCATTGCCCGGATGCGGGGTGGAATGGTATAAATCGAGCTGTACCTGCATGACAGACAATGGGGTTCGAAGCTCGTGTGCTGCATTTGCCGTAAATTGTCTCTGGATTTCAAAAGCATCTGCGAGACGTTCCAGCATCTTGTTATACGAAATACGAAGCTGGTTCAGCTCTTTTACTTTGTTTTCTTCAATGCGCGAATCGGCCAGATTCTGTGCCTGCACCTCCTCAATTTTTTCAGAGAACTCACGAATGGGCCGAAGTGCATGACCACTGATAAAATAGGTAGCGACACCGCCAAGAAGGGCCAATAAGGCGGAAAGGATCAGACTGTTTCTTTTGTAGTCTGCTTTGTTGTTATACACCTGCACAGAGAAATCTCTGGCAAATTCATCCCAATTGTCCTCCGGAATGCTGATATAGATTTGATCGGAACCGTCTGCGGTACCGTCTCCGCCCTGATCTCCGGCATCATCGCCCCGGGCATCTACGGTCTCCTGCAGGGAATCGATATAATAAATTCCGTTTTTATAGACAAGCAGGGTCAGACATCCACAGATGACCGCAATATACAGGGTAATGATACAGGTAAGTCTCCACTGCAGTGATATTTTTTTCATCGGTCGGACTCCTCTCGTATTTGATATCCTTCGCCTACTTTATTCAAAATCGGATCGTATCCAAGTACCGCCCTGAGCTTTCGCCGAAGCGAAGACATATGGACGCGGATGGATCCGCTGAAGCTGTCCACGGAGGCATCCCAGACATGCTCGATCAATTCTTCCTGGCTTACCGGTCTGCCAAGGTGAAGAAGCAGATATTCCAAAATTCCGTTTTCTTTTCTTGTCAGGGAAACCAGGGTTCCGTTGGCATAGGCCTCTCGTTTGATGGTATCGAATTTGATCCCGCCACTTTCCAGACAGACATCCTTCTGCACAAATTTTCTTCTTGTCAGACTGCGGATCCGCGCTTCCAGCTCCTGCAGATGGAACGGCTTTTCCATATAATCATTTGCCCCGGCATCGAGTCCTTCTACTTTGTCTGCAATCTGTCCTCTTGCAGATAAGATCAGCACCTTCGTTTCTTCGTTTTCCTTCCGGAGTTCTTTTAGAAGATCCATTCCGTCCATGCCGGGCAGATTGAGATCCAGGACAATCAGATCATAATTTTCTGCCAGGATGCATTCCAGAGCCTCCGCGCCATCATAGCAGGTATCTACCTCGTACCCGGCGGCGTACAGACTTCTGGCAACTGTGTCACACATTTGTTTCTCATCTTCCACGATTAATAATCTCAAAATTTTTTTCACCTGCCCATTTCTTAACAATGATTTTACAACAGCTATTGTATAATATCAGAGTCAGCTGGTCAATCAATAAAATCAAAGGAGCAACCACATTTTGAAATGCAGAAAAATATCTCAAATTGTTTTAGTTATCACAGGCATAGCAATGATGGGCTATGGCGCCGTCAGAGGGGAAGCGGCTGCTGTGCTTGGGAAAGCAATTAAATTATGTCTGGAGTGTGTCGGAATTGGATAAGAAAAAGAAGTTACTATCAAAGAAAATAGCCGGAATACGCGGGTGGATCCAGGCAGCGGCCACACTGCTTACCAATCCTCATATCCCCAATTTTTTTCAGGGCAAAATATATCAGGGCAAAGCGAAAACGGTATGCGTACCGGGACTAAACTGTTATTCCTGTCCTGCCGCGACGGGAGCGTGCCCCATCGGAGCCTTTCAGGCGGTTGTCGGATCATCCAAATTTAAGTTTTCCTACTACATAACCGGGTTCCTGATTTTACTCGGCGTGACACTGGGAAGATTCATCTGTGGTTTTTTGTGTCCGTTTGGATGGTTTCAGGATTTGCTTCACAAAATCCCCGGAAAGAAATTCTCTACGGCCAGACTGAAGCCGCTGCGGTATCTGAAATATATCATCCTTGTTGTTTTTGTGATTCTTCTGCCGATGTTTGCAACGAATTCGATCGGGATGGGAGATCCGTTCTTCTGCAAATATATTTGTCCGCAGGGCGTTCTGGAGGGGGCGATCCCGCTTTCCATCGGAAATGTCGCAATCCGGTCTGCACTGGGCAAGCTGTTTTCGTTTAAATTCGGTATTCTGATTACGGTTGTCGTGCTCAGCATCTTGTTTTACAGACCCTTCTGCAAATGGATCTGTCCTCTTGGGGCAATCTATTCCTTATTTAATAAGGTAAGCTTTTTACATATCACGATTGAAAACAGCAAATGTGTCGGATGCAATCAGTGTTCCAGGGCATGTAAAATGGATATCGACGTGTGCCGGACCCCAAATCATCCGGAATGCATCCGATGCGGAGCCTGCATCAAGGCCTGCCCGAAGGATGCGATCCACTATCAGTTTATGGGAAAAACGTGTCAGAAAAAGGACACCGGAGATCAACAGTCAGAGATCAGAAACCATTGATTAGCAGCAGATCACGAAGCATCGAAGGATGATATTGAATTTTTGTTTTTTACATTATACTATCTTAAAAGGAGCCATAATTTATGAAAACCAAAAGAACTTTTATCCCTGTTTTTACACTCAGCGTAGCATTATTACTTACCGCATGCAACGGAAAAGAGGCTGCAGACACAAAGAAAACGCAGACAACCCAGACGGAGTCCGGCACAGAAGCTGTTACGGGATCTGTTGCGGAATCCGGAACCGAAACGGCAGGGGCTTCCGGCACAAAGCTGGACGATTTATATCAGCAGGAGAACCAGATTTTTTCAGATCATGCGGATGTATGGAACAAGGTGTTTGGCATGATGAATAAAAGCACGGCTGATCCGAGCGGAAATTATGGGGATTATCTGGCAGACACGGTTGAAGCCAACAAGGACTCTTTTTCAGAGGACGAGCTGAATACACTGACGGATGATATTGCAACGATACGAAAAATCGAGGAACAGATAGCGGAAATGGAAAACGGCAATACAGCATCGGAAGATACCGACGCGAAAAACGATTCCGAAGAGGCATCTCCGTTCCGGGATTTCTCGGGTCAGGATTATGATGGCAATACAGTTGACGAAAGTCTGTTTTCCAAAAATGCGGTAACGGTCGTGAATTTCTGGTTTACCGGCTGCAAGCCTTGTGTTGCTGAGTTATCCAAGCTGAACGAATTAAACGATGCAATCAAATCCATGGGAGGCGAGGTTGTAGGCATCAACACAGAAACCTTCGACGGAAATCAGGATGCGATCAAAGAAGCAGCAGCGGTTCTTGAAAGCCAGGGTGCGAAATACCGCAATCTTTCCATTGACTCTGCTTCCACTGCAGGAAAGTATGCTTCCGATATTATGGCATTTCCGACCACAATCTTAGTCGATCGAAATGGAAATATTGTGGGAGAACCGATGCTTGGCGGAATCGACAATCAGGAGAATTATGATACGCTGATGAAACAGATCCAGTCTGTGATAGATGCAGACAGCGCGAAGTAAGACGAGAGCTGCGGCGTTTTTTGGGAGAGAAAATGGGAGTGCGAAAAAACAAAGTTACGTTTTTTCGCACTCCTTTTCATAACAAGATTTTAAAAAAATACATTTACGAAACGATGTACTGTGCTGTACCTGTCCCGAAAAGCTGCTCGGTGCTTAGAACAAGAGCTGAGGTCACACGGCGATTCCCCACATATATGCACACGTTTTCGGAACCACCAGTAATCCGACCTTTGGTTTTGATAGCAGCCATTTGACAAACAACAGCCGGGTTCCTGCTCTGCGAAAGGGCAGAAAATAAGGAAAACTTTGCGCAATTAAAAGGAGCATACCGCATCAGCGATATGCTCCTTTTGGACTACCTGGGTAAATATTATTCACAAAGCTTGGAGAAAGCGTCAGCTACGAACTGAACCTTTGTTCCAACGATAACCTGTACAGAGGTTTTGCCAGGTTTGATCACGCCTGCCACACCGGCAGATTTGATTACCTTGTCGTTTACGGCAGTGATATCTTTCACTTCCAGTCTCAGTCTTGTAACGCAGTTATCAATGCTTGTGATGTTTTCTTTTCCGCCGCAGCCTTCCAGAATTTTAGCTGCGATTGCGGTATAGTTATCACTTGCCAGTTCTACTTTTTTCTCTGCTTCGAGATCGTCATCTTCGCGTCCAGGAGTCTTCAGATCCCATTTCTTGATAGCAAACAGGAATACGAAGTAGAATACGAGGAATGCTGCGATTCCAAGCGGAATGATCAGCCATATTTTCTGTGCTGCGGGCAGTGAGGATGAGAACAGGAGGTCCATAGCACCGGCGGAGAAGCTGAATCCTGCACGGAAGCCGAGAGCAACTGTGATCATAGTAAAGATACCATACAGTAATGCATAGATTACGTACAGAACAGGAGCAAGGAACATAAATCCGAACTCAAAAGGTTCTGTAACGCCACAGATGAATGCGCAGACTGCAGCAGAAGCTACCAGACCGATCGCAGCTTTTTTCTTTGCAGGTTTTGCACATCTTACCATAGCAAGTGCAGCACCAGGAATACCGAACATCATACATGGGAAGAATCCGGACATGTACATACCAAGGCTCCAGGTTACATCAGCAGATGTTTCACCAGCCCAGAAGTGCTTCAAGTCACCAAGACCGATCGTGTCAAACCAGAATACATTGTTCAGAGCGTGATGTAATCCGGTCGGGATCAGCAGACGGTTCAGGAATGCATAGATACCGGCACCGACAACATCAAGGCTGACAATAGATTTACCGATTGCTACCAGAGCACCGAACAGTAATGGCCATACCAGTAACAGAACAGCAGATACAACGATAGAAACAACACCGGAAACAATTGCTACACAGCGTTTGCCGCTGAAGAAGGATAACCAGTCCGGAAGCTTGGTGTCTTTGAAACGGTTATAGCAGGCAGATCCGATGATACCGGCCAGGATACCGATGAACGGGTTTTCGATCTTGTCAAAGGCCAGCGTCTTTGTAGCACTCTCAGCGATGGACGGGATGATAGTTGTAACAACTCCGGTAGAAAGAAGTGTTGTGATCATCAGCCAGGATGCCAGAGCTGCGATTCCGCCGGTACCGTCATTCTTTTCTGACATACCGACACCAACGCCGATTGCAAAGAGGATTGCCATGTTGTCGATCAGAGCTGCTCCTGCTTTTACGAGAAACAGACCGATCAGGTTTACTACGCCCGAGATCTCGCCGCCCTGCATCGTTGCCGGACACAGCCGGTATCCGATACCCATCAGGATACCGCAGATCGGCAGTACTGCTACAGGAAGCATGAGGGCTTTCCCTAGTTTCTGAAGAAATTTCATATATTTCTCCCTCCTTAAAAGATAATTTATATAACTGGATACCTCCAATTAGATACGTGAATTTACCGAATCCACCCAATATACTTACAAAAGCAAGTGCAGAAAAGACATGGAGAGTGCATTTCACAAAAGCAAGTGAGAAAAGACTTCAAGCGTACATTTCATAAAAGAAGAGGATGAAGATTCATCTGACGAAAGATCAAAAAAAGATCAGGAAATACTGAGAACGGCTTCGTCTAAGGAAACTTCGCCCTCTTTTTTCAAGCTGATTTTCTCGTAATCATCGGTATTGCAAATCAGTACCGGAGTGACTGTGTTCAATCCGGATCCGGTGATCTTGTCCAGATCGACATCCATCAGAAGATCTCCTTTTTTGACCTGATCGCCGGCTGCAACGTGTGCGGTAAACGGTGCGCCCTTTAGTGTAACCGTATCCAGGCCGATGTGGATCAGGATTTCGGTTCCGGAGCTGCTTGTGAGCGTGATGGCATGAAGAGTATCAAATACCATGGCTATTTCACCGTCTGTCGGTGCATAAATTTTTCCCTCAGACGGAATCACTGCAAATCCGTCCCCCAGGATTTTTTCGGAAAAGGTAGGATCCGGGACTTCGGAAAGCGGAACTACTTTTCCTTTGCAAGGTGCGTAAAGAACATTTTCTTTGTTCTTTCCTTTTAGAAAATGAAACATAAAATTGATATCTCCTTTCGAAAATAAGGTGCGATGTTTTTTCGGGATAGGGATCCGAGTTCATCTGTAATTACGTTGAGTGATTTTTTGTGAAAAAATTTGGTGTTTTACCCTTTGATCCGTTCTGTTTGACGTAAAAAGTCAACAAAATGCCGTTGGAAAAGGAAACAGAGTATTTATTAAAAACAAAATTGCATAATTCTGCACGAACTTCTCAATAGATTATATACATAATAACTGATACGTAAGGATTTGTAAATACTTTTTTTGATATTTATGACAAAAGAATCTACTTTCAAAAGGAGAAAAATCGGTAGTTTAACCAACTAATGCGTTACTGCGATAAAAGAAGAATATACACACATTGGGGTCAGACCCCATTACTGTTGTGGGAAACTTTTGGGCGGTTCCTGTTTTTTGGTTTGAAATTCGAAAAATCTTTATACAATCTTAATGCCATGGAAAAGGTATTTATACGTTTTTAAAGCGGAAGTCTCTAAAATAAGGAGGAATCAAAAAGAAGGAGTAAAAAGAGAAATGTGGAGTATAAAACTGCGATACAGGAAACAATGGTCGTCGTTTGAAATTATCATTCTTGGATTTGCGGGGGTAATTCTGGCAGGAGCACTGCTTTTGATGCTTCCTGTGGCTTCGCGGGAAGGAAATGTAACGCCATTTACAGAAACACTGTTTACTGCAACATCAGCCGCCTGTGTGACAGGACTGGCAGTCAGAGATACAGGAAGCTACTGGTCCGTCTTTGGACAGAGCGTGATTTTGCTGCTCATTCAGATCGGTGGTCTTGGTGTGGTTACGATCGCTGTTTCGATTGCGATGCTTTCTGGGAGAAAAATTTCCCTGATGCAGCGAAGCACGATGCAGGATGCGATTTCTGCCCCGAAGGTGGGCGGAATTGTGCGCCTGACGCGTTTTATCCTCAAAGGAACTTTTGGAATTGAACTGTTGGGGGCGTTGTTTCTTCTGCCTGTTTTTTTACGGGATTACGGCGGAAAAGGAATCTGGATGGCGTTGTTTCATTCTGTATCCGCATTCTGCAATGCAGGATTTGATCTTCTTGGAAAAACGGATCATCTGTATCCGTCCCTGACTTCTTATGTGGGAAATCCACTGGTTAATCTTACGATTATGGGGCTGATTGTAATAGGTGGAATCGGATTTCTGACCTGGGATGATATCTATACAAAAAAATACCATTTTCGTCAGTACTGCATGCAAAGCAAGGTGATCCTGCTTACAAGTCTGTTTCTGATTTTTGTTCCGGCGGCTTTCTTTTTCTTCCGGGATTTCGCCGGAATGCCGGTCAAGGAGCGGACGCTCTGCGCATTGTTTCAGTCCGTGACAACAAGAACGGCCGGATTTAATACAGCAGATCTTTCCGGGATGACAGGTGCCTCCCAGGCGATCATGATTGTTCTGATGATGATTGGCGGAGCACCGGGATCAACGGCTGGCGGAATGAAAATTACCACATTTGCCGTGCTGACAGCTAATGCGTCTGCTACGTTCCGTCAGAGAGAGGACACACAGATGTTTGGACGCAGGGTGGGCCAGGAGGTATTAAAAAATGCATCTACGATTCTGATGATGTATCTTTTTCTGGTGCTGATGGGAGGAATGGTGATCAGTGTGGCAGAAAATCTGCCGATTTCTGAGTGTCTGTTTGAGACAGCATCTGCTGTTGGAACGGTTGGCCTGACGCTTGGAATTACGCCGCGGCTCGGTGTTCTTTCGAAAGGAATTCTGATCGCACTGATGTTTCTTGGAAGGGTTGGCGGTCTGACGCTTGTTTATGCTGCGATGCCGGGGAGAAAGAGCGCACATGCAAAAATGCCGCTGGAAAAAATAAATGTAGGATAAGAAGAGAGGAAGAGATGAGATGAAAAATATTTTACTGATTGGAGTAGGAAGATTTGGGAGACATATTGCCATGCATCTGAATCAGCTTGGACATCAGGTGATGGCGGTAGACCGAAATGAGGAACGGATCGACGCCGTGATGCCGTATGTGACAAATGCACAGATCGGTGACAGTGTCAATGCAGACTTTCTGCGATCCCTTGGTGTGGGAAATTATGATGTCTGTATTGTGACGATCGGAAGCAGCTTTCAGGATTCGCTGGAAACCGCGTGTCTTTTGAAGGAGCTGGGCGCAAAATGGGTCGTGTCCCGGGCAGAACGGGATGTACAGGAAAAATTCCTGTTGCGGAACGGAGCGGATCAGGTTGTTTATCCGGAAAAACAGATGGCAAAATGGACAGCGATTCGTTACAGCTCGGATCATGTGTTTGACTATATTGAAATTGACAGTCAGTATGCGATTTTTGAGGTTGAAATCCCGGAGAACTGGATTGGAAAAAATGTCGGCCAGCTGGATATCCGGAAAAAATACGGTATTAATATTCTGGCAACAAGAAAATATGGAAAAACAGATGTTGCGGTGTCTCCTGAGACAGTTCTGGATGGCGATGCTACCATATTGGTTCTTGGTGAATATAAAGCGATCCAGAAATGTTTTCGAATCTGAAAGAGAGGTGATTTCTGTGTTAAGTGTAGGACTGCTCTTCGTTACCCTGGTCGGTTTTTTGTCTGGAGGCGTGCTCGTAGATCAGATAGAGACATTTTTCACGGAAAACAGAAGAGAGGAACCGGAAACGGGACAAAATTTCACAGAAAACAGAAAACAAGAACAGGGAACGGGAGAAAAAAAGATTTCCTGACTATAGCTTTCTCTTCGTTTATGATCTACAATAGGAGGTGGGGTGAGACAGTTGGAAAAAGAAAAACAAAAAAAAGAGCATATCCTGGTGTGTCTGTCCTCTTCGCCATCCAATGAAAAAATTATTCGGACTGCGGCGCAGATGGCACAGGCGTTTCAGGCCGGCTTTACGGCATTGTATGTGCAGACAGCAGAAAAAACAGAAAAAACACCGGAGGATCTGGCAAGGCTGCAGAAGCATGTTCGTCTGGCAGAGCAGAGCGGGGCAGAAATTGTAACGACACACAGTGAGGATATTGCCCTGCAGATTGCAGAATACGCAAGAATTTCCGAGGTGACGCGGATTGTCATTGGAAAGAGCATGATGAAGCAGGGCTATTTCCATCAGCGAAGGGTGTGGACCGAGCGTCTGACGGATCTTGTGCCTGATCTGGAAATTCACATCATTCCAGACTCAGACGTGTACCGGAGATATCAGAAACGAAAAAAATTTCCGGAGTGGATGGAGCTGCCTTCCTGGAAAGAACTGATGCTTACGGTTCTGATTCTGGCTGCTGCGACCGGAATCGGAGAAATCTTTTTTCGGCTCGGTTTTACGGATGCCAATATCATTACCGTATATTTGTTTGGCGTCATGCTGACATCTATTCTGACCAGCGGTTATACCTGTAGTGTGGTCAGCTCTGTGGCAAGTGTTGTCCTGTTTAATTATTTTATGACAGAGCCAAGGCTTTCGTTGTATGCGTATGGTTCCGGCTATCCGGTGACCTTTGCGATCATGCTTGGCACTTCAATCCTGACCAGTACGCTTGCTTCAAAATTGAAAGAAAATGCAAAGCTTTCTGCACGAGATGCCTTTCGAACCAAGATTCTTTTTAATACCAGCCAGCTTCTGCAAAAGGCAGAGGATGCGTCAGAAATTTTTGATATTACGGCAACGCAGCTGATAAAGCTTCTGGGAAGAAATCTGGTTGTGGCGCCGGTAGAAAAAAAGAAAAACGGCATTGTGCAGGGAACTCTTTATAACGCCGAAACAGGAATAAAATCAGAAAAAGTTTTTAATGTGAAAGAACAGGAAATCCTGCAGTGGGTTCTGAAAAACCGGAAACGGGCGGGAGCTATGACAGAACGTTTTTCTGAAGAACCGTATCTGTACCTTTCCATCTATGCGGCACAGAACAGATATGGTGTGATCGGCATTTTCATCGGACAAAAGCCACTGGATGCGTTTGAGAACAGTATCCTGCTTTCTATTCTGGGAGAGTGCGCCATGGCACTGGATCGGGAACAAAGTGCGAGAGAAAAAGAAGAGGCGGCAGTCATGGCGAAAAATGAGCAGCTTCGGGTGAATCTGTTGCGGACGATTTCCCATGATCTGCGCACACCACTGACATCAATTCTCGGCAATGCAGACTCTTTGATCAGTAACTTTGACGCACTGGACGAAGGGATGCGGAAACAGATTTTTTCGGATATTTATGAGGATGCCGGATGGCTGATTGAACTGGTGGAAAATCTGCTTGCGCTTACGAAAATAGAAGATGGAAGTGTAAAACTGCAGTTATCTGATCAGGTGGTTGAGGATGTAGTACGTGAGGCGCTGCGCCATGTAGAACGGCGGAAAAACGAACATAAAATTACGGTGGACTGCGGGGAAGATGTACTGCTCGCCCGCATGGATGCAAAGCTGATAGTACAGGTATTGGTAAACCTGATCAACAATGCAGTAAAATATACACAGACAGGATCCAAGATCCGGATTACAGCCGGAAAAGAAGAAAAAAACGTATGGATTGCGGTGGAGGATAATGGACCCGGCATTCCGGCGGAGTGCAGGGAGCATGTATTTGAAATGTTCTATTCCGGAAAAAATAAGGTGAGTGACAGCCGCAGAAGCCTTGGCCTTGGGCTGGCACTGTGCCGCTCCATTGTAAATGCGCATGGCGGGGAACTGGTGCTTCGTGACTGCGCTCCGCACGGCTGTCATTTTCGTTTTACGCTGCCGCTCAGTGAGGTGAATTTAAATGAATAAGACATTGATACTGGTCGTGGAAGACGATACGCCGGTCCACAACCTGATTACGACAACACTGAAAACACACGATTATAAATAACCACATTGGGGTCAGACCCCATTACTGTTTAGAAATTTTGTTCTTGCTTTGGCAATTCTGACACTGCAGACTGTGCTGAATGACAATATCAAAACGGCAGAAGATGTTGAAACTTATCTGGGTCTTAACACCCTGGTCGTTGTTCCGGATTTTGGAAGCAAAAAGAAATCCAGAAGACGAAGAAAAGACTGAACATAAACACAGAAAATTAAAAAGGAGCATCTCCGGTTTCGAACTTGAAACCTGGAGATGCTCCTTTTTCGTATGCTGCAGAATGAAAAATTATTTTCCCGCCACCGTCACATCCCGCAGCAGTACCGCACACGGTACCACGCGGTTGTTTATCTGCTGTGTCTCTTTCGAGAAAGTCAGATTTTTCAGCACATCGTCATAACGGGCGGAAAGTGATCCGCTGGTTGTCGGATGGGAGGTGGTTCCGTCGCTCTCATACGCGAGCCGGATCTCACCGCCGCAGGTGCCGCTTACGGCATCCATATCAAACGCACTGAAATCGGTGATTTCTATATGCGGCATGCTGCGCAGCTCGTCGAGTGTTTTCGAACCGCCTTCAACTACCATGTTATTCATGGAAGTAGTATCCTTCATGCCGATATAATGGGCATGCTGAAGGCTGCCCCAGTAGGAGCGGCAGATGCCGTTTTCAAACAGAACGCGCTCGGCTACCGGCATACCGGTTTCGTCGTACGGCGCGTTTTTGGCAGAGCCGTCGAGCGTCGGCACGAGGCGGATATTCAGCGGATCGGCATCTGCGCCGGTGATGGCTTCGCCGATTTTTGCTTTTGCAACGCCCATATACTGATAAGAAGCGTTGGTATGCATGGCAAAATACTGGAAGAAACTGCCGACGGCATTTCCGGTCAGGAGAACATCAGCATGCTCATTCTGGCGGGTCGGAACAGCATTCAGACGCTGGCGGCCGGTGTGGAACATTCCGCGCACTTCGGCGATGATCTTCTCGGCAGATTTGTCGGAGAAGCGGAGATCCTTGTAGATCTCAATCTCATGATCATCCTTGCGGGAGTTTGTGACAACCTCGATCTCGCAGTCAAAGCCGGAGAAGGTGACATCGACACCGCGGGAATTGCGGATGTGTGTCTGCTTCTGGTTGACGAAAATCTCATATGAGTTTACACGGGAATCCTCTTCCGCCTTGATTTCCTGCATAGCCTGCACCAGTTTTACGAGTTCAGCGGTAAGATCGCGGGAAGCATCAGCCGTGTCGGCGCTTGCCTGGGCATCCGATGGCTCTGCAACAGGGTACCATGGGTTCTGCACAAACTGTGCGGCGAACAGCGCCTGGTCAGTTTCCTGCTTCATTTCTTCGCGGGAAATGCCCTGGTGGATCTCTTTTTCTGCGCTTCCGCGGAATTTTCCATCCTCACTGTCGACAAAGACGGTCAGAAACGTATGAGTTACTTTTTTCGCGCGGCTCATGTCGAGCTTCTGACCGATGAAAAATGCCTCGCGGGATTCGGTCTGCTCTTCGCGGATCAGAAAGTCGCTGGCTTTGCTTGCTTTTAATACATCGTATAATTCGTTCATCAGCCTAACCTCACTTTACATTTCAGATACGGGCCGCCATCGCTGACTTTGACCCATTCTTTGTGACCTTTTCCGCACATGCCGGAGCCGAAGAGCTCTTCTTTGTCGGAAACCATGGAGATGCTCTTTAAGAGATCCGGAACGTAGCCGGTCAGGGTGACAGGAGATACGACTTTTCCGGTCAGCTTACCATCTTTGATCTCGCGGCCGAGTCCGACCATGCACTGGATGCCCCAGTGTTTCGGGTCTTCCATACCGGACTGAACGCTTTCGAGAAGATAGCCGTGCTCAATCGAAGCGATCATATCATCGAGTTTGTCTGTGCCTGCGGTGAAGTAGGTGTTGGTCATACGGGAGTAGACTTTGCGCTCGAAGCTCTCGCGTTTTCCGTTTCCGGTCGGCGTGGTGCCAAGGCGGAGTGCGCTTACGAGATCGCTGATGCCGGTAACGAGTGTACCGTGGTCGATGACCGTGGTGTCGGTGCCGAGCGTTCCCTCATCATCAAAAAGATAACTGCTGACCTGCTGTGCGCCGACTGCTCCGTCGTGCATGGAGGAGAGCTGGGAGGCAACAGGCTTGCCGATATACTCTTTGGCGAGTGCGCGGTCTTTGACAAACATATCCATCTCGACACCGTGGCCGAATGCCTCGTGTGCAATCACGCCGGTGACATCCGGTGCGGTGATGACATCGTACATGCCAGGGGTGACCGGATCGGAGTGGAGCTTGTCGTACAGAACGGCGATGATTTCCTCAACAATCGCATCCATCTCATTTAAGATTTCCACGCCTTTCAGGCCGGAGCAGGAACGGTACGACATATTCTGTTTTCCGTTTTCTGTGCCGATTGCGGAAAGGGAGCCCTCCGAGAAAGCGTAGGACTGCATCAGATCCTTTTTGGAGGAGAGGAACAGCTTGTTGACACGGGCAAAGCTGACGGTACTCTGGAATTCCAGAATTCCTTCATGGGCAGCGCCGGCGTTGCAGAGTTTCCGAAGGTGGGAGAGAATCTCCTCTGCGGAGACGGTCTCTGGGTCAATCTCGATTTCATTCTGCATCGTTTTTGCGATGGCTTCTTCCTGCACGAGAGGAGACTCCATCTGCGCAATGCCGAGTGCCTTTAATGCCTGAAATTCGGATTTCAGCGCGGAAGTAATTTCCTCCGCAAGATCTGCGGCATCGGTGAGGTTGTTGAAGGAATATTCGGTGTAGGAACCGTCCTGCCATGCACGGACAACGAAGCCGCGTTCACAGAAGTGATAATCGCCGACGGTGGTCTGATGCATGCTGACGCGGTAGGTCGTACCTTTGACATCGGTGCAGAGCACGCTGACATAATCGAATTCGCGCTCGAGCAGACGGATCAGTTCCTGAATCTGTGGTTTGATTTCCACAAGATAGGATGACATTGGAACCTGCATAAGTTTGGTGTCCTTTCTGGAGCCTGCCGGAGTGTTCGATAGAGAACCTGCGCCGGGGCTCAAAATAATAGAATCCGGAAAAAATAGTTTCGAAAAAATCCCGAACATAGTTTCATTATAGAAGTGGGAAATGGAAAAAGCAATAAAAAAAGGTTGACAAAATGAATTTTGATGATATACTTTGAATATCAAAACATTTGAAAAGAAAAATGTTTGAGAATGAAATAAGCAAGAGGACAGTAAGGTGAAAAACGGCAGAATTGCGGGAACCGGTTCGTATGTACCGGAGACGATATGGAAAAATGAAGATCTGGAAAAGATGGTGGATACGAGCGATATCTGGATCCGGGAGCGGACGGGAATCGGTGCGCGCCACATAGCCGGGGAGGAGACGGTTGCCCAAATGGCAGTAAAGGCGGCGAGAAGAGCGCTGGAAAATGCCGGGATCTGTTCGACAGAACTGGATCTGATTCTTGTCGGAACCTCCTCGTCGGAGAGCATCTTTCCGAATACCGCCTGTCTTGTGCAGGATGAAATCGGTGCCTTCCGTGCCGCCTGTCTCGATGTCAGCGCCGCCTGCACCGGATTTCTTGCGGTGTATGAGCTGGGCCAGCTGTATATCCGGAGCGGCAAGGCAAAAAACGTGCTGCTGATCGGCGCGGATGCCCTGAGCCGCCTGGTGGACTGGAGTGACCGCGGAACCTGCATTCTGTTCGGGGACGGCGCGGGAGCCGTTGTGCTGACGGCAGAGGAGCAGGAGACAAAAGCGTGCGAAAAGATCCATTCTGATGGAGAAAAAGGCGTGTCGCTGACCTGCGAAAAGGGAACGTATCTGCAGATGGACGGCCGTGCCGTGTTCCAGTTTGCTTTATCCCGCGTGCCGGAAGTCATCCGCGAGGTGCTCGCGGAAGCCGACATGGCGGTCGAAGAGATTGATGCGTTTATCCTTCATCAGGCAAACAGCCGCATCATCGACGGCGTGGCAAAACGACTGAAAGCACCGAAAGAAAAATTTCCGCGGAATATCGAAGCATACGGCAATACATGTGCGGCGAGCATTCCGATTCTGCTGGATGAGTGGAACCGGTCCGGCAGAGCCAAAAAAGGACAGAGAATCGTTCTCTCCGGTTTCGGAGCAGGACTGATCTGGGGCGCGGCGTACCTGGAATGGTAAGAAACGCCCATATAAAATAAGAAGAATAAGAAAAAAAGTGAGGACAAAAACATGTTAGAAAAAGTAAAAGAAACCGTAGCAGAAGCACTGGGAGCAGACATTGATACCATCACAGCGGAGACTTCCTTCAAAGAGGATCTCGGAGCAGATTCCCTGGATCTGTTTGAAATGGTCATGTCCCTCGAGGACACCTGCGGCGTGGAAATCCCGACCGAGGATCTGGAAACGATGGTAACTGTCGGTGATGTTGCAGAGTATCTGGAGCAGCACAAAAACTAAGAAAGATCGGGAAGCAGGAGGAAGCGATTCATGATCACAGAAGTGACAAAATTACTCGGGATTCAGTATCCAGTCATTCAGGGCGGCATGGCCTGGGTGGCGGAGCATCATCTGGCAGCGGCAGTTTCCGAGGCCGGCGGCCTTGGCCTCATCGGAGCATCGGCGGCACCGGCAGAGTGGGTTCGGAATGAAATCCGCGAAGCAAAAAAACTGACGGACAAACCGTTCGGCGTCAACATCATGCTGATGAGCCCGTATGCGGATGAGGTGGCAAAAGTGGTTGCCGAGGAAGGCGTAAAAGTCGTTACGACGGGCGCAGGAAATCCGGAGAAATATATGGAACTGTGGAAAAACGCTGGTATCCGCGTCATCCCGGTGGTCGCTTCCGTGGCTCTTGCAAGACGAATGGAGCGCGCAGGCGCAGATGCCGTTGTGGCAGAAGGATGTGAGTCCGGCGGCCATATCGGCGAGACGACAACGATGGCACTCGTTCCGCAGGTGGCAGATGCCGTAAAAATTCCAGTCATTGCGGCCGGTGGAATTGCGGACGGACGCGGCATGGCAGCAGCCTTTATGCTGGGTGCCGAGGCGGTTCAGATGGGAACGCGTTTTGTCGCTTCGAAAGAGGCCGTTGTGCATGAAAATTACAAGCAGCTGGTGATCAAGGCGAAAGATATTGATACCCGCGTGACAGGCCGCACAACCGGTCATCCGGTGCGGGCGATCCGAAATGAGATGACACGCCATTATCTGGAACTGGAAAAAGAGGGAGCTCCGTTCGAAGAGCTGGAAAAACTGACGCTCGGCGGTCTTCGAAGAGCCGTTGTGGACGGCGATGTCAAAACCGGAAGCGTGATGTCCGGTCAGATTGCAGGTATGGTAAAAGACGAGAAAAGCTGCAAAGAAATCATAGAGCAGATGATGAATGAGATGGAAGAACTTCTGAAAGGAGCACCGGCGCGGTTATGAGTAAAACAGCATTTATGTTTCCTGGACAGGGTTCCCAGTGTGTCGGCATGGGCGCGGATTTTTATGAAGCATGTCCGAAAGCGAGAGCCGTCTACGATATGGCATCCGAGCTGATCGGGATTGATATGAAAAGACTCTGTTTTGAGGAAAATGAACATCTGGATCAGACAGAGTTTACCCAGATTGCACTGCTGACAACCGGAATGGCGATGGAGCAGTCCATCCGGGCGTGCGGCCTTACGCCGGATGTGACAGCGGGCCTCAGCCTTGGCGAGTACAACGCGATTGTGTCCGCCGGCGGTATGGAAATGGCGGATGCGATGAAGGTCGTCCGCAGAAGAGGCATCCTGATGGAGGAGGCCGTTCCGGCAGGCGAGGGCGCGATGGCGGCGGTGCTCGGCATGGAAGCTGCAAAAATCGAAGAGATTTTGAGCGGGATTTCCGGCGCCTACATTGCCAATTACAACTGCCCGGGTCAGATTGTCATCACCGGATATGAGGCGGCAGTGGCAGAGGCTTCGGAAAAGTTAAAAGAAGCAGGCGCAAAGCGGGTACTTCCGCTGAACGTAAGCGGCCCGTTCCATTCCCCGATGATGGAATCCGCATCCAAGGGACTGACGGAGGCGCTCGAGGGTGTCGGTTTTATGGAACTCGCGATTCCGTATGTAACGAATGTAACCGGTCAGTATGTGCGTGACATTGCACTGACACGCGGCCTTCTGATCCAGCAGGTGGCATCCGGTGTGCGGTGGCAGCAGAGCATCGAGGCAATGATTGCGGACGGCGTTGATACCTTCGTGGAGATCGGACCGGGAAGAACACTGACCGGCTTTTTAAGAAAAATCAACCGGGATGTAAAAGGTTACAATATCCGCAACTATGAGGAAATGCATCAGGTGTGCGAAACTTTATTATAGATAGTGGATTATGCAGCAGGAGAATGAGATGTTAAGTGGAAAAACAGCAGTAGTAACGGGCGCATCCCGCGGAATCGGGCGTGCGATTGCAGAAAAACTGGCGGCGGAGGGAGCCTTTGTTGTCATCAATTACAATGGTTCAAAAGAGGCGGCCGAAACCGTGCTTGCGGGAATCCGCGCGGCAGGAGGAGACGGCTGCGTGATGCAGTGCAATGTATCGGATTTTGCGGCGTGTGAAGCGTGGATGAAGGAAATTCTTGCTTTGTATGGGAAAATCGATATTCTGGTTAACAACGCGGGCATCACAAAGGACGGCCTTCTGATGGGCATGTCGGAGGAAGCCTTCGACCGTGTCATTGAGACAAACCTCAAGGGAACGTTCAACTGCATCCGCTTTGCGGCACGGCCGATGATCCGTCAGAAGAGCGGCTGCATCATCAACATGGCTTCTGTGGTCGGCGTGGCAGGAAACGCCGGACAGGCAAATTATGCGGCATCGAAAGCAGGTGTGATCGGCCTGACGAAAACAGCGGCACGGGAACTGGCATCCCGCGGCATCCGCGTCAATGCGATTGCGCCGGGCTTTATTGAGACCGATATGACGGAGGTTCTTTCGGATAAAGTGAAAGAAGCATCCGTATCCCAGATTCCGCTTGGCCATTTCGGAAAGCCGGAGGATGTGGCAAACCTGGCCGCATTTCTGGCATCCGAAGCGGCAGCTTACATCACCGGACAGGTGATTCACTGCGACGGCGGCATGGTGATCTAAGAAAAGGAGAGTTGGAATGAAGAGAAGAGTAGTCATCACAGGGCTGGGTGCGGTAACCCCGATTGGAAATACCGTGGAGGAATTCTGGAACGGCGTCCGCAAGGGAGCCTGCGGAATCGGAACGATTACGAAATTTGATACAGCAGAATATAAAGTACATCTGGCAGGCGAGGTCAAAGGCTTCGTGGCAAAAGAGCGCATGGATTTCAAAGCGGCAAGACGAATGGGAACCTTTTCCCAGTATGCCGTTGCAGCAGCAAAAGAAGCGTTTGCAGATGCCGGCATTTCCATGGAGAATGAAGATCCGTTCCGCGTCGGCGTTCTGGTGGGCTCCGGCGTCGGTGATCTGAATGCATGCGAACAGGCGAAAGCCAAAATTGATGCCGGAAATCCGTCCCGCGTCAACCCGTTTACCGTTCCGGTGATGATTGCGAACATGGCGGCGGGAAACGTTGCGATTGCACTCGGCGCGAAAGGAAAATGTACCAGCGTGGTGACGGCGTGTGCGACAGGAACGCACTGCATTGGCGATGCCTTCCGCGCAATTCAGTACAACGACGCGGACATCTGTGTGGCAGGCGGCGCGGAGAGCGCAATTACGCCGGTCGGCGTGGCAGGCTTTTCGGCACTGACCGCACTTTCCGAGTCGGAAGATCCGCTGCGGGCTTCGATTCCGTTTGATAAGGACCGGAACGGTTTCGTCATGGGCGAGGGCGCCGGCATTCTCGTACTTGAGGAGCTGGAGCACGCGAAACAGCGCGGCGCGAAGATCTATGCAGAGGTAGTCGGATACGGCGCAACCTGCGATGCGTACCACATTACTTCTCCATTGGAAGATGGAAGCGGTGCGGCACGTGCGATGGAGCTTGCGATGGAAGAAGCGGGAGTAAAACCGGAAGAAGTTACTTATATTAATGCACACGGAACGTCCACACATCACAACGATCTGTTTGAAACGCGTGCGATCCGGAAAGCCTTCGGTGATGCGGCAGACCATGTGCTGGTCAACTCGACGAAATCGATGGTCGGTCATCTGCTCGGCGCGGCAGGCGGTGTGGAAGCTGTTGTCTGTGCGAAATCCATTCAGGACGGCTTCGTGCATCAGACGATTGGAACAAAGGAAGCAGATGCGGAATGCGATCTGAATTACTGCATCGGCGCTCCGGTGGAAACCGATGTGAAACTGGCAATGAGCAATTCCCTTGGTTTTGGCGGCCACAATGCGGTGCTGCTGTTTCAGAAATATGAATAAAGCGGCATCGTGTTCCGGTGCAGAAAGGAAAATAAGATGGAATTAGATCAGATTTTACAGTTGATTGATAAAGTTTCGGATTCTTCGCTGACCGCGTTTGATTACGAGGCTGATGGGATCAAGATTGCCATGGAGCATGGAAAAGCAGCTCCGGTGCAGGTGCAGATGAGCGGGGTTCCATCCGGTGCCGGTCTGCAGATGGCAGAGATGATGGGCGGAGCAAATGGCGTGACAGCGAAAGAAGCAGCCATGCCGGAGAGAAAAGAAACGGCAGGAAAAAGTACAGCGGCTGAGGATCACAGTGAAGCAGAAGAAGGCGTTTTTGTGACATCCCCGCTGGTCGGAACGTTTTATACAGCTCCGGCAGAGGATGCCGAGCCGTTTGTGAAGGTTGGCGACACCGTGAAAAAGGGACAGGTTGTAGCGATTGTGGAGGCCATGAAGCTGATGAATGAGATTGAGAGCGAAGTGGACGGCGTGATTGCGGAGGTTCTGGTGAAAAACGGCGAGATGGTTGATTACGGAAAACCGCTGTTCCGGGTAAAAGCGTAAAGCCGGGACGAGAAAGGAAGCAGCGAATGAACAGTTTGACAACGAAACAGATTCAGGAGATTATTCCACACAGACATCCGTTTCTGCTGGTGGATTACATAGAAGATTTTGAGCCGGGCGAATTCGGCATTGGGTATAAATGTGTGACGTACCGCGAGGATTTTTTTGCGGGTCATTTTCCGCAGGAGCCGGTGATGCCGGGCGTGCTGATTATCGAGGCGCTGGCGCAGGTCGGTGCGGTTGCGATTCTTTCTCTTGACGAGAATAAGGGAAAAATTGCATTTTTCGGCGGCATCAACAAGTGCCGCTTTAAGGGAAAAGTGAAACCGGGAGACAAGCTTCGTCTGGAGACGAAAATTATCCGCCACAAGGGACCGATGGGCGTCGGGGAAGCGGTTGCTTCGGTTGACGGCAAGGTGGTCGCGCAGGCGGAACTGACCTTTATGGTGGGGGCAGCACAATGATTCGAAAAGTTTTGATTGCAAACCGTGGGGAGATCGCGGTCCGGATTATCCGGGCATGCCGTGAGATGGGAATTCTCACGGTTGCTGTTTATTCGGAGGCGGACCGGGAGGCACTGCATGCGCAGCTCGCGGATGAGGCGGTGTGCATCGGGCCGGCACCGTCGAAGGACAGTTATTTAAATATGGAACGTATTTTGAGTGCGGCGCTTGTGACGGGGGCGGATGCGGTTCATCCGGGATTTGGATTCCTGTCGGAGAACAGCACGTTTGCGCGGAGATGCCAGGAGTGCCACATTACGTGGATTGGGCCGTCGCCTGAGGTGATGGACCGTCTGGGTAATAAGTCTGAGGCGCGAAATACGATGCAGGCAGCCGGTGTGCCGGTGATTCCGGGGACGAAGGAACCTGTTTTTGACTGGGAGACGGGTCTTTCTGAGGCCGACCGGATTGGTTTTCCGGTGATGATTAAGGCGGCGCTTGGAGGCGGCGGCAAGGGTATGCGCATGGCGGAGACTCGCGGGGAGTTCCAGAGTGCGTTTCAGACGGCGCAGAAGGAGGCTAAAAGTTCGTTTGCGGACGGGACGATGTATGTGGAGCGGCTGATTCGTCATCCACGTCATGTGGAGTTTCAGATTATGGCGGACTCGTTCGGGAATGTGATTCATCTGGGGGAGCGGGACTGCTCGATTCAGAGGAATCATCAGAAGATGATTGAGGAGTCGCCTTGTGTGGCGATTGATGACACGCTGCGGGAGCGGATGGGCTCGGCGGCGGTCCGGGCGGCGAAGGCGGCGCATTATGTGAATGCGGGGACGATAGAGTTTCTGCTGGAGCCGGACGGGAATTTTTATTTTATGGAGATGAATACGCGGATTCAGGTGGAGCATCCGGTGACGGAGTGGGTCACGGGGGTGGATCTGATTCAGGAACAGCTTCGGGTGGCTTCGGGGATGCCGCTGTCGGTGACGCAGGGGGAGGTCCGGCTTTCGGGGCATGCGATTGAGTGCAGGATTAATGCGGAGAATCCGGCGAAGAATTTCAGGCCTTGTCCGGGGAAGATTACGGAGATGCATCTGCCGGGCGGGTTTGGAGTACGGGTGGATACGGCGGCGTATGACGGGTATGTGATTCCGGCGTTTTATGATTCGATGCTGGCGAAGCTGATTGTGCATGGGAGGACGCGTGAGGAGGCGATTGCGCGGATGAGGAGTGCGCTGGGGGAAGTCGTCATCGAGGGAGTCGACACTAACGTTGATTATTTGTATTCTATTTTAAATGAAGAGGAGTATCTGGCCGGGAGGGCGGATATTGAGTTTGTGGAGCGGTTGACGGAGAGATTGTGAGAGACGGACGCCGCCCGGCAGTACAGCAGAGGGGGACGGCGCGGTTTCAGAGGAAAGAAACACTAAGGACTCCAGCATTTGCTAAAACCATTTTCAAAAATCCAAAACTCGCTGTCGCTCAGACAGTTAGATTTTTGAAAATAACGCAAATTCTGGAAGCCTAAGTGTTTCTATAGCAAATGCGCCGTCCCCCTCTGCTGTACTGCCGGGCGGCTGAGATCAGACACACGACTGTGAGAGTGTGGTCAGCGACACCGCAGGGCGGTGCGGCTGGGATGACAGGAGTGAGCGGTGAAGAGAGAATGAATGCCTCGATGGGTGAGGTGTGTGGTTGGAAGATTGTTATGGTGACAATAGAGTGAAAGTGTTATGACGTAAGGAGTGATGGTGGTATGATGCTGGGTAAGTATTTTAAGAAGACGGTGTTTCGGAAGGAGCACACGGCGGATGGGGTGGTGCCGGAGGCGCCGCAGGGGATTTTGAAGAAGTGTAATGCTTGTAAGGGGGCTATTTTTACGGAGGATGTGAAGAGGAATCTTTATATTTGTCCGAAGTGTGGGAATTATTTTCGGGTGCATGCGTATCGGAGGATTGAGTTTCTTCTGGATGATGGGAGTTTTGAGGAATGGGATCAGGGGATGACGGCGGGGAATCCGCTGGGGTTTCCGGGGTATGAAGAGAAGGTGAGGGCTCTGCAGGAGAGAACAGGACTTACGGAGGCTGTTGTGACTGGTAAGGGACGGATCAACGGGATGGAGACGGTGATCGGGGTCTGTGATGGCAGGTTTATGATGGCCAGTATGGGTGAGGCTGTTGGGGAGAAGATTACGCGGGCGGTGGAGAGAGCGACGAAGCTCTCGCTGCCGGTGATTTTGTTTGCGTGCTCGGGAGGGGCGCGGATGCAGGAGGGGATTGTTTCTCTGATGCAGATGGCGAAGACGTCGGCGGCGCTGAAAAGACACAGTGATGCGGGGCTTTTGTATGTGAGTGTGCTGACGGACCCGACGACGGGCGGCGTGACGGCGAGCTGGGCGATGCTGGGGGACATTATTCTGGCGGAGCCGCATGCGTTGATCGGGTTTGCGGGACCGAGGGTTATTGAGCAGACAATAGGACAGAAACTGCCGAAAGGGTTCCAGAGGGCGGAGTTTCTGGTGGAGCATGGGCTTGTGGATCGGATTCTGCCAAGAGAAGAGGCGAAAGAGGTGCTGTCGGAGATTCTGCGGATGCATGGGAAGCGTGCGGAAGGTATGGCATCGGGCGGTGGCGATTTGATGAAGAATTCTGTGCCGGAAGAAAACGGGAAGGAACTGCAGAAAGAAGAGACTGCGGCAGAAAGCGTGAAGGCGCTGGCAGAAGAAACTGAAAATACGGAAACTTCCAGGGACGGACAGGAAAAATCGCTTCGGGGAGAAAAAGAAGAGACGGAGTGGGAGAATCTGCGGAAATCGTCGGCCTGGGATTGTGTGCAGAAAGCGCGGAAAAAAGACCGGCCGGTCGGAGGGGATTATATTCGGGAGCTGTTTTCGGATTTTATTGAGTTCCACGGCGACCGGCTGTATGGCGATGATGCGGCGATCATCGGTGGTATTGCGTCGTTTGACGGCACACCGGTCACGGTCATCGCCGAGGCGAAAGGCGCGGATACGAAAGAAAACATCCGCCGCAATTTCGGCATGCCGTCCCCGGAGGGCTACCGCAAAGCCCTGCGTCTGATGAAACAGGCCGAAAAATTCCACAGGCCTGTTATCTGTCTCGTAGACACCCCAGGCGCCTTCTGCGGAATGGAAGCCGAAGAACGCGGCCAGGGCGAGGCGATTGCGCGGAACCTGTATGAAATGTCAGCGTTAAAAACGCCGGTTCTTTCTATTGTCATTTCAGAAGGCGGCAGCGGCGGTGCACTGGCACTCGCCGTGGCGGATGAAGTGTGGATGATGCAGAATGCCATCTACTCCATCCTGTCGCCGGAGGGATTTGCAAGCATCCTGTGGAAAGACGGCAAACGCGCGCCGGAGGCCGCCGAGGTGATGAAGCTGACGGCGGGGGATTTGAAGGAACTGGGAATTGTAGAAGAGATTGTGGAAGAGCCGGGGGAGTTTACGGTGGACACAATGCCAGTGGTGTGTGAAGAATTGAGAGGCAAAATTCTGAGATTCCTGGAAAAGTATGAGAAGATGGATGGGGAAGAACTGGTAGAGGAGAGGTATCGGAGATTTCGGGATATGTGAAAAGAAGATTTTGACATATTCTGAAATACATGATATTATGATATTGAAAAGAGTGCTACCGATAGACGGTTAGTCCATATTTATTGGTTTATGTAAAAATAGTCGCCAAAGTTTGCAGGACTGGGCGGCTATTTTTGTGATTTCGCAGTATCTTTGCCGAAGTTGTATCCAAGGCGAAAGCAGGTTAAGCCGAAACTTACAACTGCTATGAAGTCGATAATACTCATGGCTTAGCCCTCCTTTCCAAGGAATTCCCATATAAAGGGTTTCTATGTAATCGGAGAGTCACAGTCCCTCCGTAGAAGGACTAACCGCCTACCGTTATGGCAGCACCCGTATATTGAGTATAACAGTTTCTTGTAGTCCATTCAATAAAAATATGATTGAAATGCAGAATAAAAATATACGGATTTTAGATATACAAAATAAATAGAGGATTTGAAGGGAGGAATAACTAATTGACGTTGGCGGAATTTATGGTAAGATAAAAGGGCAGGATACAAATACCGAGGATATTCTGCGAGTTCAGACTTAGGTCTGTGAGTTGAAAAACATTTTTGGATAAGTGTTAGACAAAAAGCATTAGAAAATATTCTAGTGCTTTTTATTTTAGTATTTATGTTATACAACAATGTAAACTTTACATTATTGTATAAGTATAAAAATATAATTATTGTTGCATATTAGTAAAAAAGGTGATATAGTGAAAGGGTAAAAAGAAGAAGTTATCAGATATTGGCAGTATCGGATAACTTCTTCAAGTAGAAAACTGATTCAATTTAGAAATAAGATCTAAAAAGAATAGTAAACTACGAACATATACTATTCTATACGTTATTTTCTAATTTGTAAAGTCTTCTATAATTTTAGAGTAAAAAATACTCTAACACACAAAGGAAGAATTACAAAATCTAAAAATCTTTGTAAATTCCCAATGTGAAAATAAAAATCAAATTGATACTAAGGCAGAAATGCGATTTAAGAGGAGAGGTGGTAAAAAGGATTTTGAATAGAATTATTTGACATGTCAAAGTAGAAAACGATGAGGTATAAACTAAATATATGATCGAACAAAAGTTTGAAAATATATTGCGCTACAGGTCGGAGTCTGCTATAATGTGGTAAAAGTGAATAAAAAATCAGAACTTGACTCCGAAAAATAAACAAAATAGACAAAAGGAGAAAGTGATGAATAATACAAACGAAAATAAAACAAGTGACATTTATCTTGCACATGTGGATTTTGAAACAGGCCGTACCCAGAGCTTTCAGGAACATACAGATAATGTAACATCATATGCAAAAAGCATTTGTCCTATGGAAGAGATTCAGAAACTTGTCGAGGCGGCCGCACTTTTTCATGATGCGGGGAAACTCTCTGATGATGTGCAGAAAGATTTTCAAGATATCTTGAAAAAGGGGGATCAGGCACACCGAAACGATTTGGATCACTCAACCGCAGGTGGACGGATGCTATGGAAAATGATGCGGCAGAAAACAGCAGCAGAGCTGTTAAGTACAGTTGTGTACTCACATCATGGAATCAGCGACTGTATTGATTTTGAAAGCGGGTGTACCTTACAGGAACGCAGAGCGGAAAAAGAGTGTCAGGAAGACATTGTGAAGGAAAGATTTTTTCGGATCTTTGATAAAGAGAAAATCCAAAAAGTGTGCGAAGCAGCAGATGCACAATATGTTCAGATTAATAAAAAAATAGGAATGTTTGTGCGAAAAAGCACAAAACAAAATCGTCATTGTGGAAATGGATATTTTTATATTGGAATGTATTTCAGAGTATTGCTTTCTATGCTGCTTGACAGTGATTGGACAGATACGGAAAAATTTTTTCAGAATGAAGAATTGAAACAACGTATTTCAAAGAAAGAAATACAGAAAATATGGCAACAGAGTATACAATGTTTTGAGAACTATCTTAATCATGAAATTCGAAACAAGGCAGAAAATGGCCAGAGTCTTCAGGCAGTCCGGCAGGAGATTTCTGAGAGGTGCTATGAAGAGGCAGAAAAAGAAACGAGACTGTATCGTCTGACAGTACCAACGGGAGCTGGAAAGACATTAAGTAGTTTGCGCTTTGCACTGTATCGTGCCGAGCGGACCCAAAAACAGCATATTATTTATGTTGCCCCATTTAACAGTATTTTAAGCCAGAATGCCGATGAGATCCGGAGAGCAGTTGACGATCCGGATATCGTACTGGAACATCATTGCAATGTGATTCTTTCGGAGGGAAAGCAGGAGAAAGACTATAAAAAACTGACAGAAACATGGGATGTGCCAATTATTATGACATCAGCTGTACAGGTATTGAATGTACTTTTTTCGGGACAGAAAAGAGATATCCGCAGAATGCATACCTTATGTAACAGCGTGATCATTTTTGATGAGGTACAGGCCATTCCGAAGAAGTGTATGGAACTTTTTAACTTAGCAGTAAATTTTCTTACCAATTTTGCGGAATCGGATGTTGTATTATGTTCAGCTACCCAGCCATCCATTAAAGATTTGAAAGAGAATAATTTAAGTGAATGCATGGAGATGACGGAAATCATAGAAAAGTATGAAGAAGCCTTTCGAAGAACGGATATCGTAGATTTGACAGAAACAGAAGCGTATCCGGGCGGAATGGAAATTGAGGATCTCTGTGATTTTACGTTGCAGCAAGCTGAGACATTTCGAAATGTGCTGGTCATAGTAAATACAACCGAATGTGCAAAACAAGTATATGAAAAGATAAAAAGCGGCTGTTCAGACGAAGATCAAGTTTTTCACCTGAGCAATAAACTTTGCCCGCAAAATAAAGAGGACACGTTGGAAACGGTCCATGCGGCATTACGAAAAAATAGAGAATCCGGATATACAGGCAGAGTGATCTGCATCAGTACACCGGTTGTAGAAGCGGGTGTAAATTTTTCTTTTGGCTGTGTCATTCGATCAAAAGCGGGATTGGATCATGTGATCCAGGCCGCTGGAAGAGGAAATCGCCACAAGGAGTATCCCTGGTTTGGAAAGATTTACATTGTACAATTGACAAACGAGGCCGAAAGTCTGGAAAAGCTGCCAGAGATACAAGAAGAACAAAGAGCAGTACAAAAATTATTAGAACAATTTCGAAGTAAGCCTGAAATTTTTGAAAAAAGATTAGATTCGTCGAAAGCGATAGCGATTTATTATCAGTATTACTATCAGGTGCTGCAGGCTGATATCACGAAATTTCCGGCGAAAAATTATAAAACGACCTTGCTAGAAATGCTGGGAAAAAATTGTCCGGGAAGAAAACAATATTGGCATAAGTTTGAACAAGAGTATAAGGGGGGAATGGCACAGGCATTTGCAACGGCAGGAAAAGAATTTGAAGTTATTTCTAATGATTATAAGATTCCAGTTGTGGTTCCCTATAATGATGAGGCCAAAAAACTGATTGCAGCATTTGTCGGAGCAGATGGTGAGTATTTACCTTGGGAGGAAAAGCAGAGGATGCTGCGGGAACTGCAAAAATATACGGTTGGAATTTCAGAAGTGCAGAAGGAACGTCTTAATAATGCAATATATCAAATTAGTGATGAAGAAATACTCGCGTTGAGCGAAGGGTATTACAGCAATGAAGTTGGTGTGCTGGAAGAACCGCAGATGAACTTTGAGAACTATTAAACATATTGGAGGTGGTACAATGGAAAAACATGCGAATACCATAGAGTACGAGGTGTATGGGAACTATGCATTGTTTTCTGATCCGGTGGTGCGTGTTGGAGGCGAAAAAACAAGTTATTCAATTCCAACTTACGAGGCATTGCGAGGTATTACGGAAAGCATATTTTGGAAACCCACGATCTTTTGGGTAATTGATGAAATTCGCGTTATGAACCGGATTCAGACGGAAACAAAAGGTATTCGTCCTATTAAATACAATGGCGGAAACGAACTGGCATACTACACGTATTTAAAGGATGTGCGTTATCAGGTACGTGCTCATTTTGAATTTAATGAGCATCAGGTCAACATGGTACAGGATAGAAATGAGCGAAAATATCAGTGCATGTCAGAAAGAATGGTAAAGAGCGGAGGCCGGAGAGATATTTTTCTTGGAACAAGAGAATGTCAGGCATTTGTGGAACCGTGTGAATTTGGCAGTGGAGCAGGATATTATGATGATATGGAAAAAGATATAGATTTCGGTTTCTCTTATCACGGAATTACTTATGCGGAAGAAGCCGTTTTGTCGGAGGATCAGGGAAAAATGACGGTAAGATTCTGGGAGCATCCGACCATGACAAGGGGAGGCTACATCGTTTATCCCCGTCCGGAAGAGTGTACAATCAAACGTCATATACGAAAAATGCAGCCGAAAATATTTGAAAATATCGAGAAAGAAGAACATGAAAAAAGGGAGGTGAAAGATACGTGAACTGGGGAAGAGAAGCACTGGATTTGTACGAAAAAAATCTGAACAAGGTAGGAAAAATAGAATATCGTGGTGAATTTCCCTATACGCTGCTTCCAATATTCCACTCAACGGCAACGGCACAGATTACGGTAACCATTGATGAAGAAGGTAACTTTTTACATGGCGAACAGGTTCCTGCAAATGATAAATTTACCGTTATTCCGGTTACAGAAAAATCAGGAAGCCGAACATCTGGAAAAGAAGCCCATCCCCTGTGTGATAATTTAAGATATCTGGCGGGCGATTATCCGCTTTATGTGGCGGACGATGGAAGCTGTTTTGAAATTTATATGGAACAATTAAAAAAATGGTATGAGTCAGAATTTTGCCATGATAAAGTAAGAGCAATTTATTATTATCTGCAGAAGAAAAGTTTGATGCATGATTTGATTGAACAGAAGGTATTGAAGCAAAATGAAGATGGAACGCTGGCAGAAAAGGAAACGATTCAGGGAATTGATCAAAGTAAAGCGTTTGTGCGATTTATTGTGCGCTCTTTAAGTAATCCATTGACAGAAACAGTTGATGAATGCTGGAAAGATAAGACCTTATGGGAAAAATATCAGCAGTATCAGCGGTCTATGGAAGGGGAAAAGGGACTTTGCTATTTAAGTGGAAAAAGAGAAAGTATTTCCTATCTACAGCCAAAGAAAATCCGAAATGAAGGAGACGGCGCGAAACTGATTTCTTCAAATGATAAGGATAATTTTACGTATCGTGGTCGATTTACAACGAAAGAAGAGGCATTTGCAATTGGAAATGAAACATCCCAGAAGGTTCACAACGCATTGAAATGGATTATCCGCAGACAGGGAGGCACATATGATACCATGGTGTTTGTTACATGGGAAACAGCGGAGGATTCAGCAGGAGAATTAGAAGTTCAATGGGACTCGGATACGGAGCATATTATATCTGAATTTGATGAATGGGATACCGGACTGGAAGATCCGGAGTTTGACACCAATGCGATCGGAGCGGAGCTGTTTCAGAAGGCGATGAGTGGGTATCGCACGCTGCAGAACGAGGAAAAATGTCCCACGACCATGAAATATATGGTGTTATTAGGAGTCGATGCAGCAACACCGGGGCGCCTAGCAGTCGTGGAAGCAAAAAAAATTGAAGAAACGCGATATTTAGAGAATATCAGAAAATGGCACAAGGACTGCTGGTGGCGTCATGAAAAATGGAGAGACGGAAAAAGAATTGTTTATTATGGCATGGTTGGAGTAAAGGAGATAGCGGATCTTTTATTCGGAATAGAAAATAATGGAAGTATTACCATTGTAGATGGAAACAGCAAAAAACTTTATGCTGAGGTTGCAAAGCGTATCTTGCCATGTATTTGGGATGGGCAGAGAATACCAGCTGATTATGTGGAAAGGGCGATAAATAAGGCATCTAATCCATTGGCATATAAAGAACGGAGAAACTGGGAGCAGATTTTGCAGCTTGCGTGCTCCATGGTTAAAAAAAGAAGAAAAGAACTTTATAAGGAGGAATGGAAAATGGCGGTAGACAAAAATTGTACAGAAAGAGATTACCTGTATGGAAGATTGCTTGCTGTAGCAGATCGAATTGAATATCGGACTTTTGATATGGATAAGGACAGAAGCAGAATTACAAATGCAAAGCGATACATGAATAATTTTTCGCAGAGACCGTTTGAAACCTGGAAAGTTATTGAAGAGAATATTCAGCCGTATTTGAGCAAATTGCCAGTGCCGGAACGAAGATTTTATGAAAATCTGCTGGACGAAATCGAGGACGCATTTGAAAGTGTAAACGATTATCAGGAGAATAAACGTTTGAGCGGCTTATATTTACTTGGATTTCACAGTCAGTCCTGTGCGCTGAGAACTTACAAAACAGAGAAAACAGAGGAGGAATAAAGAAATGAGCGAATTAAAAGGAAAAATTGATTTTACATTATTTGTGAGTGCAACGAATGCAAATCCCAATGGAGATCCACTGAACGGAAACCGTCCGAGAATTAATCTGGATGGATATGGGGAAATTTCAGATGTCTGCATTAAACGAAAAATCCGAAACCGCCTGCAGGATCTGGGACAGAAAATTTTCGTGCAGTCAGATGACAGAACGGACGACTCATTCAAGAGTCTGAAGGAGCGCGCAGATGGTTGCGAGAAGCTTAAAAAACAGATGGGAAATAAGAAAGATGCGAGCAGAGATCTCTGCGCACAGATTGCATGCAGGGAGTGGATCGATGTGAGAGCATTTGGACAGGTTTTTGCATTTAAAGGAATTCCAGTATCCTTTGGCGTACGCGGTCCGGTGTCGATTCATCAGGCAGTAAGTCTGTCTCCGATTGATATCATGAGTATGCAAATCACCAAGAGCGTAAACAGCGAGGCCGGAAAAGAAGGAAAGGCATCTGATACGATGGGAACGAAACATAGAGTTGGGTTTGCTGTATACAAGGTGATGGGAAGTGTCAATGTGCAGCTCGCGGAAAAGACGGGCTTTACCCAGAAGGATGCTGAGATACTGAAAGAAGCACTCATGACATTGTTTGAAAATGATGCATCGTCAGCACGTCCGGAAGGAAGTATGGAGGTATGCCGGATGTACTGGTGGCAGCACGAGGAAAAAACACCGGCTATTTCGAGTGGAAAGATCCAGAGAGGATTTGACTGGAATAAAGATTTAGATCATCCGAGAAGCTTTAAGGATTATGATATTACCTGGAATGTAGAAGGATGCAGAGAACCGGAGATTTTTGATTTTGTCTAAAGATACGGTCGTTTTCCGTGAGGGGTGAATTGGAATGTATGATGAGGATGATTATCTGCAGTTGTCAGGAATTCAACATTTTGCATTCTGCCGGCGCCAATGGGCACTTGCATATATCGAGATGCAGTGGCAGGAGAATGTCCGCACGGTAGAGGGAAAGATTCTTCATGAAAATGCACATAATCCGGGTCTCAAAGAAAAAAGAGGAGATCTGCTGATTGTGCGTGCGATGCCGGTTCACTCCTGCGAAATGGGAGTGAGCGGCGAGTGCGATGTGGTGGAATTTCATCGGGTGAAAGAGGGGATTTCACTGCATGGAAAAGAAGGATTTTATCGTGTAGTGCCAATAGAATATAAGCGGGGAAAACCAAAAGAAGGAGAAGAGGATATCCTGCAGTTGGCAGCGCAGGCGTTTTGTCTGGAAGAAATGCTGTGTTGTGAAATCGAGTATGGATATCTTTATTACGGTGAAGTCCGCAGACGCCATAAGGTAGAATTTGATAATGCAATCCGGGAAAAAGTGAAGCAGATATTTGCAGAAATGCATAAGTATTATGAACAACAGTATACACCGAAAGTAAAAATAAGCAGGAAATGTAATGCATGTTCCTTGAAAGATATTTGTCTGCCGGTTTTAAATAAGAATAAATTGGTTGCGGAATACATTACCAAGAGAATGCAGGAAGAGGAAAATCTATGAAAAGATTGCTGAATACCTTGTATATTACTTCTGGAAATCGTTATCTTTCACTTGATGGGGAAAATGTCGTAGTAATGGAGGATAAAAAGGAAATAGGAAGAATCCCTTTACATAATTTACAGGCGATCGTGACCTTTGGCTATACAGGAGCGAGTCCGGCATTAATGGGGGCGTGCGCGCAAAGAGACATTGAATTATCCTTTATGTCCGGAAATGGCCGTTTTCTGGCGAGAGTCAGCGGAGAAGAAAAGGGAAATGTGACACTGCGAAAAACACAATACCGCATCAGCGAGAAAAAAGAAGAAAGCGTCAAAATAGCAAACAATTTTATTCTTGGCAAAGTCTATAATGCCAGGTGGGTGCTCGAGAGAGCCGCCAGAGATTACAGTATGCGGCTGGATGCAGAATTGCTTAAGAAAAAATCAGCTTTTCTGGGGCAGAGTATGAATAAAATCAGACAATGTGAAGATGCGGGAACACTTTTAGGACTGGAAGGAGAAGCTGCATCGGTATATTTTTCCACTTTTGATGAACTTATTCTGCAGCAGAAAGAGGATTTTTATTTTCATGGAAGAAATAAGAGACCACCGTTAGATAATGTGAATGCGATGCTTTCGTTTGGATATTCTTTACTGGCAGGAATGTGCGGCGGGGCGCTGGAAGCAGTGGGCCTGGATCCATATGTTGGATTTTTCCACACAGATCGTCCGGGACGAATGTCATTGGCGCTGGATCTGATGGAAGAATTTCGTAGCGTTATAGTAGATCGGTTTGTTCTGACACTTATCAACAAGAGGATTATGAAGCCAGAATATTTTTTAACTAAGGAAAACGGTGCCGTTATTATGACGGAGGAGGGACGAAAAGCCTTTCTTAGTGCATGGCAGGGAAAAAAACAGGAGATGATTACGCATCCATTTTTAGGCGAAAAGATCGAGTGGGGAATGGTTCCATATGCACAGAGCATGCTGCTGGCACGTTTCCTGCGAGGGGATCTGGATGAATATCCGCCATTTTTGTGGAAGTAGGTGATTTTTAATGCTGGTGCTGATCACATATGATGTAAATACACAAACCGTAGCAGGCAGAACGCGATTGCGCAAGGTAGCAAAAGAATGTACCAATTACGGCCAGCGAGTCCAAAATTCTGTCTTCGAGTGCCAGATGGATGCGGCTAAGTGCCGACAGGTAAAAGATATACTAGAAAAAATCATAGATAAAGAGACCGATAGTTTGCGGTTTTACTATTTGGGTGAAAAGTACAAAAACAAAGTAGAACATGTTGGTGCAAAAGCGGGATTTGACGTGATGGACACACTGATTCTGTAGTGCGAATGCTAAGTGCACAGAAAAAAGCAGGAAGATTCGCACTTGAAATTTAAAGGATTTTTGCTGAAAAGATAGAATTTGGGGGAGGAGGGAGAGGAAATGAGGAAGAAAATATAGAGATATTGAATAAGCATAGCCGCGATTTAGAAGAAAAATTTGTCTAAATTTGCAGTCGCCCTCCGTGAGGGCGTGAGTTGAAATCGTAAAAAAATATCAAATCAATGAGATGGGAGAGAGTCGCCCTCCGTGAGGGCGTGAGTTGAAATCGCTGGATGTCATGTTATTAAGCGTCCAGAACACGTCGCCCTCCGTGAGGGCGTGAGTTGAAATCTGCTGTTCTGCGGAATGGGGGTTACGCTCTGGGGTCGCCCTCCGTGAGGGCGTGAGTTGAAATGGGATGATGCAATGAAAAACTACAAAGCACTTAATGTCGCCCTCCGTGAGGGCGTGAGTTGAAATTTTCTGGCTAAATATCTTGAGATGCACAGAAATAGTCGCCCTCCGTGAGGGCGTGAGTTGAAATTGAGATCGGAACATCCATGCAGAGCCAGGAAGGAAGGTCGCCCTCCGTGAGGGCGTGAGTTGAAATGTTGTCCTCGTATGTATTAATCAGGGTAAGGGCGGTCGCCCTCCGTGAGGGCGTGAGTTGAAATGCTTGTCTGCTCGCATCTATGAATTGCCTTGTTGTCGCCCTCCGTGAGGGCGTGAGTTGAAATGCACACGATGCACGAATTTTATGCATCACATGCGTCGCCCTCCGTGAGGGCGTGAGTTGAAATAAATTCTCCGCCGTATCGTTTCCGGTTCACTTTCGTCGCCCTCCGTGAGGGCGTGAGTTGAAATCTGTATACTTTTCGCTTACCTTCAATGTGATCGGTCGCCCTCCGTGAGGGCGTGAGTTGAAATATCACGTCCCTCTGCGGGAGTCCTATCCGATAGCGAGTCGCCCTCCGTGAGGGCGTGAGTTGAAATAAGGTGACTACAAAGAAAGAGATGTTAGACACATTGTCGCCCTCCGTGAGGGCGTGAGTTGAAATCTGGCAGGAGGAACAACGGTATATCTTTCCTGCGGTCGCCCTCCGTGAGGGCGTGAGTTGAAATGTCTCGTCCGATACGCTTCCATGAAGGATCTGATTGTCGCCCTCCGTGAGGGCGTGAGTTGAAATGATAGCCAGGATGCACCGGAGCCCGAAGCGGATCCGTCGCCCTCCGTGAGGGCGTGAGTTGAAATAAATCAGAAAATCCAAACTATGAAGATCTGAGTGCGTCGCCCTCCGTGAGGGCGTGAGTTGAAATTTCAAAATTGTATTCTTCTACAACATCTAACCCGTCGCCCTCCGTGAGGGCGTGAGTTGAAATCATCTTCCACAGCTCAATGTTGACCTCCTTCATGTCGCCCTCCGTGAGGGCGTGAGTTGAAATGAACAATCCGCGCAGATGCGGCTGTGCATTCATGTCGCCCTCCGTGAGGGCGTGAGTTGAAATGAAAAACACGGATATGAGGTAGAAAAACCGGCTGCGTCGCCCTCCGTGAGGGCGTGAGTTGAAATGATGTCATCAGCAACGGAAAACCAACCGTAACACCGTCGCCCTCCGTGAGGGCGTGAGTTGAAATTTTTCCGTGCGAAAAGAAAATTCGGTTGCATTGCAGTCGCCCTCCGTGAGGGCGTGAGTTGAAATCTTTCCACTTACGTTCCACGATGCGGGAAAGGATCGTCGCCCTCCGTGAGGGCGTGAGTTGAAATATGGAAGAATTGGGACACAGTCAAAGAAAAATGTGTCGCCCTCCGTGAGGGCGTGAGTTGAAATAGCAATTGCTACTTTGGTGGCTGGCGGAGTGCGTCGCCCTCCGTGAGGGCGTGAGTTGAAATGTGAATTTCCCAACATGCATGATATCCATACTGGTCGCCCTCCGTGAGGGCGTGAGTTGAAATAGGAGTACGACGCGGACCTGATCATCTGCGATGGTCGCCCTCCGTGAGGGCGTGAGTTGAAATGCAACTTCTACAGCATCGGTGGAAACTCTGGCCGAGGTCGCCCTCCGTGAGGGCGTGAGTTGAAATATCCTAGGATATATGGTAGGAATACAGCAAGAACGTGTCGCCCTCCGTGAGGGCGTGAGTCGAAATGGTCATAGAGTGCAACGATGATGTTGCCGAGCTACGTCGCCCTCCGTGAGGGCGTGAGTTGAAATGATAGTCAATCGACCACCTTTTGATAGTTTTAAAGTCACCCTCCGTGAGGGCGTGAGTTGAAATATCGCTTGGTGCGCAAAAAAAAATAACCAATGGAGTCGCCCTCCGTGAGGGCGTGAGTTGACATAAGAGACCGGAGAGCCAGTGGCGGCAGGTTGATGGTCGCCCTCCGTGAGGGCGTGAGTTGAAATGATGCGTCCCCACAAACCGGCCCGATTCCTTTGTCGCCCTCCGTGAGTTGAATCTTCAAACATTGGCGGAATTATTTAGAGTATGATGTATCACACTTCGTGAGTTGAAATAACAGCAGTTATTCTGCAAGCAGAGGAGCGTTCTCTAAGGAGTGAAATGTGTTTGACATGAAAGTTAAATAATGTTAATCTATAACTAGCGTAAGCGACAACTAACCGCTCATGTATTCGCAAGAACCATGAGCGGCTATTTTTCTATTTTAATATTCGGTGAGAAAGGAGGAAAATTGTGAAGAGTCCATTTAAAATATTTTGGATCGTACTCGGCTTTCTGTGCCTGGGATTTGGCACCATCGGCATTGTGCTTCCGATTCTGCCGACAGTTCCATTCTATATGGCGACCCTGTTCTGCTTTGCGAAAAGTTCGGAACGGCTGCACAGCTGGTTTATTGGAACTCAATTATATAAGAAGCATCTCGACAGCTTCGTACAGTATCGGGCGATGACGGTAGGAACGAAATGTAAAATTATCGGGATGGTAACGGTTGTGATGGCGATCGGCTTTTTTGCTATGAAGAATGTGCCGATTGGAAGAATCTGTATTGCTGTGGTATGGATGTGCCATATTTTGTATTTCTTCCTGCGGGTCAAAACCGTAAAAACAGAAGATCATATCCTAGGAGAAACAAAATGAACAAAGTAGAAAAAAAGCGGCAGAAAGAACAGTACGTCGTGGAAGAGATGATCCGCCTGTACTGCCGGAAGAACCATGGAAAAGAGGGGCATGCATCCGGCGGAATGTGTCCGGAATGTCAGAAATTAGCGGACTATGCAAAACAGCGGAGCCAGAAATGTCCCTTCATGGAACAGAAAACATTCTGCGCAAACTGCAAAGTACACTGCTACAAGCCGGAAATGCGGGAAAAGATCCGCGCCGTTATGCGGTTTTCGGGACCGAGGATGCTGCTGTATCATCCGATTTTAGCTATCTGGCATTTGATTTGCAGCATGAGAGAGAAGCGAAAAGCAAAAGCATAAAAGAGAGGTACTTATGATTAAAACAAGACTGGTGGGGCTGCTGTCCCACGCGAAAAAGTATATCGTGTACACGATTCTGTGGCAGTGGGCGGCGCTTCTGTCGCAGGTGATCGCGGTATTTACGATTGCCGATCTGCTGGAGCGGGTTGTGTATGGCGCGGTAACGGCGACGGCTGTGAAACGGACGGTTTTTATGCTGGCAATTGTTGTTGTGATCCGCTTTTTCTGCGAGCGGATGGGTGCGAGGTCTTCGTATCTTGCGTGTGTGGATGTGAAACGGATTCTGCGTGAAAAAATTTATGAGAAAATGCTGAAACTGGGGGCATCCTACAGCGAACAGGTATCATCCTCGGAGGTCGTACAGGTATCCACGGAAGGCGTGGAGCAGCTCGAAACCTATTTTGGAAAGTATCTTCCGCAGCTGTTCTACAGCCTGATTGCGCCGCTCACGCTGTTCGCCATCCTCTGCCGGGTGAGCATGAAAGCGAGCGTGATTCTTCTGATCTGTGTGCCGCTGATCCCGATTTCGATTGTGGTTGTGCAGAAGATTGCGAAGAAGCTGCTGAACAAATATTGGAGTATTTACACAGGGCTCGGCGATTCGTTCCTTGAAAATCTGCAAGGCCTGACGACCTTAAAAATCTATCAGGCCGACCAGCAGAAAGCCGACGAGATGGATGTGGAATCCCAGAACTTCCGCCGGATCACGATGAAAGTTCTGACGATGCAGCTCAACTCAACGAGCGTGATGGACATCGTAGCATACGGCGGCGCGGCGGTTGGCATGGCGGTGGCGGTATCGGAATTTCTGAAAGGAAACCTCACCGTGTCCGGCACACTCTGCATTGTACTGCTGGCGAGTGAGTTTTTCCTGCCGCTGCGTCTGCTCGGATCGTTCTTCCACATCGCGATGAACGGCATGGCGGCGAGTGACAAGATTTTCAAAATTCTTGATCTGCCGGAGCCGCAGGCGGGAGAACGGACGCTGCCGGACGGACCGCTGGATGTCGTGTTGGAGGATGTGCATTTTTCCTATGAAGAAGACCGGGAAATTCTGAAGGGCATCGACCTTACACTCCCGGCGGGCAGTTTTGTATCGCTGGTCGGCGAATCCGGCTGCGGAAAGAGTACGATTGCGGGTATCCTTGCGGCAAAGAACCGTGGATATACAGGGCGCATCACCCTGGGCGGTGTGCCGCTCTCGGAAGTCGCTGAGACGGATCTGATGAAGCACGTTGTTCTGGTCCGCCACAACAGTTACTTATTTAAAGGAACTGTAGAAGAGAACCTGCGCATGGCGAAACCGGATGCGACGAAGGAGGAGATGGAGGCGGTTCTGCAGAAAGTCAATCTGCTGGGATTCCTACAGACACAGAACGGACTGCAGACAGAGCTTCTCGAAAAAGCAGGAAACCTCTCCGGCGGCCAGTGCCAGCGTCTTGTGATTGCGCGGGCGCTGCTTCGGAGCGACAGTGCGGTGTATATCTTTGATGAAGCCGCATCGAATATTGATGTCGAGAGTGAAGAGCTGATCATGAATGTGATTCATGAACTCGCAAAGACGAAAACGGTATTGCTGATTTCCCACCGCCTTGCGAACGTCGTACAGTCAGATCAGATTTATTTCCTGAAAAACGGTACCATCTGCGAGCGTGGAACGCATGCGGAACTGATGGAACAGAACGGCGCATACCGTCATCTGTACGACAGCCAGATGGTACTGGAAAACTATGGAAAGGAGGGGAATGCATGATGAACGAGAAGAAAAATACAGCAAAACGCAGAAGCGCCCTCCGGATTATGGGAAGCCTGATCGGGCTGGTGAAGCCATTGCTTCATATTATGATGGCGGCAATTATTCTTGGAACAATGGGATATTTATGTGCGATCTTCCTGACGATTCTGGCAGGACAGGTCATCGTGCATGGCTTACTGACGGGCGCGGCAGGGACGAGCCTTTCGGTGCAAAACATGTGGCTTGTACATACCCCGGTAAAAACGATACTCACGGTGATGATCGTGATCGCGGTGCTGCGCGGCATTCTGCATTATGCGGAGCAGTACTGCAACCACTTTATTGCTTTTAAACTGCTGGCGATCATCCGCCATAAAGTGTTTGCAGCTTTGCGGAAGCTCTGCCCGGCGAAGCTGGAAGGACGGGACAAAGGAAATCTGATTTCGATTATCACAACCGATATCGAACTTCTGGAAGTATTCTATGCGCATACGATTTCCCCGATTGCGATTGCAGCATTAACTTCTCTGATTATGGTATGCTTCATTGGAAGATACCATGTTCTGGCAGGGCTGCTTGCACTTGCGGCGTATCTGACGGTCGGCGTTGTGATCCCGATGTGGAACGGAAAGCGCGGAAGCCAGAAAGGAATGGAGTTCCGGACAGGCTTTGGCGAGCTGAACAGCTTCGTGCTGGATTCCCTGCGTGGCCTCGACGAGACGATTCAGTACGGACAGGGCGAAAAACGGAAAGAGCAGATGTCAGGGCGGTCGAAAGAACTGGCTTCTGTGCAGGAAAACTTAAGCCGCATGGAAGGCTCCCAGCGGTCTGTCACCAACATGGTGATTCTTCTGGCATCGTTCGGCATGCTGGCACTGACGATCTATCTTTACACGAAAGGCGGGATCGGATTTGAGGGAGTCCTGACCTGCACAGTCGCGATGATGGGTTCCTTCGGCCCGGTCGTGGCGCTGTCCAGCCTGTCGAATAACCTGAATCAGACGCTGGCAAGCGGCGAGCGTGTGCTTTCCCTTCTCGAGGAAGCGCCGCTGGTGGAGGAAATTCCGGGAGATGCGGCATCCGGCGGTGACCACGCATTTGCAGGAGCCGAGGCGCAGAATGTAACGTTTGCCTACGAAGACGAGACGATTCTGGATCAGTATTCGCTGAAACTGGAACCGGGAAAAATCACCGGCATCCACGGCGCGAGCGGTTCCGGAAAATCGACGATCTTAAAACTTCTGATGCGCTTCTGGGATGTCCAGACGGGGCGCGTTTCCGTGGACGGAGCCGATGTCCGCAAAATCCCGACAAAGCATCTGCGCGATATGGAAAGCTATGTGACGCAGGAGACACACCTGTTCCACGATTCGATTGCGAACAATATCGCTATTGCAAAACCCGGCGCGAAGCGGGAAGAAATTATGGAGGCGGCGAAGAAGGCGTCCATACATGATTTCATCATGACACTGCCAAATGGCTACGACACCGAAGTCGGAGAACTCGGCGATACGCTGTCCGGCGGAGAAAAACAGCGGATCGGTATCGCGCGGGCATTCCTGCATGACGCATCCATGATCCTGCTGGACGAGCCGACATCGAATCTTGATTCCTTAAATGAAGGAATTATTCTGAAATCCCTGAAAGAATCGGCAGAAGAGAAAACCATTGTGCTCGTATCGCACAGAGTGTCCACGATGAACGTCGCGGATGTGGTATATGAAATGGAAAATGGCCGGATTTCCTGATTTTACAGCACTTGACAGAGAAAAGACGATGTGCTACACTAACAGTCGTTAAAGAAAAGACAATTAAATATCGATGTGTAAGGTGTCGGACATACGTGTCCGGTGAAAAGGGAAGCAGGTGTGAATCCTGCACGAACTCGTCACCGTATTTTGCAAGCAGGGGAATGATCCACTGGGAAACCGGGAAGGAGACCGATGCGCTGGAGTCAAATCCTGAAGCAATGAGCCGGGAGACCTGCCTTTCGCAGTACAGGAACGTTACGTTCGTGCCACGAGGAACTGGCAGTACAAAACAGGAAAGCGGACATTTGCCCCACAGCGGGTGAGATGGTTTTCTTTGTGATGAAAATACTGGAAGCCCCTCGTTGAAAAACGAAAGGGCTTCTTTCTATTTACGCGGGCAACGAGCCAAAGTCCGTGCTTGCACGAGACCTTAGCGACTGCCGCGATAACTTGAGAAACTCGCGGAGCGTGTTTCTCATAGTTTGAAATGTAAAACGTCCCCGATATTGGTTGTTGCAAAGATACCAGCAAATGGGAGGAAAACAAAAATGAAAAAGAAACTTGTAGTCGCTTTAATTTCAGCAGCTATGGTAACATCTATGCTCGGCGCATGCGGAAGCAGCAACGCATCCAGCAGCAGCGCAAGCAGCACAGCAACAAGCAGCGTAAGTGCATCTTCCGCATCTGAGGAAGACACCACAGCAGCAAGCAGCAGCGTAAGCGCATCTTCTGCATCTGAAGAGGTATCCGCAGATGCAGACCAGGAGGCAGCAGATAAAGTGGCAGCTTTGATTGACGCAATTTATGTACAGGAAAGAAATGATAACACCGACGAGCAGTGCAAAGAAGCAAAAGAGGCATGGGATGCCCTGACAGACGCACAGAAAGAACTCGTAGAAGGTGAGAACGCAGATCCGGATTACTTCGGAAGAGACACAGGGGATGCTTCCAAGGATGATCCGTTAAACGGAGACGAGATCGGCGAGAATGAGCTTCTGGTTGTAAGCTTTGGTACTTCCTTCAACGACAGCCGTGCTGAGGATATCGGAGGCGTTGAGAAAGCTCTGCAGGCTGCATATCCGGACTGGTCCGTAAGACGTGCCTTCACTGCACAGATCATCATCAACCATGTACAGGCCCGCGATGACGAGAAGATCGACAACGTAGATCAGGCACTGGAAAGAGCTGTAAGCAATGGCGTGAAAAAACTGATTATTCAGCCGACTCATCTGATGCACGGCGCAGAGTACGACGAGCTGAAAGAAGCAGTAGATAGCTATAAAGATAAATTTGAGTCCGTAACCATCGCAGAGCCGCTGCTTGGCGAGGTTGGAAGTGACGCTACCGTAATCAACGAGGACAAACAGGCCGTTGCAGAAGCAATCACGGCACAGGCAGTAAAATCTGCAAATTATGACAGTCTGGATGCAGCAGCAGAGGACGGCACTGCTTTCGTATTTATGGGACATGGTACTTCCCACACTGCAAATGTAACCTACAGCCAGATGCAGACACAGATGGATACTCTTGGATACAAAAACGTATTCATCGGAACCGTTGAGGGCAAGCCGGAAGAGACCGCTTGCGAGAACGTGATCGAGGCAGTAAAAGCAGCCGGATACAAGAAAGTAATTCTTCGGCCGCTGATGGTTGTTGCAGGTGACCACGCAAACAACGATATGGCAGGCGAGGATGAGGATTCCTGGAAGAGCCAGTTTGAGGCATCCGGTGCATTCGACGAGATCGACACTCAGATCGAAGGTCTTGGAAGAATTGATGCTGTTGAGCAGCTGTATGTACAGCATACCAAGGCAGCTATGGACGGCAACGGCGTTCAGGACGATGCTGAATAATTAGGGGTTGCATTCCGAACGTAAAATAGAGTAAAATAAGATCCGGCAGTACGGCTGAAGAGACTCAGTGTGCTGTCGGATTTTAAGTTGAGCGGATGAAAAAGATCCGCTTCAAGGTGATACAAGGAGGAATTTTATTATGAGAAAAAAATTGGCAGTTCTTTTTCTTGGAGCAGCACTGACTGTATCCATGCTCGGCGCATGTGGCGGAAAGGATGCAGCGTCATCTTCTGCATCTGCAGTATCTGCGTCTTCTGCGGCAGACGCATCTTCCGCTTCTGTACAGGATGCATCTAAGGCAGAGAGCAGTACATCCACATCAGATGTTTCAGCAGAAAGCGCATCGGCAGCGGAGACTGCAGGAGAAAGCAGCGCATCAGAGCTGGAAGACGGTACGTATACGGCAGACTTCAATACAGACAGCAATATGTTCCATGTCAATGAAGCAAAAGAAGGAAAGGGTGTCCTGACGGTAAAAGACGGAAAAATGACCATCCACGTCAGCCTGGTATCCAAAAACATTGTCAATGTCTTTGTGGGAACAAAAGAAGAAGCACAGGCAGACGGCGCAGAGCTGATCGAGCCGACCACAGATGAGGTAACGTATTCTGACGGAACCACAGATGAAGTGTACGGCTTTGATATCCCGGTAGAAAAACTGGACGAGGATTTCAATGTTGCGATCATTGGTAAAAAAGGAACCTGGTATGATCATGTAGTCAGCGTATCCAATCCGGTACCGCAGGAGTAATCCCGGAAGAAAACAAAAGATATCCACAGAAGGCGAACCATTTTGCACCGTCTGTCCACAGAAATTGTGGAAAGAGAGGGGAAAAGCGGTTCGCCTTTGTGGATATCTTTTCTTATTTTTCCGGAAACAGTTTGCGGAACAGAAAACGGATGAAGGGTCCGCAGTACATGAGCTGCCAGAAGAAGGCAACCGGGAAGTTTAAAAACGTGGTCTGGAGCCAGACAGCAACGAATTCCTTTCCGGCATTTTTAAACAGCAGCGTTGCAATAAAACTCATAATCGGACACATAATAGCAATAATCATAATGGAAATTGCCAGCGTGATTACGATCGGACGATCCTGCGGTGTTACCATGCAAAAAGCTAATTTGTGAGCCAGATGATCCACGAGGAAAAACTCGAGGATAAAAGCGGCCGGCCACATGATTATCATCTCGTGAAACGCCATCAGAAAGACCTGATTTGTCATTCCGCCGATGTTCATGGAAATGTTGTAGCAGATCATGGCATAGACCATCAGAAAGGACATCATGAGGGTAAATACAACGTTTTGAAATTTTGTTTTTGGCATCGATTGTTCTCCTTTTCTTTGCAATTTTGAAAAATGGGCGCAAAAAAGACACATGTGTTGTTCGTTAACCAAGCAATGCACTTGTGCCGTTTCCAATCTGATACCAATCTTTTCTGCAGTTTTTAATTTTGAACCGTCGATTATTATAACGTCTCCGGCGGCGTTTGGCAAGAGGAAATTGAGAAATTTTTAAAAAAGACAGATAAACAAGAAAATTCGATGCGTGCTGGAAGCACGGTTTGGCGAATGGTGCGGGGAACGGCACCGGCGGGAAAAAGAATGGATTGCGAAACGGGAGCGGGATTGCTACAATAGAACATAGTGAAAACAAAGAGAAAACGCAAAAGGAAATCAATATTATGTCAGAGATCAGAAAAATCGAAAACTTTGCGGCACCGGAGCTCGACGTGTATGCGCGTCTTTCAGAACCGCAGTTATTGCACTATTATGAACCGCAGCCAGGCCTTTTTCTCGCAGAGAGTCCGCGTGTCATCGAGCGCGCACTGGATGCCGGTTATGAACCGGTTTCATTCCTTGCCGGAAGCGCAGAGCTTGCCGCAAACGAGGCACTCTTTGCGCGTTACCCGGACGCGCCGGTCTATACGGCGGAGACAAAAGTGCTGGAACAGCTGACAGGCTTTGCCCTCACGCGCGGCATGCTCTGCGCGATGCACCGCCGTCCGCTTTCCACAATGGAGGAAATCTGCCGGAACGCCCGCCGCGTGGCGATTCTGGAAAATGTCGTGAACCCGACGAATGTCGGCGCAATTTTCCGTTCCGCCGCTGCACTTGGCATCGATGCCGTGCTTCTTACATCAGGCTGCAGCAATCCGCTGTACCGCCGTGCCATCCGCGTGAGCATGGGAAATGTCTTCCAGGTCCCGTGGACCGTGCTGCCAGGCGGCAGTTACTGGCCGGAGCAGGGAATTGCTGCACTGCAGGAACTTGGATTTTATACCGTTGCGATGGCATTAAAAGAAGACTCCGTTCCGATGGATGATCCGTCGTTAAAAACGCATGAAAAGCTCGCCATTCTGCTCGGAACCGAGGGTGACGGACTGGCAAGTGATACGATCGCTGAAACAGATGCAACCGTGCTGATTCCGATGACACACGGTGTGGATTCACTGAACGTCGCTGCGGCGAGCGCTGTCGCATTCTGGGAGCTGGCGGGAAGAAGATAAAGATGTTCCGTCGGTACCGGAGATTACGGAATAAAAATAGGATCAGAGATAGATTTTCGGGATGCATATTTTGATGCATCCCTTTTTGAATTTACGGATTTTGAAATTCCTTCCGATACATCTGCGGCGTACATCCCACTTTGTTTCGGAACTGCCGGTTGAAGTTGGAAAGGTTGCGGAAACCATTGTCGTACGCGATTTCGGACACACTCCGCGTCGTACTGCGCAGCGCCTCGCAGGCGGCTTTGATCCGAAGCTGTGTCAGATATTCAACGGCCCCGAGTCCGAAGGTCTGCTTAAAACAGCTCATAAAATAGCTTTTGCTCAAATGCGACAGCCTGGCAAGTTCCTCTATGGTAATCGGGTCGGCGAAGTGCTCCTGGATATAGGCGAGCACAGGCCGCAGGTTTTCAGCAGCCGCAGGCATGGCGGGACGATCGGTGCAGAGTTCCGGCGATGCGGCGAGCAGATAGAAGAAGCGGAGCAGCTCACTTTTCAGCAGAAGATCGGAGACAGCAGAGTTTTCACGGATGCAGCGGAAAATCTGATGGACGGATGCAGAAAGTGCAGCATAACCGAAATGTTCGGGTGAAATCGGTGCCTGGATGCGGCGCCGGGCGGAGAAAAACGGCTGCAGAATTTCCGTGTAGCTGCGGTCGTCATACCCGCCGATCAGCATATTCTGGTGGAAAACAATCGTATCATAAAACATCGACTCCTGCTCGGCGGGCAGAATGGCATGTACGAGGTTCGGCTGAATCAGAAAAATATCACCGGCATGCGCCGTAAGCAGACGGTCCTCATACTGAAAATACCCCGTTCCGCGTTTGATATAATTCAGCTCCATCTCCCCGTGCCAGTGCAGCGGTACGCCGGGAAAATAGTCGGGCATCCGGCAGTCATAATAACTGTAGGGAACCTGCATGGAGCCGTGCTGGCGTTTTTCTTTCGCAGCAGAAAGCATCATAAAATCCTCCTCCAAAAAGCATGTGCGTAAAATGCCGGAAATGGCAGAGCGCGGCATGCATAAAATCATAGAATAGTATTAGAATGAAATAGGAAATTACTGGTATTTCAGCGGATACAGTAGTAATATATCATATAGAAACACTTGCTGCAACGACGAAAATACAGCAGAAATAAGAGCGAAAGAGGAAAAGAAAAAATGTCAAAATGGTTAGATAACGCAGTATTTTATGAGATTTACCCGCAGTCCTTCAACGACACCAACGCCGACGGAATCGGAGATTTCCAGGGTATCATTGAAAAATTAGACTACATCAAGGAGCTGGGCTGCAACGCCATCTGGATCAACCCGTGCTTCCTGTCCCCATTCGGTGATGCAGGATACGATGTCGCAGATTACTGCCGCGTTGCACCGCGCTACGGAACGAATGAGGATCTGAAGAGAGTTTTCGAAGAGGCACACAAACGTGACATGCACGTTCTGCTCGACCTGGTTCCGGGCCATACATCTGTTGAGCATCCATGGTTCAAAGAATCCATGAAAGCAGACCGCAATGAATTTACAGACCGCTACGTATGGACCAATAACGTATGGGAAGCACCGGAAGGAATGGGAAGCCTGCGCGGCATTTCCGAGCGTGACGGCGCCTGCGCCATCAACTTCTTCTCCAACCAGCCGGCCCTGAACTACGGCTTTTATCAGCCGGATCCGGAAAAACCGTGGCAGCAGTCCTTTGATGATGAGGGACCGCAGGCAACGCTGGCAGCGATGGAAGATGTCATGAGATTCTGGCTGAACATGGGCTGCGACGGCTTCCGTGTCGATATGGCGGGCTCTCTGGTAAAGAACGATCAGGAAGGCAAAGGAACCATCCGCCTGTGGCAGCAGGTACGGAATTTTCTCGACGCCGAGTTCCCGGATGCAGCCATGGTATCCGAGTGGGGCGAGCCGGACAAATCCTTACAGGGCGGCTTCCACATGGACTTCCTGCTTCACTTTGGACCGTCCCATTACAACGATCTGTTCCGCTGCGATGAGCCATTCTTCTCCAAACGCGGAAAAGGAGATATCTCTGAGTTTGTAGAGACCTACAAAACCAACTACAATAAGACCGCACAGAAAGGCCTGATCTGCATCCCGTCCGGAAACCATGATATGGACCGTCTGGCACGCCGTCTGCAGGGGGATGAGCTGAAAATTGCTTTCGCTTTCCTTCTTTCCATGCCAGGTGCGCCGTTCATCTACTACGGAGATGAAATCGGTATGCGCTACGTCGAAGGCCTGAAATCCGTTGAGGGCGGATACAACCGCACCGGTTCCCGTTCTCCGATGCAGTGGGATGACAGCACCAACGCAGGATTCTCCAGCGCACCGGCCAGTGACCTCTACATCACCATGGATCCGGGCAAAGACCGTCCGACCGCCAAAGCACAGATGGCCGATCCGGATTCCCTGTACCACGAAGTTAAAAAACTCATCCAGATCCGCCAGAGCAGCAAAGCACTCTTAAGCCGCGGAACCATCGAGTTCGTTTATGCAGAGAAAAACCAGTATCCGCTGGCATACGTCCGTGAGGCTGAGGGTGAAAAAGTCCTCGTTATCATCAACCCATCCGACCAAGAGCAGTCCTTCCCATACAGTGCAGAGCTGAAGGATGCCCTCTACACGATCGGAGGAAAAGCAGAATCCAAAGACGGAACCATCACCATCCCGGCACAGTCCGCAGGATTCTATCATATCTGATCGAAAATAAAAATGACAGGGAGATCCAATCGAATTTTTTCGGAGGATCTCCCTGTTTTTAAATATGATACACTCTCAGCTCATGCAATGCCCTGGTCGCTGCAATATACTGCGCCTGCATCATTATCTCCCGTTTCTCGTCCTTCGGGAAAATAGAGAACACCTGATCAAACTCCAGCCCTTTCGCCAGATAAAATGTGGTAACCGTCAGTCCTTTCTTAAAACTGGAGCTGTCACGGTTCAGCCAAGAAAGCCGCTTCCCGCAGTCAAAATCTTTTTCTGCCAGAATCTCCCGCAAAATCAAATAAGCTCGTTCCGCCGTCTTCTCATCCGGGACAATCACCGCCGCCGTCTCATACGTTTTCTCATCTGGAAACAGCGTATCCACTGCCTCCCGCAGAGCCGCCTCAAGATCCGTGACATCCCGTTCCAACACCGGCATTCCGTGCCGTTCAAACAGCTCCAGATCCGTCACGCCAATGAGATTTGCCGCATACGACGCAATTTCCACCGTATTCCGGTAACTCTTCCGCATCTCAATCCGCCGCAGATCCTTCCCGAAAATCCCCGGTAAAAACTGCAGTACATCCTGCTGCTGATCCGCCATCGTCTGCGCCCGGTCGCCGAGAATCGTCATCTTACAGGAAAACATCCGCCGGATAATCAGATACTGGAGCCGCGAATAATCCTGCATTTCATCAATCACCAGATGCTTAATATTCGACCGCTCCGCCTGCCGCGACAGGCGGTACTTCAGATACAGAACCGGATACACATCCTCATACCGCAGTTTCCGCTTCTCCAACGGCCGCCGCGGCAGCGTCTGATATCCCTCTTTCTTCAGAAAACGATTGTAGAGAACATAAAAATCCATCGTCTCATACATCTTCTGGAATTTTTCGATGAGCGGAATCCGCTCCTCCTCCGGCAGATCCCGGTTCAGCAGCGTCTCGATCTCGTCAATAAACGTCTCCGCCACCGCATCCATCCGCGAGAGCAGCGGAATATCCGCAAACTTGTCATAAAACAGCGTAATAATCTCCGATTCTGACTTCACAAACGACTTATACGAAACGTCTGAGAAATTCATCAGCTCGTCCTCAAGCTCCAGCGCAAATCCCTCCATCTGGTCCACAAACGCCTGCGACTGTTTTAAAGCAAACCGTTCTGCGGCTTTTGGATCCCGCATCTCCCGCTCAATCTGATCACAGCGGTCCTCACAGTCCGCCGCCGTGTCCTGTAATTTGCGGTAAGCAAAGAGATCAAAACTCATCTCCTGAATATTCTCCTCACCGAGCTCCGGCAGAATATGTGAAATATAATCCGAAAATACCCCGTTCGGCGATAAAATCAGAATATTCGAAGACTTCAGATTCTGTCTGTCATGATACAAAAGGTAGGCAATCCGATGCAGCGCCACCGATGTCTTGCCGCTTCCCGCCGCTCCCTGAATTACCAGAATCCGGTCCTTCGTATTGCGGATGATCGCATTCTGTTCCTTCTGAATTGTGCGGATAATATTCTTCAGCTGTACCTCGCCGTTGCTGCCAAGCTCCGCCTTTAAAATATCATCATCAATTTTCACATCACTCTCAAATCCGTAAATCATCTTTCCATCCCGGATCTTATACTGCCACTTGGAACAGATTTCCCCTGTCATCTCGCCGCCCGGCGCCAGATAGGAAGCCGGCCCGCGGTCAAAATCGTAGAAAAGACCGCTGACCGGGCTTCTCCAGTCGTAAATCAGCGGCAGCTCGCCCGGCCGCTCCGCAAAATTGCCGATGCCGATATAGAAAATTTCCGGCTCATCATCCCCGTCATAGCAGAAATCCACACGCCCGAAGAACGGAGAATCCAGCATTTTCCGGAAGCGGCTCCGCAGAAGAAGCTGCTCCTGATTCGCATTCACCTGATGCAGCAGCGCCTGCTGATTGTCGTAATCCTCATATCCGTACTGGTCCATCTCGGTATAGTTCTGCCAGTAATAATCGTGCATATTTTCAATCTCTTTCTGTCCGTCCAGCAGAGACTGGCTGATCTCGGCAAGACGCGCCTGCAGCTTTTCCAGCACAAAAGAAAGATATTCCTGTCCGTTTTTCTGGTCTGTCATAAAAGGAAACCTCCTCTTAAAAATATAATGTCGAGTGCCGGAAAACCCGGCTGATCTTATCAGTATAGCAGACAGGCACGTTTCCTGCAATTCAAACATAAAATAAAGAAAAATCCCCTTTGAGGTGCCGCTTTTCTTGGAACCCTTTTTAAAACCACTGTCTGCACAGGAAGAAAAAAGCTGTCTGGATGCGTATCAGAGGGGCGATACAAAAGCCAGAGACATTCTGGTCGAGCGGAATCTGCGCCTGGTCGCGCACGTTGTGAAAAAGTATCAGGGCCTGCCCGATGATCTCGACGATCTGATCTCCATTGGAACGATCGGCCTCATCAAGGCGGTGATGACATATGATTCGAAAAAAGGAAACCGGCTGGCCGCATATGCCGCCCGCTGTATTGATAATGAGCTGCTGATGTATCTTCGGAGCAAAAAGAAAACGGCACGGGAGATTTCCCTCTACGAGCCGATCGGAACCGACAAGGAGGGAAATGAGATCCATCTGCTCGACATCGTGGAGGGCGGCGGGGAGGATATCGCGGAACAGTACAACCGGAAAGAGGACGCGGTGCGGCTGTACTGTTATCTGGATTCGGAATTAAAAGAGCAGGAAAAACAGGTGCTTCTTCTCCGGTACGGCCTTGGCGGAAAAGCAGAATACACACAGAAACAGGTCGCTGCCCGGCTTGGCATCAGCCGTTCGTACGTGTCGCGGATCGAGAAGAATGCAATTGAAAAGTTGCGGTTACGGTTTGCCGCTTCGTAAATGCTTGACATTTCAAACGGACTGCTTCTATAATAAAGGGTAAGGAAATCAGGTGCAGAAAAGGTTTCCTTATCCTTACTTTTTCGAACAAAAATCAAAGATAATATCTTCCCGGTGTTCTTGCCGGACATTTTCCCAAAATGAAAAATAAATAGGAACTATACGACCTGCTACTGAAAGAAAAGGAGGTTTTCTTTGTATTGCAGTGTATTATCAGCCACCGTCTCGGGCATGGAGATGATTCCGGTGCAGGTGGAGGCGGATGTCAGTGACGGCATGCCGCAGTTTACGATGGTCGGCTACGTGAGTGCCCAGGTAAAGGAGGCGCAGGACCGCGTGCGGACAGCCCTCAAAAACATGGGAATTTCCCTGCCTCCGAAACGAATTACGATTAATTTATCCCCGGCGGACGTCCGAAAAGAAGGATCGCGTTTCGATCTTCCGATTGCAGCGGGCGTTCTGATGACGCTCGGCCGGATTCCGCCCGGGTCACTCCGGAAAACGATGGTGCTCGGCGAACTCGGCCTTGACGGCCATGTGCAGGAGATCAGCGGTGTGTTTCCGGCAGCGGCGAAGGCGCGGGAGCTTGGATGCACAACGCTTCTTGTTCCGGCCGGAAATGCCGCGGAAGGGGGTCTGGTCGGCGGGCTTCACGTCGTTGGAATCCAGAATTTACAGGAGCTTTTGAACTACTGCTGTGAAGGGAAAATGCCGTCGCTTCCGTCTATAGAAAATCAAAAGAAGGAGGACGGAAAAGAGCCGGACTTTTCCGAAGTGCAGGGCCAGACGGCGGCGCGGCGGGCGGCGCTCATCGCTGCGGCCGGATTTCACAATCTGCTGATGCTGGGGCCGCCGGGCAGCGGAAAATCCATGATTGCAAGGCGGATTCCGACGATCATGCCTCCGATGTCTGAGGAGGAGCAGATGGAAGTAACGCGGATCTACAGCATCGCCGGAATGCTTGCCAAAGGAGAGGGTGTCCGCCGGGAGCGGCCCTTCCGTGCTCCGCATCACACGATGTCGCCGCAGGCTCTTGCAGGCGGCGGAAAACAGCCGTCCCCGGGCGAAATTACGCTGGCACACCGCGGTGTTCTCTTCCTTGATGAACTCCCGGAGATGACGCGCACAACCATTGAGATCCTGCGCCAGCCGCTCGAGGAGCACCGGATTGTGATTTCCCGTGTCAGCGGAAACTATGTGTTTCCGGCGTCATTTCTGATGGTGGCGGCAATGAACCCCTGCCCCTGCGGCTTTTACCCCGACTTATCGCGCTGTACCTGCGCACCCGGCGACATCAGCCGGTATCTCTCGAGAGTCAGCCAGCCGTTCCTCGACCGCATGGATCTCTGCGTGCAGGTGGAAGCACTTTCCTACGAGGATCTGCACGGCGAGGAGCGGTGCGAATCCTCGGCCAGGATGCGGGAAAAAGCGACGGCAGCGGCGCAAATTCAGGCGGCGCGCTACCGGCAGGAGTCGATTCATTTCAATAGCGAACTGAAAGCAGGCCAGATCGAGAAATACTGTATCCTGGAAAAGGCAGCGGAAGAGCTTTTAGAGGATGCCTTCCGCCGCCTGCGCCTCAGCGCGCGTTCCTACCACGGGATTATCCGCACCGCGCGGACAATTGCGGATCTGGACGGGGCGGTCAAAATCGGCGTGCCGCATATCAGCGAGGCGATCTGCTTTCGGAGCGCCGACAAAAGTATATGGAGGATCTGACGTATGGCGATGGAAATCTTTACAGTCGGCCGCGGGCAGGAGGGCTATCCGGAGCGGCTTATGCCGTTCGCGGACATGCCGTCCCGCCTTTTCGTGCGGGGCGCGCTGCCGGTGGATGAGCAGAAAACAGCGGCGATTGTGGGCGCGCGGATGTGTACGGCGTACGGAAAGAGCCAGGCGGCCTTTTTCGCGCAGGTGCTGGCGGCAAACGGCGTGGCGGTGATCAGCGGACTGGCGTGTGGAATCGACGCGGCGGCGCACGAGGGGGCACTGCGCGGAAAGGGAAAGACGTTTGCCGTGCTTGGCTGCGGCGTGGATATCTGCTATCCGAAACAGAATTACCCGCTGATGCGGCGGATGCTGGAGAACGGAGGCGGTGTCTTAAGCGAATTTCCGCCGGGCGCAGAGCCGCTTCCGTGGCATTTCCCGATCCGCAACCGCGTGATCAGTGCGCTGGCAGATGTCGTTCTGGTAATTGAGGCAAAAGAGAAGAGCGGCTCGCTCATTACGGCGGACTACGCGCTGGAGCAGGGAAAAACGGTATTTGCCCTGCCCGGACGGACAACGGATGCGACAAGCCGCGGCTGCAACCGCCTGATCGCGCAGGGAGCGGAAATTGCGATTTCACCCGAAACGATTCTCGAGGAGCTGGGCGTGAAAAAGGCCGGAACAAAAAGAGCCGCACCGCGTCCGCGCTATGGAAAAGAGGCGGAAATGGTTCTGAAAACACTCGCGGCAGAACCGCAGAATCTTGCACAGCTTGCCGGCAGCACCGGAATCCCGCTGCAGGAGCTGACCGGCATTCTGCTGGCACTCGAAATTGACGGCGTTATTGCGGAAAATCCGCCGGGCGTGTACATGGCGTTATCGTAAAAGGGACGAGGAAAAGAAAGGTTTTGTGATATTCCGCCCGGTGCACAATTATAATAGAAGAAAAAGAAAAAAGGGGGCTCTTCTGCGCCGCGTGCATGTCTGAAAAAGGAAAAAGAAAAGAAAAAAATCAGGAAAAATCGTTAAAAAATTGAAAAAATCCTGTTATTTTGTCGGGAAACATCGAAAAATGGTACATTTTAAAAATGGAAAACACTTGCAAGAAAAAACTTTTTGGTGTATAGTCAGTGGAAGTTACGACTAATTTAGGAATTATTCTGGAATTTGTAATGATGCAGAACTATGCGATATGAAAAACGCAATATAGATCTGGACAGTTATAAAAATATGTATTCAGGAGGCATCAGAGGTGGCAAAATATCTTGTAATAGTGGAATCACCGGCAAAAGTCAAGACGGTGAAAAAGTATCTCGGGGCAAATTACGAAGTTGCAGCATCTATGGGCCATGTGCGCGATCTGCCGAAAAGCCGGCTTGGAATTGATGTAGAACATGACTTTGAACCAAAATATATCACCATCCGCGGAAAAGGAGAGCTTCTGGCATCTCTTCGAAAAGCCGCAAAAAAAGCAGATAAAGTTTATCTCGCAACTGACCCTGACCGCGAGGGAGAGGCAATTTCCTGGCATCTGTCGATTGCGCTGAATCTCGATGAGAACAAGATGCGCCGCATCACCTTCAACGAGATCACAAAATCAGCAGTCAAAGCGTCGATCAAACAGGCACGCGACATCGATATGAACCTGGTGGACGAGCAGCAGGCGCGCCGCTGCCTCGACCGTATGGTAGGTTATGAAATCAGCCCATTGTTATGGAAGAAAATCAAACGCGGACTTTCCGCCGGCCGTGTGCAGTCCGTTGCACTGCGCATCATCGGCGACCGCGAGGATGAGATCAATGCGTTCATTCTGAAAGAATACTGGACACTGGAAGCAGATCTGAAAATTCCGGGCGAGAAGAAACCGCTCGTCGCAAAATTCCACGGCAAAGGCAGTGAAAAGATGGCGATCGAGACGAAAGAGCAGCTCGATGAAATCTTAAAGGGACTGGAAAATGAGACCTTTACCGTATCCGAAGTGAAAAAAGGAGAGCGTTCCAAGAAAGCACCGCTTCCGTTCACCACGAGTACCCTGCAGCAGGAAGCATCGAAGGTGCTGAACTTCTCCACGCAGAAGACGATGCGTCTGGCGCAGCAGCTCTACGAGGGCGTGGAAGTAAAAGGAAAGGGAACGATCGCTTTGATTTCCTATCTGCGTACCGATTCTACACGAATCAGCGAGGAGGCCGATGCGGCAGCACGTTCCTTTATCCAGGAGCAGTACGGCACAAAATATACCGCAAGCGGGGACACGACGGAGAATAAAAACAGCAAGGCACAGGATGCGCACGAGGCCATCCGTCCGACCGATGTGACGAATACACCGGTAATGGTAAAAGAATCCCTGCCAAGAGATCTGTTCCGCCTGTATCAGCTGATCTGGAAACGCTTTGTGGCAAGCCGCATGCAGCCGGCCGTCTATGAGACAATTTCCGCACGGATCAATGCAGGAGAGTATCTCTTTACAGCAGCTTCCTCCCGTCTGGCATTTGATGGTTTCATGTCCGTTTACACAGATCCGGATGAGGAAAAGAAAGAGAAAAACGCCGCTGTCCGGAGCCTGGAGGCAGGAACGGAGCTGGCACTGGAAAAGATGGATCCGCAGCAGCACTTCACACAGCCGCCGGCACACTACACCGAGGCATCCCTTGTCAAAATGCTTGAGGAACTCGGCATCGGCCGTCCAAGTACGTATGCGCCGACCATCACAACGATCATCAACCGCCGTTACGTGGCAAAGGAGAACAAGAACCTTTACATGACAGAGCTCGGCGAGGTGGTCAACAACATGATGAAAGAGGCATTCCCGAGCATCGTGGATGTCAACTTTACGGCAACGATGGAAGCTCTGCTCGACAGGGTTGGAGATGGCAGTGTTCCGTGGAAGACAGTAGTCGAGAACTTCTGGCCGGATCTCTATGAGGCGGTCACAGAGGCAGAAAAGAACCTCGAAGAAGTTAAGGTAGAGGATGAGGTGACGGATGTCATCTGCGAGAACTGCGGCCGCAACATGGTGGTCAAATACGGCCCGCACGGAAAATTCCTCGCCTGCCCGGGATTCCCGGACTGCAAGAACACGAAGCCGTATCTGGAAAAGATCGGTGTTCCGTGTCCGAAGTGCGGAAAAGAAGTGATCCTGCGCAAGACGAAAAAAGGACGGAAATATTATGGATGCGAAAACAATCCGGAATGCGATTTCATGTCCTGGCAGAAACCGTCTGCCAAGAAATGCCCGCAGTGCGGCGGCTATATGCTGGAAAAAGGCAATAAGCTGGTCTGCGCGGACGAGCAGTGCGGCTATGTAGAAGCACGCGAAAAGAAAGACGAAGACTGAGAATGACAAAGCGGTCTGTACTGGTGAAAAACTGGTGCAGGCCGTTTTTTTTTGCTTATCGAGGCGGAAAAACAGGAAGATCCGAAAAAATTTAGCATGAATTTTTATAAAATTTATAGTTTTCTGAAAAATATATTGATTTCCGGAAAACTACATGATAGAATGAGCTTAGTTTTAAGGGTTGTCTGAAAAAGGCATCAGTGTGCATTTTTTTCGGCGGATACGCCAAAAAAATGCAGAAAATAAAGAAAGGAGAAGAACATGAGCGTACAACTGCTGGATAAAACCAGAAAAATCAACAAACTGCTTCATAACAATCACTCCACGAAGGTCGTGTTCAACGATATCTGTGAAGTCCTGATGGAAACGTTAAGTTCCAATATCCTGGTGATCAGTAAAAAAGGAAAAGTGCTGGGCATCAGCCTTTGCCCGGGCGTGGAAGAAATTACGGAGCTGATCGAGGATAAGGTGGGCGGTTATGTCGATGCCGCATTAAACGAGCGTCTCCTCGGCGTACTCTCCACAAAAGAGAACGTCAATTTACAGACCCTCGGCTTTGAGCGGCCTGGTGTAGAGCGCTACACCGCAATTATCTGCCCGATCGAGATCGCCGGAGAACGCCTTGGTACCGTATTTATGTACCGCTGCACCCCGCAGTACGATATCGACGATATCATCGTCAGTGAGTACGGCACAACCGTTGTCGGACTGGAAATGATGCGTTCCGTCAACGAGGAAAATGTGGAGGAAAACCGCAAGGTTCAGGTGGTTAAATCCGCATTCAACACGTTGTCCTTCTCCGAACTGGAAGCCATCATCCATATCTTTGATGAACTGAACGGGGATGAGGGCATTCTGGTTGCAAGCAAAATTGCAGACCGCGTCGGCATCACAAGATCCGTCATTGTAAATGCCCTCCGCAAATTCGAGAGCGCAGGCGTCATCGAGTCCCGTTCCAGCGGTATGAAGGGAACGTATATCAAGGTATTAAATGATTATATCTTTGATGAACTCGACGAGATCAAAGCAAGAAAGAACCTGAAAGGAAAGGGCGATGCCCATCCGGACGAGGCGAAAAAATAAAAAAGTGGAATGTAGAAAAGAATCGGAGCCGTTTAAGAATGGCGCCGTTTCTTTTTGTGCAAAAAAGCATTCGTGGAGCGGAAAAAAATGGTATCATTCCCGTTTTTAGGAATAAACTATAATTAGATTCTAAAGAGAGTATAAAATATGAAAAAGTTGCCAAAATAAGAAAAAACGAGAAAATAAGAGAAATTAAGAGCTATCACGAGAAAAAAAAAGAGAATTACAAAATTCATACATTTGCGAAATGAGGTGGAAAACACTATAGTAAGAACCATCAAGTAGCACTCGAATGAACTGAGTGCTAATAAATAAAACTGAATGAAATCTTGAAGGAGGAAACATAAATGAAGTTAGTACCTTTAGGTGACAGAGTTGTATTAAAAGAGTTAAAAGCAGAGGAAACCACAAAATCCGGTATCGTACTTCCGGGACAGGCACAGGAGAAACCGCAGCAGGCTGAGGTTATCGCAGTAGGACCTGGAAAAGTAGAAGACGGCAAAGAAGTAAAAATGGAAGTTGCAGTCGGAGATCAGGTAATCTATTCCAAATATGCAGGAACCAACGTCAAACTGGAAGACGAAGAGTATATCATCGTAAAACAGGATGACATTCTGGCAGTTGTAAAATAAAGAATAATCAAGTAAAAATCAGGAGGCATGACAATCATGGCAAAAGAGATTAAATATGGAGCAGAGGCAAGAAACGCTCTTCAGAATGGTGTAAACCAGCTTGCAGATACCGTACGTGTAACCCTTGGACCGAAAGGAAGAAACGTTGTTCTGGACAAACAGTACGGCGCTCCGCTCATCACAAACGATGGTGTTACGATTGCAAAAGAGATCGAGCTGGCAGACGGCTTTGAAAACATGGGCGCACAGCTCATCAAAGAAGTTGCTGCAAAGACCAACGACGTAGCAGGTGATGGTACCACAACCGCAACCGTTCTGGCACAGGCTATGGTAAACGAAGGAATGAAAAACCTGGCAGCAGGTGCGAACCCGATCGTTCTTCGTAAGGGAATGAAGAAAGCAACCGATAAAGCTGTTCAGATCCTTGCAGAGATGAGCCAGCCGGTAGCAGGCAAAGAGCAGATTGCAAAAGTTGCAGCTGTTTCTTCCGGAAGCGAAGAAGTAGGCCAGATGGTAGCTGACGCTATGGAAAAAGTTTCCAAAGACGGCGTTATCACCATCGAGGAGTCCAAGACCATGCAGAACGAGCTGGAGCTGGTAGAAGGTATGCAGTTCGACCGTGGATATATCTCCGCTTACATGTGTACCGATATGGAGAAAATGGAAGCCGTTCTCGACAATCCATATATCCTGATTACCGATAAGAAACTGTCCAACATTCAGGAAGTTCTTCCGCTGCTGGAGCAGATCGTACAGAACGGCGCAAGACTGCTGATCATCGCTGAGGACGTAGAGGGCGAGGCTCTCCAGACACTCGTGATCAACAAACTGCGCGGAACCTTCAACGTAGTAGCTGTCAAAGCACCGGGATACGGCGACAGAAGAAAAGCAATGCTCGAGGATATCGCAATCCTGACCGGCGGCCAGGTGATCTCCGAGGAAGTTGGTCTGGAATTAAAAGACGCTACTCTGGAAATGCTCGGACGTGCAAAATCTGTTAAAGTTCAGAAAGAGAACACCGTTATCGTTGACGGTGCCGGCGCAAAAGATGCCATCGCAGCAAGAATCGGTCAGATCAGATCCCAGATCGAGGAGACCACTTCTGAGTTCGATAAAGAGAAACTGCAGGAGAGACTGGCAAAAATGGCAGGCGGCGTAGCTGTTATCCGTGTAGGTGCAGCAACCGAGACCGAGATGAAAGAAGAAAAACTCCGTATGGAGGATGCTTTAAATGCAACGAGAGCAGCCGTAGAAGAGGGTATCATCGCAGGCGGCGGTTCTGCATACATCCATGTAACAACACAGCTTGCAGAGCTGATTGACAGCTTGGACGGCGACGAGAAGATCGGTGCAAGAATCGTACAGAAAGCACTTGAGGCTCCTCTGTTCCACATCGTAACAAACGCAGGTCTGGAAGGCGCTGTTGTTATCAACAAAGTAAAAGAGTCCAAAGTAGGTGTTGGATTTGATGCATACAACGAAGAGTATGTAGACATGATCCAGGCTGGTATCCTTGATCCGGTTAAGGTTACCAGAAGCGCACTGCAGAACGCTACCAGCGTTTCCGCAACCCTGCTGACCACCGAGTCCGTAGTTTCCACCATCAAAGAGCCGGCTCCGGCTATGCCGGCAGGCGCAGACGGCGGAATGGGAATGATGTAATTTCCGGGATAAAAATGTCTGGTAAAACAAAATAAGAAAACCGGCTGGCAAAGACCGTAGCGGAACATGGGTTCCGAAGTCCTGTCTTTGCCGGCCGATTTTTTAGTGGAAAGTTTTTCTTCCATTTCGCATGGCCCTGAATCGTTACAAAAAATTTCAGAAAGTTTTCATGCTTTCGCCGGGCGGCGTATATGGACGCTTCCGGCGTTTTATGCTATACTGATTTGTAGGATGTTGGGGGAAATACAACAAAGGAGAAGAAACACACATGGCAAGTCGTTATGAATCCGACATGACAAGGAAGGAGAAGATGCAGCTCGAAAAAGAGAAGCTGTCGAAAATGAATTTTAAAGAGAAACTGGCCTATATCTGGGAATACTACAAGGCTGTCATTTTCGGCATCATCGCTGTTATCTTCATCATCGGCACGATTGTGAATATCCATGAAAATGCGAAGTATTATGACCTCGTGAGCATTGCCGTAGTGGATTACGCAGGACTGCAGGATGTAAGTCCGATCGAGGAGGACCTAAAAGAAGCGCTCGGAACCGGAGATAAGTACGAAAAGGTAAGCATCGATACAAGCTACAGCTTCGGTGAAAACCTGGAAAACGCGGATTACAACACGCTGATGAAATTCACAGCCGTGATTGCCGCACAGAGCATGGATGTTCTGATCTGTTCACAGGCCGTGTACGACAACTACAGCAAAGACGATTATTTTCTGGATCTGTCCACACTGTTTGACGAAGCGACGTGTGAGAAGTACGGGATAAAGGCGGGAGATACCTGCCTCGACATTTCCAAATTGAAAAAGTACCAGGATATGGGCCTTACGTACTATGAGCCGTGTTATCTGACCGTGTTGGTCAATACAAAGAACGCGGACAATGCAGCAAAACTGATCGAATATCTTGAGGAGGATGGAGTAAATGAGTGATCTGTACACAGAAGTGCTGGTGAAAAAACAGCAGACAGGAAAAGACAAGGCGATCAAAGGAGTTCTGATCTTCTTTACCGTTCTTTTTGCAGCCGCAGGAATTATGATGAATCCGCTGATTCTGCTTCTTGCGCTGGTACTTGGAATCGTAGACTATATTTTTATCCCGAAGCTTTCGGTAGAGTTTGAGTATCTGTACGTCAACGGCGAGCTCGATATCGACCGTATCTATTCGCAGTCAAGAAGAAAAAGAGCCGCAAGCTATGAGCTTTCCAACATGGAAATCCTGGCTCCGTACCAGTCCCATCAGCTTGATTCCTACAAAAACAACCAGAGTATCAAACGTTACAACTATTCCTCCGGCATCGAAGGACAGGGCCACAAACCGTACGCATTCGTCATCTCCAAGGACAATGCCATGCAGATGGTGATCTTCGAGCCGGACGAAGTGATGTTAAAAGATATCCGCAACCGTGCACCAAGAAAAGTATTTATGGATTGACAGCTTTTTTGTTTTATGTTAAATTAGGTGATAAATCAAAAAGACTTAAGAAGAAAGGAAGAAATGAAAATGGGTACAATTATTGGTGATGGTATTACCTTCGATGATGTGCTTCTGGTTCCGCAGTATTCTGAAGTAACCCCAAACATGGTAGATCTGACTACGCATCTGACCAAGAAGATCAAGCTGAACATCCCGATGATGAGCGCCGGCATGGATACGGTTACAGAACACCGTATGGCAATTGCCATGGCACGTCAGGGAGGAATCGGTATTATTCACAAGAATATGTCGATTGAGCAGCAGGCAGAAGAAGTAGACAAAGTAAAACGTTCTGAGAACGGTGTTATCACCGATCCGTTCTATCTGTCTCCGGAGCACACCCTGGAAGATGCCAATAATCTGATGGCAAAATTCCGTATTTCCGGTGTCCCGATTACCGAGAACGGAAAACTGGTTGGTATTATTACAAACCGTGATCTGAAGTTTGAAACTGATTTCACCAAGAAAATCAAAGAGTCCATGACCAGCGAAAACCTGATCACTGCAAAAGTAGGCGTTACGCTGGACGAGGCAAAAGCAATCCTTGCAAAATCCAGAAAAGAAAAACTTCCGATTGTCGATGACGATTTCAACCTCAAAGGTCTGATCACCATCAAAGATATCGAGAAAACCATCAAGTACCCATTGTCCGCCAAGGATGAGCAGGGACGTCTGCTCTGCGGTGCCGCAGTCGGCATCACGGCAAACGTGCTCGATCGTGTCGATGCGCTGGTAAAAGCACACGTAGACGTGATCGTCATCGACTCCGCTCACGGACATTCCGCAAATATCTTCAAAACACTTCGTCTCATCAAAGAGCATTATCCGGATCTGCAGGTAATCGCCGGAAACGTGGCAACCGCAGAGGCAACAAGAGACCTGATCGCAGCCGGAGCAGACGCTGTTAAAGTCGGTATCGGACCTGGTTCTATCTGTACGACCCGTGTCGTTGCAGGTATCGGTGTACCGCAGGTCACAGCCGTTATGGACTGCTATGAGGAAGCAAAGAAGACCGGAACTCCGATCATCGCCGACGGCGGTATCAAGTACTCCGGAGACATGACAAAGGCTATCGCAGCCGGTGCCAATGTCTGCATGATGGGAAGCATCTTCGCAGGATGCGATGAGAGCCCGGGAGATTTCGAACTGTTCCAGGGAAGAAAATACAAAGTATACCGTGGAATGGGATCCATCGCAGCCATGGAGAACGGAAGTAAAGACCGTTACTTCCAGACCGGCGCCAAGAAACTGGTTCCGGAAGGTGTGGAAGGTCGTGTAGCATACAAAGGCCTCGTAGAGGACACTGTATTCCAGCTGATCGGCGGACTTCGTTCCGGTATGGGCTACTGCGGAGCGAAAGATGTTGAGACCTTAAAGGAGACCGGAAAATTTGTGAAGATTTCCGCAGCATCCTTAAAAGAGTCCCATCCGCATGATATTCACATCACCAAAGAGGCTCCGAACTACAGCGTGGACGATAAATAAGAATAAAAAGTCGCAAAAGGCAGAAGGGGGAAAGGGCAGAAACTTTTCAGCTTCTGCCTTTTCAAATGAGGGAGCGCTTATTTGCAGCGGGGAGAGAACATATGGCACAGAAGAGACGGGGAAAAATGACAAGAAAACAGAGGCAGCGCCAGCTTCACCGCAGAATGTTTCTGACGGGAGTTCTGGTGGTGCTGATCTGCGTCGGCATTTACAGCGGCATCCGCCGTGTGGCAAAAACGGCAAGTGATATCACGGCCGTTGACTATTCCGGTTCTGATTATGAGGACAACGATATCACCGACTGGACCGGCGCTCCGCCGATTGATGTGGAGCTTCTGACGCCGAACAGCTGGTCCAGACCGCAGACGAGGCTGAAAAAGGTGGACGGTATCGTTATTCACTACACCGCAAACCCGGGAAGCACGGCGATGCAGAACCGTGATTACTTTGAAAACCTGCCTGAGACGCAGGAGGCGCAGGCCAGCAGCCATTTCGTCGTCGGCATCGAGGGAGAAGTCGTTCAGTGTATCCCGACGAGTGAATGGTCGTATGCATCGAACCAGCGTAATTTCGATACGATCTCGATTGAATGCTGCCACCCGGATGACAGCGGTGAATTTACCGATGAGACATACAATTCTGTGGTCCAGCTCGCCGGTTTCTTATGCAAGCGGTTCAATCTGACTTCGGACGATGTGATCCGTCACTATGATGTAACCGAAAAGCTCTGCCCTCTGTACTACGTGGAGCATGAGGATGCCTGGATTCAGATGAAGGCAGATATTCAGGCGTATGCGGATTCACTTTCCTAAGAGCTGTTTTTAAGAAAAATGAAAAAATCCCCGTTGGGAAAATCAGTTTCAGGAGAAATGATTTTTCCAACGGGGATTTTTCTGTTATCCAATATTTTTAGTAATAGTAACGCCGTCTGCGCCGCTTTCTTTTTTTCGTATTTCCGCCGAGTGCAATCCAGCAGAACAGCCGTACAAACGTGATGCCGAAGAGAACGCCGATGCTGTCGATGCCGACGTCCTTTACCGACGGGCCGCGGTTGGCGACCATCGTCTGGTGGAACTCATCGCTCGCGGCAAAGGCGACACAGAGGATGCCGGCAAGAAATGTGAGCGCGAAGCCGCGCAGGCCGTAGACGTAGAGCGGAAGCGAAACACAGATTGCAAGCAGACAGTACTCTGTCATATGAGCCAGCTTCCGTACCGGGTACTGATACTCGTCAGCCAGTTCCTGGATCTTCTCATCATCCCATCCGCGGTCCATGACGTGGTCGATCGTGATGAAAATGCCGCGCGCCACTTTTTCACTGAGCTGTGAGGATTCCGTTCCGTTCTGGGAAGAGAAGGAGAAAATCAGCGACATCATCAGAATCGCCGGGATGAAGGAAAACGGTTTTAACAGTGCAATTACAATTCGATTCATAAAATACCTCCAGTAAAACAAAGCAGGTCAGATCGGAAACTTTTTATGCGGTATGCTCGCGGATTCCGGCAATCGCAGAAAAGATCAGGAATGCCAGCAGGTTCACGATTACGACCGTCGCTCCGGCAGGGGAGGACAGGAAAAACGAGAGGGACATGCCAAGAAGGAAGCACACCACCGAGAGAACCGCAGAGCAGATCACCACGCTCTGGAAGGTATGGCAGAGACGCATCGAGGTCAGTGCCGGGAAAATCAGCAGGCTGGAGATCAGAAGTGCGCCCATCATGCGCATGCCGAGGACGGTGGTGATGGCGGTTAAGAATGCCAGCAGCATGTTGTAAAGCTCTGCGCGGACACCGGTTGCTCTGGCAAATGTTTCATCGAAGGTGACAGCAAAAATGCGGTTGTAGTACAGAACGAACAGGAGCAGCACGACGATGGAGAGCACCACGGAGAGAACGACGTCCTCATCACTCATCGCAAGGATGCTTCCGAACATGTAGTTGTTGACATCGGTGTTCATGCCGCTCGACCACGAAACCGTGATGACACCGATCGCAAGCGCAGAGCTTGAAATCAGGCCGATGGCGGCGTCGCCTTTGATCTTGCTGGATTCGTTCATGCGGAGCAGCAGAAAGGCGGCAAGCACGACGACAGGGATTGTGAAGGCAAGCGGAGCAAAACCGAGTGCCGTTGCAATTGCAAGAGAGCCGAATCCGACATGGGAGAGGCCGTCGCCGATCATGGAGTAGCGCTTTAACACGAGGCTGACGCCAAGCAGTGCGGCACACAAAGAGACGAGAATGCCGACCACAAGGGCACGCTGCATAAACGGATAAGAAAGCATTTTCAGCAGATTCGAAATCATAAGTCGGCACCTCCTAAAAACTGTTTTCCAGCCTCGGTTTTCAGATACTCGTCCGTCGGACCGAAGAAGACCTGCTTCTGGTCGAGCTGGAGAATGTGCGTTGCGTCCGGCAGAATATTGCGGATATCGTGGGAAACCATGATGATCGTAACGTTCTGCTCGCGGTTGATGCGGCGGATGAGCTGGTACATTTCGTTTGTCATGACCGGGTCAAGGCCAGTGACCGGCTCGTCGAGGAGCAGCAGTTTCTTTGTGGCGCAAAGCGCACGAGCGAGAAGCACACGCTGCTGCTGGCCGCCGGAGAGATCACGGTAGCACCGTTTCTTTAATGAAAGGAGGTCGAGAAGCTCCATATTGCGGAGCGCGTCCTCTTTGTCTGCCTTTGTGTAAAACGGCGGGAAATGCGGGTGGTTCTGCCGGCCGGACAGCACGACTTCCCAGACGCTCGCCGGGAAATCCTTTTGTGCGGCGGTCTGCTGCGGCAGATAGCCGATCTCGCTTGGATGAAGCCCGTCGCCGGTTGTGATCGAGCCGGTGGACGGATTTTTTAAGTGAAGCAGTCCCTTGATCAGAGTACTTTTTCCGGAACCGTTCTCGCCCACAATACAGAGGTAGGAGCCGGCTTCCAGGGCAAAGTTGACATCGGTCAGGACCGGGATGCCCTCGTAGGAGAAGGTGACATCACTGCAGGTAAGTAGAGCCATTTAGTTTAAAGCCTCCTTTAATGCGGAAACGTTCTGTTCCATGAGGGAGAGATACGTAGCGCCGCTTTCGAAATCATCTTTGGATACATTGTGACAGGAATGAAGCAGCAGCTTTTTCGCGCCGGTCGCCTCACAGATGGAGTCCGTCATTTGTTCATTGGACAGCTCGGTGTGGAAAACGACGGGAATCTGTTCTTCCTTGATTTTATCAATTAAAAAAGAAAGGGTTTTGGCACTTGCCTCGGATTCCGAGGAGCAGCCGGGAAACGCCGCGTAGTAGTCGAGGCCGTAGGTGTCCGCAAAGTAGCGGAACGGGAAACGGTCGCCGAAAACAATGGTATGGCGGCTTGCAATTGCGGTGACATCGGAAAATTCCTCATCGAGGGAGGCAAGCGAAGCAAGATACGAGGCGGTGTTTGCCTGGTATTCATCCGCATGCTCCGGGTCGAGGCGGCAGAGGGAATCGCAGAGTTTCTGGACAATCCGCATCGCATTTTTCGGCGAGGTCCAGACGTGCTCGTCCTGTTCGCCGTGGGATTCGTGCGCATGATCATGGGAAGATTCGTCGTGTGTATCCTCGTCCTCATGGTCGTGTACATCCTCGTGATCTGCATCTTCGTCCTCATGGTCGTGCGCATCCTCGTCTTCATGATCGTGTGCGTGGCCGTGGGTCTCCATTCCCTCGACGGTTTCCTCGGCAACGGTGTCAACGCAGTCCATCAGCGTCACTACCTCTTTGTTCGAGGTATCGACAGAATCAAGGATTGTCTCGACCCAGGCATCGGAATCGCCGCCGACGTAGACGAAGAGATCACATTCGGAAACCGTAATCATATCGCCCGGTGTCGGTTCAAACGAGTGACTTTCCGCACCCGGGGAAAGCAGCATGTGGAGATCGAGATGATCGCCGCCGATGGCGCGCAGAAAATCATACTGCGGAAAAATCGTAGCCACGGCGGAGAGTTTCGTGTTCTCCTGGGAATCCGCCGTCTCTTTTGAGGATCCCGCACAGCCCGTCAGAAGAAGGAGGGCAGGAAGGAGGAGAAGGCGTAACGTTTTTTTTGAAAAAAATGTCATGATACTCCTTTCTGAAAGAAAACACGGAGGCATTCGAAAAAGCTCCGTATCAGACTGTTTCGTGACAAATGCCGCAGGAGTGGGAAGCGGCAGACGGGAACAAATGTCCCCGAAAAAAGATCAGTTATCATCATATAGCAGGGAGGATTCATTTGTCAAGGAAAGGAAAACCAGTTATAGAAAAGAGGGAAAAAAACTGCCTTTCCCTGTAAAAAAGAAAGGCAGTTTTGAGAAAATTTCTTGATTTTAGGATACCCTGCGGAACTGTGCCTGGTAGAGCTGGTAGTACGCGCCCTGTTTTGCCATCAGTTCGTCGTGGGTTCCCTGCTCGAAAATCTTTCCGTGGTCGATCACGAAAATCCGGTCCGCATTTTTAATAGTAGAAAGACGGTGCGCAATGATGAACGAGGTACGGCCCTTCAACAGGCTTTCGATTCCCTGCTGCACCTGAATTTCTGTCTGTGTGTCGATGCTGGACGTCGCCTCGTCGAGAATCAGAATCCGCGGATCGGACACCATCGTTCTGGCAAAGGCGAGAAGCTGGCGCTGGCCGTTGGAAAGACGGGCACCGCGCTCGCTGATCTCGGTGTCGTAGCCGTCCGGCAGTTCTATGATAAAGTCATGGGCATGCACGGCCTTTGCGGCGGCAATGATTTCTTCCTCCGTGGCATCGAGCTTTCCATACGCAATGTTGTCGCGAATCGTGCCGGAGAAGAGAAAGTTGTCCTGGGTCATAACGCCCATCTGGGCACGCAGGCTGTTGATGGAGACATCCGTCAGGCTGTAGCCGTCGACGCGGACCGTTCCAGAAGTAATATTGTAGAAACGGCTGATCAGATTGACAATGGTCGTCTTTCCAGCGCCGGTCGGGCCGACGAGTGCGATCGTCTCACCGGGAGCCGCTGTAAAGCTGACATCCTTTAAAACCAGCGTGTCCGGATCATCGGAGTAGGCAAAGCTGACGTGGTCGAACGTTACTTCTCCTTTGATCGGCGGCAGTTCTGTGACGCCAGGCTTGTCGGCAACCTCCGCCGGTGTGTCGAGGATCTCAAAGATTCGCTCCGCAGCGGAAAGGTTCGTGATCAGCTTGTTGTAAAAACCGGCCAGGTTCTGGATCGGATCCCAGAACATCGTCAGATACATCGCAAACGCCGTGAACGTACCGATCGGAACGGCATCCACGCCGAGTACGGAAATACCGATAAAATACAGAAGAAACGTTCCGATGCCCCATGTCACTTCGATCACAGCGGAAAAACCATCCGCCAGGCGGACCGCATGGATGAAGGAGTTCTGATGCTCAAGAAGAAGCCGGTCAAACTCGCCCTGCGATTCCTGCTCTGCGGTAAAGCTCTTGATGATGCGGATACCGGAGAAGTCCTCGTGGATATACGCCGTAACATTGGAAGATTTTTTTCGGAACGTCTGCCATCTCTTGTGTGCGACGATCTGAATAAAATACATGCCGATAGCGATCAGCGGCAGCACGAGAATCGCACTTAAGGAGAGCCAGATGTTTTTGATCATCATGATCACCAGAATGGCGATGATCGTGAGAATGTTTGGAATCAGCTTTGTGACACCGTCGTTCAGCACATCCTTTAACGAGTTGACATCGCCGATGATGCGCGCCAGGATCTTTCCGGCCGGGCGGGTATCGAAAAAGCTGAAGCTTAAGGTCTGGATATGCGTGTAGAGCTCGTCACGGATTTCCAGAAGAATGTTGTTGGTAATGCGCGCCATCAGAAGCATCCGCAGGCGGACACCGGCCGCGTAAACCAGGTTGATCACAACCATGAATACGCAGAGGGCAACAAGCCCACGCCAGTCTTTCTGCGCAATATTGACGTCGATGGCGTACTCCAGGAGCAGCGGGTTCACAGTGGAAATCGCGATGGTAACGGCGAGAACCACGAGAACGACGGCAACCTGGCGTTTATAATTTTTTAAGTAGGAGAAGAGGCGGCGGATGGTCGCGCTCTTTAAGACCTCTTTCTGCTCTTCATCTACTTTACTGGAATTGATAGCCATAATCGTATTGTTCCTCTCTTAACGGGTAAGTAAATACAGAAGTTGTCGGGTAATAGATTAAATTGAATTAAGCATTGGCAGGAAGTGCCTGCTCGAGGGCTGCCTTTGCTTTATGGTAATCACCGTACTGAGCCTCCCAGGTGGAGTAGTACAGGCCTTTCTGTGCCATCAGACTCTCATGCGTGCCGCGCTCGGCGATGCGTCCGTGATCGAGATACAGGATCTCATCGGCATTCTGCACCGAAGAAATGCGGTGGGCAATGATGATCTTGGAAACATCTTTTTTCTCGGCGAGATGGCTCTGGATTTCGTATTCGGTCTCCATATCGAGCGCCGAGGTGGAATCATCCAGTACGAGGATCGGAGCCTGTTTTGCCAGGGCGCGTGCGATGGAAAGACGCTGCTTCTGACCGCCGGAAAGTCCCATGCCGCGTTCGCCGATGACGGTTTCGTACTGATCCGAAAGATGGTCGACGAACTCGGAAGCACATGCAGCGGAGACGGCGTTATGTACCTCCTCGGATTTCATCGTGCTGCGGCTGCCGAGGCGGACATTCTCAGAAATGGTATCTGAGAACAGGAAGACGTCCTGCATGACGACGGAAGAAGTATCGCGCACGGTGCGCAGCGGCAGGGTGCGGATATCGTGGCCGTCGAGACAGATGTAACCGTTGGTGACATCGTAAAAACGCTCGAGCAGATTGACGATGGTTGTTTTTCCGGAACCCGTCATACCCATGATGCCGAGTGTGTGGCCCTGCTTTAAGGTAAAGTCGATATCCTGCAGAATCGGTGTGTCATGCAGGGAGAAATCGACGTGATGGAATTCCAGGTCACCCGGAAGTTTTGAAAGCTCCACCGGATTTTCCGGTTCTGCGATCTGCGGCTCCTCTGCGAGAATTTTGTTCAGCTTCTTGTTGGAAGCAATCGCAGAAGCGAAGCAGTTGCCGAGCCAGCCGACGTTTTCGATCGGCCAGGTGATCTTGGAGGTGTACTCCATAAAGGCCGTTAAAACACCGAGCGTAATGCGTCCGTGGATGACACCGTAGCCGCCCGCGAGAAGGACGAGCACGCGCATCAGCTTCGTAAGAAACGAGATGGCGGGATCGTATTTCATCAGGACGCGCGCCTGATCCATGTTGAGATCGCAGTATTTCTGATTGTGTTTCCGGAATTTTTTGATCTCATACGGTTCCCGTGCAAAGGATTTGACGGTGCGGACACCGGCGAGATTTTCCTGTGCAACGGTATTCATGACGGCGTTTTCCTCGCTGATCGCATCGTAGACACGGTCGAGTTCTTTTTCGAGGCGGATTGCGATGCCTGCGACGAAAGGGAGGATCGCCACGGAGACGAGTGTCAGCGGCAGATCCAGTTTGACCATACTGACCATTGCCATCATGATACAGATCAGGCCTTCTAAGATCAGCATGCCGGCAAAGCCGAGGATATCCCAGATCCGGTCGACGTCATCGCGCACGCGGGCGAGGAGTTCGCCGGTATTGTTTTTGTCAAAGTATTCCACCGAAAGCCGCTGGACGTGGCGGAACAGGTTGTCCCTCATCTGGCTGGCGACGCGGACGCTGCTGACATCGAATAAAAATTCTTTGATGTACTGAAACAGGGCTTTTGCGGCACCGATCAGAAGAAAGGCGGCAAGGTATTTCCAGAGCAGTTCCATTTTGTGACTGACCAGCACGTCATCCACGATGTGCAGCGTGACAAGCGGCGCGAGCATATCGAGAAAGACACTTAAGGCCATGGAACCAAAAGCGAAAACGTAGTAGTACCAGTTCTGGAGCAGGTACTTACCGATTGGATTTTTCTTCATGAATGTTAAAACCTCCTCATTGATGTCGTTTGGGTGTCTGGCAGAACATAGGCTTTCAAAAGCTCCGTAAGTGTGGGAACGGAACAACGGGAAACGAAAGCGAAGGCTGCGTTTGTATATAAAAGAAGGGAATCGATGCGGTAAGAAGACCGCGGAATCTGCCTGCCGGAAACGGAGCGAAGCCGGAAAGAACGGTTTCGTACTGTTTATAGCAATAAAAAAAGCCGCAGTATCGACGTACCGCGCCTTCTGTGCGAAATAGCAGGCATAAAGAATGCATAGAGATTTGTTATGCAGAGTTAATGCTTACAAAGAATTTCGAAAGAAGGGCAGCCACCTGGTTTGATCGCCATACGAAGTTTATTCTGTTTTACGCTGGATGCATAAATAAGATTGATCATAAGTGGTGTTCTCCTTTCATGATTTTTTCTGCCGCATCTGATCGAACACGACAGCTTATGGTTCTAAGCTACTCCTGTTTTCCAGATTTGTCAATTGTTATTTTCAAAAATTAAAAAATAAAAGCTGCAAAAGGTATGAAAATTGCGAATTTGGGTAGCTGTTTCGGGGAATATGCGATATAATAAACGAGAGTATAAGCGGAAAAATCACAAGCTAACATGTGAAACGAGGGGACAAAAAGATGGAAAAAATAATTGCAGGCCTGGTGCAGATGGATTCTGGGCCGGATATGAATGAAAATATGCGCATGGCCGAGCAGTATGTGCAGGAGGCGGCGGAACAGGGAGCGAAGCTGATTCTTTTCCCGGAGACCGCAGAATACACGGGAGCAGACATGCCGGGGCACGCAAGTGCAGTGCCGGGCTACGTCAGCCGCCGGTTTTCCAGCCTTGCCAAACGGTACGGTGTCTATCTGCACTGCGGCAGCATGACGGTACGGCGCCATCCGGGGCGTCCGTCCAACACGTCGTTTCTGTTCGGACCAGATGGAGAAACGATTGCAGAATACAGCAAAATACATATGTTTGATGTAAATATTCCGGGCAGTGTCTCCTACGAAGAATCACACGAGATCTGCCCGGGAAATGAAATTGTTCTTGCGGACACGGCGCTTGGCCTGTTCGGCATGAGCATCTGCTACGATATCCGCTTTCCGGAACAGTACCGGCTGATGGCATCCTCCGGAGCAGATGCATTTCTGATAGCGGCGGATTTTACGAAAGCAACGGGAGAGCGCCACTGGGAAGCACTGCTGCGCACGCGCGCCATTGAAAACGGATGCTACGTGCTCGCCGCCAACCAGTGCGGCCAGAAAGCGCGGTTTGAGGCGTACGGCCATTCCATGATCATTGCGCCGGACGGCGAAATTCTTGCGGAGGCAGATGATACCCCGCAGGTACTCATCGCAGAGCTGGATCCGGAAGTGCTGGAGCGGACAAGAAATGAAATCCCGTCTCTGGAAAACAGGAGAGACGATCTTTACCGTGTAAGCTCGGGAAACGTACGGATTTATGAAGAATAAAAATGCAGGGAGGAAATAAGAAGATGGATCAGTTTATACAGTATACCCCGACGGAAGTCGTGTTCGGAAAAGAGACCGAAAACCAGGCAGGCGCTGAGGTAAAGAAATGGGGCGGCACAAAGGTGCTCGTCGTTTACGGAGGCGGAAGTGCAAAACGGAGCGGTCTTCTGGAACGAGTGGAAGCATCTCTTGCAAAAGAGGGCCTTGCCTTTGAAGAGCTTGGCGGCGTAAAACCAAACCCGAGACTTGCCCTTGCCGAGGAGGGTGTGAAAAAAGCAGTGGAAATGCAGGCAGACTTTATTCTTGCCGTCGGCGGCGGAAGCTCGATTGACACCGCAAAAGCCGTTGCGCATGGAGCTGCAAATCCGGCGGAGGCACTCTGGGATATCTGGACGAAAAAAGTACCGCTGACAAAATCTCTCCCGGTAGGAGCGGTTCTGACGATACCGGCAGCCGGAAGCGAGATGAGCGATTCAGCCGTTCTGACAAACGAGGCAATCGGCAAAAAGGCCGGCATCAACACGCCGTTCAACCGCTGCAAATTTGCCATCATGAATCCGGAGCTGGCAGCAACCCTGCCGAAATACCAGATTGCCTGCGGCGTAACCGACATCATGATGCACACGATGGAGCGCTATTTCATTCCGGAGAGCCAGTGCGAGATGACGGACGAGATCGCAGAGGGACTCCTCCGTACCGTAATCAAAAACGGACCGAAGGTTCTGGAAAACCCATCCGATTACAATGCGATGGCGGAAATCATGTGGTGCGGAAGCCTGTCACACAATGGACTGACGGAGTGCGGACGCGGCAAAGATTTTTCGGTACATAAATTCGGCCATGCGTTAAGTGCAAAATACGATGTAGCACACGGCGCATCCCTGGCGGCAGTCTGGGGTGCCTGGGCGAAATACCAGTACGATGAGGAGACGGTTCTCTGGCGGTTTGCACGGTTTGCAGAAAAAGTCTGGGGCATCACAGAGGGAAGCGATCACAAACGGGCAACGGAAGGCATTGAGCGCACAGTAGCGTTCTTCCATTCGCTCGGCATGCCGACCTCCCTGCATGAGCTTGATATCCCGAACCCGTCGGATGAGGATCTGCGTGCCCTTTCCATGGATGCAACACAGCAGGACACTGTAAAACTGTCCCGCATCCGCAAGCTGGGCGCACAGGAAGTATATGAGATTTACCAGATGGCGCGATAAAAGGAGGAAAACCAGATGGCAAAAAAGAAAATCGCAGCACTGCTGATCGCAGCGGCCGTTGCGGCGGGAGGCTGGGCGCTTCCGGCAAGGGTAAGCGCAGCAGAAAATGACGGCACGGCCGTAACCTGGCAGCAGGATGAGACGGAAAGTTCCGAGCAGAATTCGGATGAGGAAGCGGCAGCGCAGGAGCAGAGCGGTACTTCGGAAAACGAGACGCCGGCTGTTACGATTCCAGGTGAGGACAACGAACAGGAGCCGGAAGAGAAACTTCCTGCCGGCTGGGTGAAACAGGAGGACGGAAGCTGGAAATACAGAAAAGAGGACGGCACGATGGCCGCCAGCGAGTGGATCACCCATCTGAACCGGAGATATTATCTGAATGCAGACGAAATCATGTGCACGGGTCTTTCGATGGTCAACGGAAAGCTCTATTATTTTGAGAGCTGGGGCGGAGCCGGATTCCAGGGCTGGAAAAAAGTCGGCGGGGCATGGTACTATCTGAACGAGGACGGAAGCGTCAAAACGAATGAATGGTTCGTTCACGACAAGAGAACATACCATGTAGATGAAAACGGTGTGATGAGCACCGGACTGCAGAAGATTGACGGAACGCTCTACTACTTCGAGAGCTGGGGCGGAGCCGGATTCCAGGGCTGGAAAAAAGTCGGCGGAACATGGTACTATCTGAATGAGGACGGAAGCCTCAGAACGAATCAGTGGTTTGTGCATGATAAAAGAACGTACCATGTAGACGCAGACGGTGTGATGAGTACCGGCTGGCAGACGATTGACGGCGTTGATTATTACTTTGAAAGCTGGGGCGGCATGCGCGTGAACGCCTGGGCGGCCAAGGGCAGTGACTGGTATTACATGGACAGCAACGGAACCCCAAAAGGGGAAGGCTGGCTGCTGTATGACAAGAACTGGTATTATCTGAGGCAGGACGGCAAAATGATGCACAGTGAATGGCTGTGGTATGATAATAACTGGTATTACCTGCAGAGCTGGGGCGGCATGTATAAGAGCCAATGGGTAACGATCAAAGGCGCAACGTATTACTTCCGGAGCTGGGGCGGTATTTACAAGAACGGCTGGCAGGAAGTGGACGGAAAAACGTATTACTTCCGAAGCTGGGGCGGCATCTATAAGGATACCTACATCGACGGCTATTACGTTGATAAAAACGGTGTCCGCCGGAACAGCAAAAATATCTGCGTGGCAATCGACGCAGGACACCAGAGAAGAGGAAACAGCGAGAAAGAGCCGATCGGACCGGGATCATCGACCTATAAGGCGAAGGTTGCTTCCGGAACATGCGGTGTGGCAACCGGCATCAATGAGTATGAGCTGAACCTTGCGGTATCTTTAAAGGTACGCGATATCCTTGAGGAGCGCGGCTACGATGTTTACATGATCCGCGAGACGCACGACGTCAATATCAGCAACTCCGAGCGTGCAAAACTTGCCGTGCAGAACGGAGCAGACATTCTCGTGCGTGTACACGCGAACGGAGATTCGAACCAGTCGGTTTACGGAGCACTCACGATGGCACCGAGCAGCAGAAATACGTATCTTTCCGGTGATGTGGTCAGCAAGAGCCAGAAGCTCTCCCAGAAGATGATCGCAGCATTCTGCAAAGACACCGGTGCGAAGAACCGCGATGTGATTTACACCGATTCCATGAGCGGCATCAACTGGAGTACCATTCCGGTCACGATCATTGAGCTTGGCTTCATGAGCAATCCTTCCGAGGACCGTTTGATGGCAACCGAGGATTACCGAAACAAGATGGCACAGGGAATTGCGGACGGAATCGACGCATATTACGAATAAACAAAGGGACCTGCCTGAAATGGGCGGGTCCTTTTTGTATGCAAAAAAAGAAAGCGGAGCGAGTCCGCTTTCTTTTGGGAATCCATAGGATCAGATCTTATTTGTTGTTGTTTTTCTCCAGCTCCTGCATTTTCATCGCACGAACCTTCAGCGGCAGACCGAACAGTGTGATGAATCCGTCTGCATCGTGGTGATCGTAGAGATCGCCGGTGGTGAAGGAAGCAAGAGACTCATTGTACAGGCTGTACGGAGAAGACTCGCCGGCTTTGATGATGTTGCCTTTGAACAGTTTGAATTTTACTTCGCCTGTTACATATTTCTGGGTGACATCAACGAATGCCTGGATTGCCTCGCGCAGAGGAGTGTACCATTTTCCTTCGTAAACAACCTCAGCAAGCAGGTTTCCGAGATCTTTCTTTGTTTTCAGGGTCTCACGGTCGAGAATCAGCTCCTCTAACTGCTCATGTGCAGCCATCAGGATGGTTCCGCCAGGAGTCTCATAAACACCGCGGGATTTCATGCCGACAACACGGTTCTCAACGATATCAACAATACCGATGCCGTGTTTTCCGCCCAGCTTGTTCAGCTCGGTGATGATTTCAGAAACTTTCATTTCTTTTCCGTTTAAGGTCTTCGGAACGCCGGCCTCAAAGGTCATGGTTACGTACTCGCCTTCGTCCGGAGCTTTTTCCGGAGGAGTGGTCAGTACGAGAAGATCGTCGTAGTTCGGCTCGTTGGACGGATCCTCAAGCTCAAGTCCCTCATGGCTGATGTGCCACAGGTTACGATCACGGCTGTAGCTGTGGTTTGCATCAAACGGAAGGTCGATGCCGTGTGCTTTACAGTAAGCCAGCTCGTCTTCACGGGACTGCATGGTCCATACATCGGTCATTCTCCAAGGAGCGATTACTTTGATATCCGGAGCAAGGGCTTTGATGCCGAGCTCGAAACGGATCTGGTCATTTCCTTTACCGGTAGCGCCGTGGCAGATGGCAACAGCACCTTCTTTTCTTGCGATCTCAACGAGTTTCTTTGCGATAACCGGACGTGCCATGGAAGTACCGAGCAGGTATTTGTTCTCATAAACAGCGCCTGCTTTTACGCACGGCATGATGAAGTCTTCACTGAACTCGTCGATAACGTTTTCGATATATAATTTGGAAGCGCCGGAAAGTTTTGCTCTCTCATCGAGGCCAACCAGCTCGTTTCCCTGGCCGCAGTCGATGCAGCAGCAGATTACTTCGTAGTCAAAGGTCTCTTTCAGCCACGGAATAATGGCAGTAGTATCAAGTCCGCCGGAATAGGCAAGTACAACTTTTTCTTTCATAATGTAAGATCCTCCTTGGATTTCTCGTGCACCTATATGCGCGGTGCATCGTCAATGACTAAAATATACATCATACGACAGGATTATGCAAGCTTTTTTTCAGAAATTCAAAAAAAACTTGCATAATATACATTTGAGGTGTATACTTATGCAATCGACGGTATATGACAGCAGAAAACAAAGATTTTTCATTGAAAAAAGAAAATAATTGAGATATCATAAAGAAAAAAGAAAAAATGTCCGGCAAGACAAGAAAACGGGCGAAAGAAAAAAGGAGAAAAAGGTATGATCAGAGCAGGAATTATCGGTTCTACAGGATATGCAGGAGGCGAGCTGGTGCGTATTCTCCTGGGACACAAAGATGTGGAGATTAAATGGTATGGTTCCAGAAGCTATATCGATAAGAAATATGCGTCGGTTTACCAGAATATGTTTCAGTTAGTAGACGATGTCTGCAAGGACGACAACATGGAGCAGCTTGCAAAGGAAGTAGACGTCATTTTTACAGCAACTCCGCAGGGACTCTGTGCTTCCCTGGTAAATGATGAAATTCTTTCGAAAGTAAAGGTCATCGACCTGAGCGCCGATTTCCGTATTAAAGATGTAAAAACGTATGAAGAGTGGTACAAGATCGAGCATAAATCCCCGCAGTATATCGACGAGGCGGTTTACGGACTGTGCGAGATCAACCGTGAGAAAGTAAAACAAGCGCGCATCGTGGCAAACCCGGGATGCTATCCGACCTGCTCAACTCTTTCGATTTATCCTTTATTAAAGGAAGATCTGATTGATGGAAACACCATCATTATTGATGCAAAATCAGGAACTTCCGGAGCAGGAAGAGGAGCGAAAGTGGACAACCTCTACTGTGAGGTCAATGAAAACATCAAGGCATACGGCGTTGCCGGCCACCGCCACACACCGGAGATCGAGGAGCAGCTTTCCTATGCAGCCGGCTACCCGATCACCCTGAACTTCACCCCGCATCTTGTTCCGATGAACCGCGGCATTCTCGTAACGGCATATGCATCCCTGAAAAAAGATGTGACTTACGAAGAGGTTAAAGCCGTTTATGATAAGTATTATGCCAACGAGCAGTTTGTACGTGTTCTCGATAAGGATGTCTGCCCGCAGACGAAATGGGTCGAGGGAAGCAACTATGTGGATGTCAACTTCAAGATCGATCCGAGAACGAAACGAATCATCATGATGGGTGCGATGGACAACCTGGTCAAAGGCGCAGCAGGACAGGCGGTACAGAATATGAACCTGATGTTCGGCCTGCCGGAAAACGAAGGCCTGTGCATGCCGCCGATGTTCCCGTAAAAAAGACAGAAGCAGACAACAGACGGAATTTACGAAAAGTGAGGATAAAAGAATGAAAAAGATTGAAGGAGGCATCACTGCTGCAAAAGGTTTTCAGGCAGCAGGCGGCGCAGCAGGAATTAAAAAACAGGGCGTAAAGGATATGGCACTTGTCTACAGCGAGGTACCGTGCGTAGCAGCAGGAACCTTTACTACAAACATCGTAAAAGCAGCTCCGGTCAAATGGGACCAGGAGATTGTATACAACCATCCAACCGCACAGGCAATCGTCTGCAACAGCGGAATCGCCAATGCATGCACCGGCGAGGAGGGCCATGGCTACTGCAGAAAAACCGCAGAGGCAGCATCGGCTGCACTTTCCATTCCAGAGGACTCCGTTCTCGTTGCATCGACCGGTGTTATCGGAAAACAGATTCCGATCGATAAGATCGCAGCCGGCGTGGAAATGCTGAAACCGCAGCTTGCAGCTACAAGAGAAGCCGCAGCTACAGCAGCACAGGCGATCATGACAACCGACACCGAGCCGAAGGAAGTTGCTGTTCAGATCGAAATCGGCGGAAAAACCGTAACGATCGGCAGCATGTGCAAGGGCTCCGGCATGATCCATCCGAATATGTGCACCATGCTGAGCTTTGTGGCAACCGATGCCAATATTTCGAAAGAGATGCTGCAGAAAGCACTGAGCGAAGTCGTACCGGACACCTACAACATGGTTTCCGTAGACGGTGATACTTCCACAAACGATACCGTTCTCCTTCTGGCAAACGGTCTTGCCGGAAACCCGGAAATTACGGAAGAAAACGAGGATTACAAGATTTTCAAAGAAGCACTCTTTGAAGTCAATAAAACACAGGCGATGCACATCGCAGGCGACGGCGAGGGCGCAACCGCACTGTTCGAAGTGACGATTCAGGGAGCCGAGAGCAAAGAGCAGGCCGTGACACTGGCAAAATCCGTCATCACATCGAGTCTGACGAAAGCGGCAATCTTCGGCCATGACGCCAACTGGGGAAGAATCCTCTGCGCGATGGGTTACTCCGGAGCAAAATTCGATCCGGAAAATGTAGATCTCTACTTTGAGAGCGCAGCCGGAAAACTGCAGATTATCACGAAAGGTGTTGCCGTTGACTACAGCGAGGAGGAGGCAACGAAGATCCTCTCCGAGCCGAAAGTAACTGCGATCGCCGACATCCACATGGGAGAGGCGACAGCAACGGCATGGGGCTGCGACCTGACCTACGATTACGTAAAAATCAACGCAGATTATCGTTCCTGACCGGATCCGGAACAGGCACGGGAAAAGAGCATAAGAGGAGAAAAAATCATGGTAAATCAGATGTATCTGGACAAAGCAAATGTGCTGATCGAGGCACTTCCTTATATTCAGCGGTTCAACCGCAAAATCATTGTCATCAAATACGGCGGAAGCGCAATGGTGGATGAAGAGTTAAAGAGAAACGTCATCCAGGACGTAGTTCTTCTGAAACTGGTCGGCTTCAAACCGATCATCGTACACGGCGGTGGAAAGGAAATCAGCCGCTGGGTCGGAAAAGTCGGCATGGAACCGAAATTCGTCAACGGTCTTCGTGTAACGGATGCCGATACGATGGAAGTGGCAGAGATGGTGCTGAATAAGGTCAACAAAGAGCTTGTCACCATGATTCAGTCACTCGGAGTTAATGCTGTCGGCATCAGCGGAAAAGACGGCGGACTCTTAAATGTAGAGAAGAAGCTGTCCAAGGGCGAGGATATCGGCTTCGTTGGAAATATCAAGAACGTAAACCCGAAGGTGCTGTACGATCTTCTGGAGAACGACTTCCTTCCGGTTGTCTGCCCGGTAGGCATGGATGATGATTTCAATACTTACAATATCAACGCAGACGACGCGGCATGCGCCATCGCTGAGGCGTTAAATGCAGAAAAACTGGCATTCCTGACCGATATCGAGGGTGTCTACAAAGATCCGAAGGATCCGGAGAGCCTGATTTCCGAGCTCCACGTACAGGAAGCAAGAGATCTCATCACAAATGGAAATGTCGGCGGCGGCATGATTCCAAAACTGCAGGGCTGCATCGATGCGATCGAGAACGGCGTATCGAGAGTCCACATCATGGACGGAAGAATCCCGCACTGCCTGCTGCTTGAGATCTTTACGAACAAAGGAATTGGTACGGCTATTTTAGGGGAAAACAAGGAGAAATTCAATCATGAAGACGAATGAGTATATGGAACAGACCGAGCAGTACGTGCTCCACACCTATAACCGGTTCCCGCTTGTGATCGACCACGGCGAGGGCGTTCATCTGTATGACACCGACGGAAAAGCATATCTGGACTTTGCGGCAGGTATCGCGGTATATGCGCTCGGCTACAGCAATGACGATTATAAAAAAGCAGTGAAAGACCAGGTGGACAAAGTCATCCATGTTTCCAACCTGTTCTACAATGTTCCGATGGGCTCCGCGGCGGAAAAGCTGGCGAAGGCATCCGGCATGGATAAAGTATTCTTTACGAACAGCGGTACGGAGTCGATCGAGGGAGCCATCAAAGTAGCGAGAAAATACGCTTACTTAAAAGACGGCAGCAACGATCACGAGATCATCGCGATGAACCATTCCTTCCATGGAAGAAGCCTTGGAGCGCTTTCTGTAACAGGAAATACGCATTATCAGGATCCGTTCAAACCGCTGATCGGCGGCATTAAATTTGCGGATTTTAATGATCTGGAGAGCGTAAAGGCACAGATTACCGACAAGACATGTGCGATCATCATGGAGACTGTACAGGGCGAGGGCGGTATCTATCCGGCAACGAAAGAATTTTTACAGGGCGTGCGCGATCTGTGTGACGAGCACGACATCCTGCTGATCCTCGACGAGATCCAGTGCGGTATGGGAAGAACAGGAAAACTGTTCGCATGGCAGGATTACGGCGTACAGCCGGATGTCATGACGTGTGCAAAAGCACTTGGCTGCGGCGTTCCGGTCGGCGCCTTCGTGCTGAATAAAAAGACGGCAGAGCATTCGCTCGTTCCGGGAGACCACGGAACGACATACGGCGGAAACCCGCTGGCCTGCGCGGCTGTCAATGCTGTATTTGAATGCTATGAGAAACAGCATGTCGTAGAGCATGTAGCAGAGACGGCTCCGTATCTGGAGAAAAAGCTGGACGAGCTGGTGGAAAAATATGACTGCCTCGCAGCACGCCGTGGAAAAGGCTTTATGCAGGGCCTTGTCGTAACGGGCCGTCCGGTCGGAGAAGTCATCAACCGCGCGATTGAGAACGGACTTCTTGTGATTTCCGCCGGAAGCGACGTTCTTCGTATGGTACCGCCGCTTGTGATTACGAAAGATGACATCGATGAGATGATTGAAAAACTGGAGAAAGCATTACAGTAATGTGAAATAGACAGCCGTCTGGTTTCCTAGGCAGGAGACCGGGCGGCTGTTTTTCTGCTGTCCCTGAGTTCTGTATAAAAACGGGGAAAAAAGGAATAGTATAAAATGTACTCTCGGAGCCTTTCTGCACTTGCTTTTACGGCCGATTTTCCGCCAGCTGCACCCAAATTTCATCAACGTACGCACCGCGTACGCCTCAGAAATTTGGGCACAGCTGACAAAAAATCTTCTCGTAAAATCAAGCGCAGAAAGACTCCGAGAGTACATAAAAAAACAGCAGGAGGAAAAATCAATGGCGGGAATTTTAACAGCGCTGCTTTCCGGCGCACTGATGAGTATTCAGGGCGTTTTCAACACAGAGGTGACGAAACAGACGAGTACATGGCTGGCGGCCGGCTGGGTGCAGATTAGTGCGTTTGCCGTCTGTCTTGCGGCATGGTGCATCACCGGGAGGGAGCCGATCGGGGATCTGTTCCGCGTAAAGCCGTGGTATCTGCTGCTCGGCGGGGCAATTGGCGCGTTTATCACGATCACGGTTATCTGGAGTATGGCAGGCCTCGGCCCGGCGAAGGCGGCGATGCTGATCGTCATTTCCCAGCTCGCAGCGGCGTGGCTGATTGAACTGTTCGGCCTTTTCGGTATGGAAAAAACGGATTTCACCGTGCGCAAGTTGCTCGGCATGGCAGTGGCAGTTGTGGGAATTGTAGTGTTTCAGTGGAAATAAAGGTACAGATTTCTACTTGTATTTTTGCGGCATCTCCGATACAATAGAAACGTAGTTATGCGTACACAAGGGACCCTTGCGCGTCAGATGCGAAGCGGAAGGGAGTACACAGCATGAAATTGAAAAAACAGCAGAACAGAGGCAGAAAACATGCAAAAATACTGGCGGCGATGCTGGTTTTTTTGCTCTGCGGATGCAACCACAGGGATACAGAATACAAACTGTCAGATAGCACGGGCGGGAGCACGGCGGAAACCGTTTTCGGGAATCAGAAGGAAGTGGATGAGGAGCAGACGGTTTCCGAAAAAAGCGCCGGAGAAACCACAGGCATTCCGGAAAAACGTGAGGCACAGGAGACAGCACCGGAAGAAACAGTGCAGGTTTATATCTGCGGTGCGGTTGCTTCCCCCGGTGTCTACACGCTGCCGGGCGGAAGCCGCGTAGTGCAGGCTGTGGAAGCGGCAGGCGGATTTCTGCCGGATGCTGAAGAAAAAATCCTCAATCTTGCACGGAAAATCGAAGACGGAGAGCAGATCACCGTCTGGACGCGCGAGGAGGCAGAAAACATGGAAATCACGGAAACGCCGCAGCAGAATACGGGCGGCACGGAGCAGGCTTCCGGTTCCGGCAAAGTCAACCTGAACACGGCCGGAAAAGAAGAACTGATGACACTCTCCGGCATCGGAGAGAGCCGTGCGGATGCCATCATCGCCTACCGCGAAGCAAACGGCCCGTTTGGTTCGATTGAGGAGATTATGAACATTGAGGGCATCAAGGGAAAGATGTTTGAAAAGATAAGGGGTTCTATCGAGGTTTAGAACAAGAAGGAGAAGAAATGGCAAAGAAAGTTCTTGTAGTTGATGATGAAAAACTGATCGTAAAAGGAATCCGCTTCAGCCTGGAGCAGGACGGCATGGAGGTTGACTGCGCATACGACGGCGAGGAAGCACTCTCCATGGCAAAAGAAAAAGAATACGATATGATCCTTCTGGATCTGATGCTGCCAAAGCTGGACGGATTGTCCGTCTGCCAGCAGATCCGTGAATTTTCCAACGTTCCGATCGTCATGCTGACCGCAAAGGGCGAGGACATGGACAAAATCCTGGGACTGGAATACGGCGCAGATGATTACATCACAAAGCCGTTCAACATTCTGGAAGTAAAAGCACGCATCAAGGCCATCATGCGCCGTGCGGCCCGCCAGGAGCCAAAAGAAGAGAAAGCAAAAGTCGTACAGGTGAAAGACCTGCGGATCGACTGCGAGAGCAGAAGAGTCTTCATCGGAGACCGCGAGATCAATCTGACTGCGAAGGAGTTCGATGTGCTCGAGCTTCTCGTCTTCAATCCGAACAAGGTGTACAGCAGAGAGAACCTGCTGAACATTGTCTGGGGCTATGAGTACCCGGGCGACGTGCGCACCGTAGATGTACATATCCGCCGTCTGCGCGAAAAGATTGAGAAAAATCCAAGTGAACCGAAGTACGTTCACACAAAGTGGGGAGTTGGTTACTATTTCCAGGCTTAAAAACAAAGAAAAATGGAAGTTTCTGCGGAGTCTGCGCTTCCGCATCACGGTGATTCTTGTGATCATCGGCATTGTACCGTGTGTGATCCTTGAGAAGAGCATCGTAAACAGCTATGAGGACCGTGCGGTATCGGTGCGCAGCATTACCGTAAAAAATCAGTGCGATATTATCTGCAACCAGCTCATCCAGCAGAATTACATGGAAGATCCTGGATCGGATGTCATCAACGGACAGCTCAGTATGCTGACGAATATCTACGGCGGCAGAATCCTGATTATCGACCAGGATTTCCGCGTCATCAAAGATACGTACGATATGGACCGCGGAAAGACGATTATCTCGCAGGAGGTCATCCAGAGCTTTCAGGGCAAGGAGACGAGCCAGTACGACCGGAAAAACAGCTATCTGGAAATGACGGTGCGGATTCAGAATACCGAGACGAAGGAGACGCTCGGCGTTATGCTCGTCAGCATTTCGACGGATGAGATCCGTGCGAATATGAAAATTCTGGAGACGAAGGGAATGACGATTCTTTCGATCATTACGCTTCTCGTGCTGGTCTTTGGCTATCTGCTCGCGGGCATTCTGATGAAGCCGTTCCAGAAGGTCACCCGTTCCATCGAGGACATCACCGACGGCTATCTCGACGAAAGCATTTCTGTTCCGGATTACCTCGAGACAGAGCTGATCACGGACGCATTCAACAAGATGCTGACCCGCGTCCGTACGCTCGACGATTCCCGCCAGGAATTTGTTTCGAACGTCTCGCATGAGTTAAAGACGCCGCTTGCGTCCATGAAGGTTCTGGCGGATTCGCTGAACGGGCAGGAGGGCGTTCCGGTGGAACTTTATCAGGAATTCATGCAGGATATTACCTCGGAGATCGACCGCGAAAACCAGATTATTACCGACCTTTTGTCGCTGGTCAAGATGGATAAAAAGGTGGCAGACCTCAATATCACCCAGGTCAATATCAACGAGCTGTTAGAGCAGCTGCTGAAGCGGCTTCATCCGATTGCCGCACAGAAAAATGTGGAGCTCATTCTCGACAGCTTCCGCCCGGTCAATGCAGAGGTGGATGCGACGAAGCTCTCGCTGGCGTTCTCGAACCTGATCGAAAACGGCATCAAGTACAACAACGAGAATGGATGGGTGCGTGTATCCTTAAATGCGGATCACAAATATTTCTACGTGACGGTGGCAGACTCCGGCATCGGCATCCCGGAGGAGTCGATTGCGCATATCTTCGAGCGTTTCTACCGCGTGGACAAGTCCCACTCGCGGGAAATCGGCGGAACCGGCCTTGGCCTTGCGATTGCGCGGAGCGCGATTGTCATGCACCGGGGAGCGATCCGTGTATACAGCAAAGAAAACGAGGGAACGACATTTTCCGTGCGGATTCCTCTGAATTACGTGATGTAGGAGGTGGCGCACATGAAACGGATACTTGGCGTACTGCTGGCCGGCGTGCTGCTTCTTAGCGGCTGCGGGCAGTGGCAGAAGAGCCAGAAGGAGTCGGCGTATCACCTGTACTGCCTAGACAAAACCGGCACAACACTGGTGCAGGAGCCGTATGAACCAAAAGAAGGAACGGATCAGAAACTGATCAAGGAGCTGGTTGACGCGCTGCAGGAGAAACCTGCCAAGGACGGAAACCAGGCACTTCTTTCCAATGGGATTTCCATCAAGACATATACGCTGGAGAACGGGCTCCTTACGCTGAACTTAAGTGGAGAGTACGGAGAGCTTGCGCGGCCGCAGGAGGTTTTGGTGCGTGCAGGACTGGTGCGTACCTTTGTGCAGGTTCCGGAGGTGGAGCGCGTGACGCTTCTGATTGACGGGGATCCGTTAAAGGATTCCAAAGGACGCGAGATCGGAACGATGACGGCGGACAGCTTTCTGGAAAATTCCGGAAGGGAAATTTATCAGTATCAGTATGCGACGCTGACACTGTATTTTGCAAATGAAGCAGGCGATCATCTTGTGAAGGAGACGCGGCGGGTGCCGTACAGCACGAACATTCCGCTGGAGCGGGTCGTGGTGGAGCAGCTGATGAAGGGACCGAAAGAAGACGGCCATTATGCAGTGCTGCCGGATACGATGAATGTCTTAAGTGTCACGACATCCGATCGGATTGCCTATGTGAATTTTGACAAATCTTTTAAGGATTCTGCGCTTTCGAGTGTGGCGGAGCAGATTCCGATTTATGCGGTGGTGGATTCCATCACGGCGAACTGTAAGGTGGATAAGGTGCAGTTTTCCATCAACGGAGAGAGCGATGTAACCTTCCGTGAAACGATGAAACTCAATCAGTTCTACGAGGAAGACCTGTCTTATCTGGAGGAAAAAGATACATGAGAAAACGGCCCATGTGCCTGGCGTGTCTTGGATTCATGCTGGTGCTTGTGCTGCTGCGGATTGCGGGCGTGCCTCTTGGCACGCCTTTTTCTGACCCCAAATACGAAAACAAAGCGCAGCAGGGCAGGAAGGTGTGGATTGCAGGGACAATTGAAACGTATGAGAAAAAGAGCAGCAACAACGGGTATGTGCTGCGCGGGGAGGGAAGCAAAGGGAAAATTTATCTGCTCGCAAAGCGGGGAGATCTGCCGGTCGGAGCCGCTGTGCGGGTGTACGGAACTGTAAAAAAGCCGGAAAGCCCGCGCAATCCGGGGATGTTTGATGAGAAAACATATTATGAGGGAAAAGGCTGTGCGTTCTACGTGATTTCGGAGCGGGAGGAAGTTGTGGATGTCGGGCGGTGGAATCTCGGCGAAGCGCTCCGGCTGGAGCGGGAGCGGTGCTGTGCCGTTTTAAAAGAAATGATGCCGGAGGAGGAGGCAGGTGTGCTTTCTGCGATGCTGCTCGGGGAACGGTCGGAACTCACGGAGGAGACGTATCTGGCGTATCAGCAGAGCGGTCTGCTGCACCTGATTTCCGTTTCCGGCATGCATCTGATGCTGCTCGGCATGGCACTCCGACGGCTGCTGATGGCGCTGCATCTGCCGAAAACTCCCGCGTCTCTGGCGGCGGCCGCCGGTATGGTGCTGTATGGCATGTTTACCGGCAGCGGAACGGCGACCGTGCGTGCAGTGGTGATGTTTGCAGTGCGGATGGGAGCTGTCGCAGTGGGAAGGACGTATGATTCCTTAAGTGCGCTCTCTCTTGCGGCAATTCTGATGCTGGCAGAAAACCCCTCGTATCTGGAGCAGAGCGGGTTCTGGCTTTCGTTTGGAGCAGTAACAGCCATTTCCGGGGTTTATCCGGTTCTGGCGGGGGAGAAGGCGGAACGGAAGAGACGCGGGGAAAAAACGGGGCTGGAAAAACTTGCGGCGAAAGGGAAAGAGGCTGCGATGGTGTACCTTTCCCTGCAGCTTGTCATGATCCCGCTGCAGGCGTGGTATTTTTATGAGATTCCGCTCTTTGCGTTTCTGCCGAATCTGTTTGCAGGAGCTGTCATGACGGCGGTGCTGCTGACGGGTGCTGCGGGGCTTCTGGCGGGACTGGCAAGCGTGAAAGCGGGAAGTGTTGTTCTGCTTCCGGCGCGGTTCCTGCTCACACTTCTGCGGCAGATGACAGCGGCGGTCGCACAGATTCCGGGAAATGTGTGGATCTGCGGTCAGCCGGAAAAATGGCAGATGGCAGGATATGGAATCATTCTGACCGGTCTGCTGGTGATACTGTATGTGCGAAAACGAAAACGGGAGATGAATCCGGATGGGGCAAAACGAAAAGGTGCGCAGGCACGAAGGCGGGAGCGGATGCTCTTTGGTATTACCATGTTTTTTGCCTGTGTTCTGCTTTTTTACCGTCCCCGGGAAACGTTTTCCATTACAGCGCTTGACGTCGGCCAGGGCGATTCGCTGGTGGTGGAGAGCGGCCGTTTTGTGATGCTGAATGACGGCGGGAGCAGCAGTGCGTCTGCGATCGGGGAAAAAAGGATTCTCCCATATCTGAAACAGCGCGGCATTGCCGCTCTTGATGCCGTTGTTATCACGCACCCGGACGCAGATCACACGAACGGAATCCTCGAACTGCTGGAGCTGATCGGGGAGCAGAAAACGGCGCTTCGCATCCGCCATCTGTTCCTGCCTGTGTGGATGAAAGGAAGCGAAAAAGAAAATCCTTTTATTTTAGCCGCACAAAAAGCGGGAATTATGGTAGAATATCTAAAAAAGGGAGACGAGATCCGTGCAGGAGAACTCACCGTATCGGTACTTCATCCGGGAGCGGGCGAAGACTATACGGGAGAGGAAAACGCCGGAAGTGTTGTATTACAGCTTTCCTGCGGTGCCTGCCGCGCACTTCTGACGGGAGATCTGGAGGGAAGCGGAGAAGAAGAGGTCCTGGGGGCGGCAGAGCGGTGCCAGATTTTAAAGGTGGCGCACCACGGCTCGAGAAATTCAACGAGCGAGGCATTTCTGAACCGCATACAGCCGCAGATCAGCCTGATTTCCTGCGCGTGGCCGGGACGGTACGGCCATCCGCACCGGGAGCTGCTGGAGCGGCTTCGTGCCTGCAAAAGCCATATCTACGGAACACCGGTGGATGGAGCCGTGACAGTACAGCTGAAGCGTGACCGCCTGGCGGTTCATGGATACCGGTCGGATGTGGAATTTCCCGTCTCCTGAATGGTCAAAAGCTCCGGCTGCTGCGGCACTGCGCAAACGTGCTTCTGCCGGAACGAAAGAAAGAGGATGGAATGAAAAGCATTTTAGAAGATATCAAAACGCAGAATTTTAAGCAGGCCTACCTGCTCTACGGAGAAGAAGCCTATCTGAAGCATCAGTATAAAAACAAGCTGAAAAACGCACTGCTGCCGGAGGACGACACGATGAATTTCTCCCGCTTTGAGGGAAAAGGAACCGAGATTCCCAAAGTGATTGACCTTGCGGAGACGATGCCGTTTTTTGCGGACCGCCGTGTGATTCTGCTGGAAAATACAGGATTTTTCAAAAACAAAGCCGACGCGCTGGCAGACTACATGGGATCCCTGCCGGATTATCTGGTGCTGATCTTCGTGGAGGAGGAAGTCGATAAGCGGAACCGTATGTACAAGGCGGTGCAGAAGCAGGGAAGAGCAGTGGAATTTGCTCGTCAGGACGAAAAGACGCTGATGACCTGGGTACTCGGCATGATGAAAAAAGAGGGAAAAAAGATCACGCGCCAGGATATGGAAGATTTTCTGGAAAAGACGGGCGCGGATATGGGAAATATCTCGCAGGAGCTGGAAAAACTGCTCAGCTATACGATGGGAAGAGATGTGATCACGCGGGCGGATATCGAGGCAGTCTGCACAACGCAGATTACGAACCGGATTTTCGAGATGATCCGCGCGGTAACGGAGAAGAAGCAGCGGAAAGCGCTCGATCTGTATCAGGATCTGCTGGCTTTAAAGGAGCCGCCGATGCGGATTCTCTTTCTGCTGGCACGCCAGTTCAATCTGCTGCTGCAGGTCAAAGAGCTGCTGGCAGAGCACTGCGATCAGGCGACGATCGCAAAACGGACGGGACTGCAGAGCTTCGTTGTGCGGAACTATATTCCCATGTCGCGCCAGTATGCGGCGGAGGAATTAAAAGCGGCGGTCAATGACTGCGTGCAGATGGAAGAGGACGTGAAGACGGGAAAAATTTCCGATCTGCTGAGCGTGGAGCTGCTGATTACGAAATACAGCAGGGCGGCGTAAGAGCAGAGTTTTCTAAAAAGAACAAGGCGTATCGGCCAGTTTTCCTGTACCGGTACGCCTTGTTCTGTGTTTATCAAAAGATCTGTCGCGGCGCACTCTTTTGGTAAGCATAAAAAAAGAACCCAGCCACATGACGGTATGACTAAGTTCTCTTTGGTTTATATCTTTATTATGCGATTGAGTTTACAGCTTTGCTCAGATTGGATACTTTTCTGGCAGCGTTGTTTTTATGATAAACGCCCTTAGAAGCAGCCTTGTCGATGGTAGAGATCGCATTTACTAATGCAGCAGCAGCAGCCTCTTTATCGTTTGCAGCAACAGCAGCATCTACTTTTTTCATAGAAGTCTTAACTGCAGAACGGATTGCTTTGTTGCGGTCTGCCTTTGTCTGATTTACCAGGATTCTTTTCTTTGCGGATTTAATGTTAGCCAAACTGTACACCTCCAATATTTTTAAAATTAATGTGATTTAAGGGATGTTATTCAATGGAACAGACACGGGCGCTCCACTGAAACATGCTTTATTATCCTATAATATTTCGCATGTTTTGTCAATACATATTTTTGAAAAAAATGCAAAAACTACAACAAAAATACAGGAGAAGGAGAAAAGTATGATAGGAAAGTATAGGATGCGGACAGACCTGGCGATGGAGAATCAGGAAAAATTTGAGAGGGACCATGTGGAGATCTCCGGGGTCGAGATTGAGAAGAAGAAAAGAAAGGCGGAAATTCAGACAACCATTGTGAAAATCACATCGGAGCAGGGTGCAAAAATGATGGGAAAGCCGAAAGGGACGTATGTGACGATCGAAGCGCCGCTGCTTTTGACGGCAGACGAGGAGGAGAGCCGGAAAGCGGCGGAGGAGTTTTCCCACTGTCTGATGGAAATGGTGCCGGAAGCGTGCGGATCCGTTCTTGTGGCCGGCCTCGGCAACCGCGGCATCACGCCGGATGCGCTCGGGCCGGAGACGGTGGAGCAGCTTAACGTTACGCGCCATCTGGTGCGCACCTACGGAAAGAAGGGCCGGGAAGTGAGTGCCCTTGCTCCCGGCGTTATGGCACAGACGGGCATGGAGGCAGTGGAAATCCTGCGCGGAACGGCAGAACAGACCCATCCAGATGTGATTCTCGCCGTGGATGCCCTTGCCGCATGCAGTATTCACCGGCTGAACTGTACGATCCAGCTTGCCGACACCGGAATCTGGCCGGGCTCGGGCGTCGGAAACCACCGCAATGCCTTAAATCAGGAGACGCTTGGCGTGCCGGTCATCGGAATCGGTGTGCCGACCGTTGTAGGGGCAGGAACGATCGTCCACGATGCCGTCGCAGGTGTTCTGGAATCGCTGGAGGAGTCCGAGATGGATGAATTTCTGGGAGAAGTCATTTCACCGGCGCTCGAAAGCCTTTACGTGACGACAAAAGAGATCGACGAGATGGTCCGCCGCCTGGCCGGGGTTCTTGCGGCAGGTATGAATCAGGCATTTTCCGGGGAACTGTAACATATCATGAATATGGTGATAATATGTGGAATGCCAGGCGAAATGGACGATGGTTCGGATGGGGATGTCTTTTCCTGTCCTGCAGTATACTGCTGTTCCGCAGTGCAGCGGTTCTCCGGAAAAATCATTTCTTAGAGGGGAAAGTTCTGCTGCAGCGGGCGGCAGCACAGGCGGAGCAGTTATCCGTGGATGTGATGATGCCGCTTCTTTTTTATGACGGAAAAGAGGACGGAAGGGGATGGATGGAAAATCTCCTCGCGGCAGTGCGGGATCAGATACCGGCGCTTCGGGAGGGAAGCACGGCAGAAAATACGCTGTCTGCCGGGACAGAAGCAGCGGAAACGGATACGGCGAAGCAGGATTCGAATCCGGGACCGGGAGCAGAAAGAGGGCAGACAGAATCGAAGGAGCAGGGAACTGAGGAAGATCAAAAGGATGGAACTCAAAAAGATGAAACTCAAAAAGATGGAATGGAAATCACGGAGGCGGAGCAGACGGAAACAGGAATCACAGAACCGGCAGCCGGAGAGTCGGCATCAACGGCAGAACCCGAAGCGCCGCAGTCTGTCCCGGAGGAGACCATCGAAACCGGCGGCGCACCGCGTGAGATTCTCTACCCGGAGGCCGACACGATTCAGGAGACAATTTCCCCTGACCTTCTTGCTGACCCGCAGGCGCTCCTGAACCGCTTCTTCGTTGTCGATCCCAACACTTCGGTCCTGCCGGGCGAGATCGACGGCAGCACCCTGCTCGGAAAAGACCTGACCCTGCCGGAAAATGCCGAAGGCCCGCAGATTCTGATCTATCATACCCATTCGCAGGAAACCTTCGCCGATTCCCGTCCGGGAGAAAGAGCGGACACGGTAATCGGCCTCGGTGATGATCTGCAGGAGCTTCTGGAAAAGCAGTACGGATACGAAGTGCTTCATATTACAGAGGCATTTGACATGAAAGAAGGCTGTCTCGAGCGGAGCCGCGCCTACAACTACGCGGAGCCGGTCATCGCAGCGGCGCTGGAAGAACACCCGTCCATTCAGGTCGTGATCGACCTGCACCGGGACGGGGTCAATGGTTCAAAACGTCTTGTGACAGAAATCAACGGAAAGCCGACCGCGCAGATCATGTTTTTCAACGGCCTTTCCCGCACGAAAGAAAGCGGCGAACTGACAAGCCTGCCAAATCCGTATCAGGCGGAAAACCTTGCATTTTCCTTTCAGATGGAGTATGAGGCAAAACAGTATTATCCCGGCTTTTCGCGCTGTATCTATTTAAAAGGCTACCGCTACAACCTCCATCTCCGCCCGAGATCTGTTCTTCTCGAGGTTGGTGCGCAGACGAATACGGTCGAGGAGGTGAAAAATGCAATGGGGCCGTTTGCGGATATCCTGCATAAGGTTCTGTCGGGCAAAAGTCCGGCATCAGGCGGATAAATTTATCTTGCTTTTTTGAGTGGAATTTCGTATCATACAAAATAGACAGATTGCGGGAGTACGAAATATGAAGCAATCTGGTATCGTAGGGAAAAAGCAGGAGGAAAAAACTTGTCAGGAATAGATCAGAGTAAAATTCGTAATTTTTGTATTATTGCCCATATCGACCATGGAAAATCAACCCTTGCGGACCGTATTATTCAGAAAACAGGCCTTTTGACCGAGCGTGAGATGCAGGATCAGGTGCTGGACAATATGGATCTGGAGCGTGAGCGCGGCATCACGATCAAGGCACAGGCAGTCCGTACCGTATACAAAGCGGCCGACGGCGAGGAGTACATTTTAAACATGATTGACACCCCGGGCCATGTTGACTTCAACTATGAGGTTTCCCGAAGCCTTGCCGCATGCGACGGCGCGCTGCTCGTTGTCGATGCATCGCAGGGTATCGAGGCGCAGACCCTTGCCAACGTCTACCTCGCCCTTGACCATGACCTGGATGTGTTCCCTGTCATCAACAAAGTAGACCTTCCAAGCGCCGAGCCGGACCGTGTAATTGCAGAGATCGAGGATGTCATCGGACTGGAAGCGCAGGATGCTCCGCGGATTTCCGCAAAAACCGGCCTGAACGTGGACGAGGTGCTCGAGCAGATCGTACAGAAAATTCCGGCACCGGAAGGTGATCCGACGGAACCGTTAAAAGCACTGATTTTCGACTCCGTCTACGATGCATACCGCGGCGTCATCATTTCCTGCCGTGTGATGGAAGGAAGCGTGAAAAAAGGAACGAGAATCCGCATGATGGCGACAGGCGCTGTCGAGGAAGTTGTCGAGGTCGGCTACTTCGGCGCAGGCCGTCTGATCCCGTGCGACGAGCTCTCCGCCGGAATGGTAGGCTATATCACCGCCAGCATCAAAAACGTGCGCGACACCCGCGTGGGTGATACCGTGACCGATGCTGACCATCCATGTGCAGAAGCACTGCCGGGCTACAAAAAAGTCAACCCGATGGTATACTGCGGCATGTACCCGGCCGACGGCGCACAGTACGGCGATCTGCGCGACGCGCTGGAAAAACTGCAGTTAAACGATGCATCCCTCTTCTACGAGCCGGAGACATCGGCAGCACTGGGCTTTGGCTTCCGCTGCGGTTTCCTTGGACTGCTTCACCTGGAAATTATTCAGGAGCGCCTGGAGCGTGAGTACAATCTGGATCTCGTGACGACCGCACCGAGCGTTATCTATAAGGTTCACAAAACCGACGGAACCGTCATTGACCTGACCAACCCGTCGAATCTGCCGGACCCGTCCGAGATTGATTATATGGAAGAGCCGCTGGTAAAAGCAGAGATTATGGTGACGACCGACTACATTGGACCGATCATGGAGCTCTGCCAGCAGAGACGAGGCCAGTATCAGGGAATGGAATACATGGAGACGACGCGTGCGATGCTTCATTACCATCTCCCGCTGAATGAGATTATCTACGATTTCTTTGATGCTTTAAAATCCCGCTCCAAAGGTTACGCGTCATTCGACTACGAGCTGCTCGGCTATGAGAGAAGCGAGCTTGTAAAACTCGATATCCTCGTCAATAAAGAAGAAGTGGATGCGCTGTCCTTCATCGTATTCGAGGGATCTGCCTACGAGCGCGGAAGAAAGATGTGCGAGAAGCTCAAAGAAGAGATTCCGCGGCAGCTCTTCGAAATCCCGATCCAGGCGGCTGTCGGATCGAAGATTATCGCCAGAGAAACCGTCCGCGCGATGCGCAAAGACGTCCTCGCCAAGTGCTACGGCGGCGATATTTCCCGAAAGAAGAAGCTGCTGGAGAAGCAGAAGGAAGGTAAGAAGCGGATGCGCCAGGTAGGAAACGTGGAGATTCCGCAGAAAGCCTTTATGAGCGTGCTGAAACTGGATGAAAATTAAGAAATAAAAATGAGACCGGCCTGTCGGCGCCGCCTGCTGTTGCGGGAGCGCAGGGGCCGGTCTTTCGATCGTACGGAGGAAAAGCAGAATGAATAAAAAAAGAAAACCACTGGAACTCTATGTGCATATCCCGTTCTGCATCCGGAAATGCGCCTACTGTGATTTTGTCTCGGGACCGGGTACGAAGGCAATGCAGAAGGAGTATGAAGAGGCTCTGCTGGCAGAAATCGATGCGGCGGAAGAGGCGGCGGAAAGGGAAGTAATTACTGTCTTTTTCGGCGGCGGAACACCATCCGCGGTAGAGGCCGGAATGCTCGCCCGTGTGATGGAAAAACTGCGGAGCAAGTACGTTTTTTCAGAGGATGCCGAGATCACGCTGGAGGCCAATCCGGGAACGCTGGATGTGGAAAAACTGAAATGTTACAGGAAGAGCGGCTTCAACCGGATCAGTATCGGCTGTCAGTCGGTTCACGATGAGGAGCTGAGACGGCTGGGAAGAATCCACACGTTTGCGGAATTTCAGGAGAGTTTTGCACTGGCACGGGATGCCGGGTTTGCGAATATCAACGTGGATCTGATGTCAGGTCTGCCGGAGCAGAGTGAAAAGAAATGGGAAGAGAGTCTTCGGACGATCGCGGAGCTTTCTCCGGAGCACATTTCCGCCTACAGCCTGATCGTGGAGCCGGGAACCCCGTTTGCGGAGCAGAAACTGGATCTGCCGGATGAGGACACAGAACGCGAAATGTATGCCAGAACGGCGGAAATCCTCGCAGAATACGGCTTTTTCCAGTATGAGATTTCCAATTATGCAAAGCCGGGCTTCGCATGCCGCCACAATATCGGCTACTGGAAAAGGACGGATTATCTGGGGTTCGGGCCTTCCGCGGCATCGTTATTCGGAAACCGCCGGTGGACGAACACGGCAGATCGATCTTTGTATCTGAAAGCGTGCGGAGCACTGGAAAAGATCCGTGAGGATGAGGAAATTCTTTCCCAGCAGGATGCCATGGAAGAATTTATGTTTCTCGGCCTTCGAATGACACAAGGGATCTCGACGGCGGAGTTTGAGGAGCAGTTTGGAAAGGAGATCCATGCCGTATACGGCGGGGTTCTGAAGAAATACGAAGCGATGCATCTTTTACAGGAACACAGCGGGCGTCTGGCTCTGACACGCGATGGGATTTCCGTCAGCAATGTGATTCTGGCAGATTTTCTGCTGTAAAAAGATGATAAAGAAATAGAACAAATGTTTGCATAACGCACGGCGGTGTGCTATAATGGGAGAAAACGAGACAAGATTCCTGTCCCTGTCCGGACAGGGATTCCAATTAATAAGAGGAACAGTTATGGCAGAGAAAAAAGAGTTTATCAGAATACGGGGAGCCAGGGAGAACAACCTGAAAGCACTGAATGTCGATATCCCCAGAAACCAGTTTGTTGTATTTACGGGCCTCAGCGGTTCAGGAAAGAGTTCGCTTGCGTTTGACACGATCTATGCGGAGGGCCAGCGGCGGTACATGGAGAGCCTTTCCTCCTACGCGCGCCAGTTCTTAGGACAGATGGAAAAACCGAATGTGGACAGCATCGAAGGCCTGCCGCCTGCTATTTCGATCGATCAGAAATCGACGAACCGGAACCCGCGTTCCACCGTCGGAACCGTGACGGAGATTTACGATTACTTCCGTCTTCTGTACGCGAGAATCGGTATTCCGCACTGTCCGAAGTGCGGAAAAGTCATCAGCCGCCAGTCGGTGGACCAGATGGTCGATCAGATCATGGCACTCCCGGAGCGGACGAAAATCCAGCTTCTCGCGCCGGTTGTGCGCGGCCGCAAGGGAAGACACGAAAAGGTGCTCGAACAGGCAAAACGCAGCGGCTATGTCCGCGTGATGATCGACGGCAGCCAGTATGAGCTGTCCGAGGAGATCACGCTGGATAAGAACCTGAAACACAACATTTCCATTATTGTGGACCGTCTTGTAGTCAAACCGGACATTGAGAAACGTCTGACGGATTCCGTCGAGAACGTACTGGATCTGGCGGACGGCCTTCTGGTGGTCGACACGATGGACGGAAATCAGCTCAACTTCAGCCAGAGCTTTTCCTGCCCGGACTGCGGCATCAGCATGGAGGAGATTGAGCCGAGAAGCTTTTCCTTCAACAACCCGTTCGGCGCCTGCCCGAGCTGTGCCGGCCTTGGCTACAAGATGGAGTTCGACGAGGATCTGATGATTCCGGACAAGACCGTATCCATCGCAGACGGAGCCATCACCGTGCTCGGCTGGCAGTCCTGCACGGACAAATCGAGCTATACGAGAGCCATTCTCGATGCGCTCGCAGAGGAGTACGATTTTTCCCTTTCCACTCCGTTCTGTGAATATCCGAAAAAAATCCACGATATCCTGATTTACGGAACGAACGGAAAATCCGTCAAGGTGCATTACCGCGGTCAGCGCGGCGTCGGTGTGTACGATGTGGCTTTTGAGGGGCTGATCAAAAATGTAGAGCGCCGCTACCGTGAGACCGGATCGGATTCTACAAAACAGGAATACGAAACCTTCATGCGTGTGACCCCGTGCCAGGCGTGCCATGGCCAGCGTCTGAAACCGACGTCGCTTGGTGTGACGGTCGGAGATAAAAATATTTTTGAAGTAACATCCCTTTCCATCGACAATCTGCAGAAGTTTATGCAGAACCTCGAACTCTCCGAACAGCAGCTGCTGATCGGAAAGCAGATTTTAAAAGAGATCCGTGCGCGTGTGAGCTTCCTTGCGGATGTCGGATTAAACTATCTGACCCTGGCGCGCGGAACGGCATCGCTGTCCGGCGGTGAGGCGCAGAGAATCCGTCTGGCAACGCAGATCGGCTCCGGCCTTGTCGGTGTCGCCTATATTCTCGACGAGCCGAGCATCGGTCTTCACCAGAGAGACAACGACAAACTTCTCGCGACGCTGAAACATCTGCGTGACCTCGGAAACAGCCTGATCGTCGTGGAGCACGACGAGGATACGATGCGCGCCGCTGACTGCGTTGTCGATATCGGCCCGGGAGCCGGTGAGCACGGCGGAGAGCTGGTGGCGATCGGAACAGCGGAAGATCTGATGAAAAATCCGAATTCCATCACCGGAAAATACTTAAGCGGAGAGCTGAAAATTCCGGTTCCGTCTGAGCGCAGAAAGCCGACGGGCTGGCTGAAGGTAGTCGGAGCAAAAGAGCACAATCTGAAAAATATCAACGTGAATTTCCCGCTCGGTGTCATGACCTGCGTGACCGGAGTCTCCGGATCGGGAAAGAGTTCCCTTGTCAATGAAATTCTGTACAAACGGCTGGCAAGAGATCTGAACCGTGCGCGGACGATTCCGGGTGCACACAAAGACATCATCGGTATGGAACAGCTCGATAAGGTCATCGACATCGACCAGTCCCCGATCGGAAGAACACCGCGTTCCAATCCGGCAACGTACACAGGTCTGTTCGATCAGATCCGCGACCTGTTTGCGGCAACGCAGGATGCCAAGGCGCGCGGCTACAAGAAGGGAAGATTCAGTTTTAATGTGAAGGGCGGCCGATGCGAGGCCTGCGGCGGCGACGGTATCCTGAAGATCGAAATGCACTTCCTGCCGGATGTCTATGTGCCGTGTGAGGTCTGCCATGGAAAACGGTACAACCGTGAGACACTGGAAGTAAAATACAAAGGAAAGAGCATCTACGATGTGCTGAATATGACGGTCGAGGAGGCACTGGAATTCTTCAGGCCGGTACCGTCGATTTTCCGGAAATTACAGACCCTGTACGATGTCGGCCTTTCCTACATCCGACTCGGCCAGCCGTCCACCACGCTGTCCGGTGGAGAAGCGCAGCGTATCAAGCTCGCAGCAGAGCTGAGCCGCCGCGGCACGGGAAAAACGATCTACATTCTCGACGAGCCGACGACGGGACTTCATTTTGCGGATGTCCACAAACTGGTGGAGATTCTGCACCGCCTGTCCGAGGGCGGAAATACCGTCGTTGTTATCGAACACAATCTGGATGTCATCAAGACGGCGGACTATATTATTGATATCGGACCGGAGGGCGGAGACGGCGGCGGAACCGTGATTGCGTGCGGAACGCCGGAGGAAGTGGCCAAGAGCCCGGTATCCTACACCGGAAAATATGTCGAAAAATATCTCTAAAAAATCCTTTCCATTTTAAAAGGGATTGTATATAATAAGAAGCGGGTTGGGTTCAGAACACATTCGATCCTTTTGTGTTTCGGGTGTTTTGAACCCGAACTTATTCTATACAAATTTCAAACAGATTAAAATAAAGAAAAATAAAAGAGAACAGGAAAGGGGATTACTATGGCTGCAACGACCGATATCGGAATTGATCTGGGGACGTCCAGCATCCTGGTCTATGCCAAGGGAAAAGGCATTGTATTAAAGGAGCCGTCCGTAGTTGCGTATGATAAAGATGCAGATAAAGTACGGGCAATTGGAGAAGAAGCGCGTCAGATGATTGGACGGACACCGGGCAATATTATGGCGGTCCGGCCCATGCGGCAGGGCGTGATCACGGACTTTCTGATCACCGAGCGCATGCTGCGCTACTTTATCCAGAAGGCAATGGGAAGAAGAGCATTCCGGAAACCGAGAATCAGCATCTGTGTGCCGTCCGGTGTGACGGAAGTAGAGCGGAAGGCTGTGGAGGAGGCAACGTACCAGGCGGGAGCCCGGGAAGTGCTGATCGTGCCGGAGCCGGTGGCAGCGGCAATCGGATCCGGAATTGACATTACGAAACCATGCGGAAATATGATCGTGGACATCGGCGGAGGCACGACGGATATCGCTGTGATCTCGCTTGCGGGAACCGTTGTTTCTAATTCGGTCAAGATTTCCAGTGAGACATTTGACCAGGATATCATCCGCTATGTACGGAAAACATACAACGTATTTATCGGAGAACAGACCGCAGAGGCAGTGAAAATCCGGATTGGTTCCGCTTATCCGCGGGCCGAGGAGAAAACGATGGAGATCAAGGGAAGAAACGTCATCACCGGACTTCCGGCGACGATTACGGTTTCCTCCGACGAAATCCGAGGTGCCCTTGTCCAGACGACAAACCAGATTGCGGACGCGATCTGTGCCGTGCTGGAAAAAACGCCGCCGGAACTGGCATCCGATGTTTCCGACCGCGGCATTATCCTGACCGGAGGCGGCAGTCTCCTTGCCGGAATGGACGAGCTGATCCAGGAGCGGACCGGCATTAATACCGTGACAGCAGAAAATCCGGCGAGCGTCGTTGCGCTTGGAACCGGCCAGTACCGCGAAGTGATGAATGAATTTGAAAGCCAGTTTTGATAAAAGATGAGTGAAAAAGAAAAAGTAGAAGGCTACGTAGAACACATTATTTTCCGAAATGAGGAGAACGGCTATACCGTCCTGAATCTGAGCATGAAGGGGCGCGAGCTGACATGCGTCGGCACGCTTCCGATGATCGGAGAGGGCGAGCTGATCGAGGCTTCCGGAGATTATATTGAACATGCTGCCTATGGAAAGCAGTTCCGCATTGAATCCTATGAGACAAAAGTTCCACAGGATTCTGTTGCATTGGAGCGGTATCTCGGTTCCGGTGCGATCAAAGGAGTCGGTGCGGCGCTGGCGGCAAGAATTGTGCGCCGCTTCGGTGACGATACGCTTCGGATCATCGAGGAAGAGCCGGAGCGCCTCGCGGAGGTAAAGGGAATCAGCGAGCGGAAAGCGCGTGAAATTGCACAGCAGGTGGCAGAAAAAGCCGAAATGCAGAATGCGATGATTTTCCTCTCGGGATATGGCATTGCACTGAATCTCGGTGCAAAGATTTATCAGCAGTACGGGGACAATGTGTACCGGATTTTAAAGGAAAACCCGTATAAAATGGCGGAAGATATCGCAGGCGTGGGATTTCGGACGGCGGATGAGATTGCCGGAAAAATCGGGATTGCCGTGGACAGCGAATTCCGCATCAAGAGCGGTCTTTCGTATGTGCTGAATCAGGCGACGGCAGAAGGCCATGTCTATCTGCCGGAACCGGTGCTGCTTCGGAGAGGGCAGGAACTTCTCGGCGTAGAACCGGAGCGGATGCAGAAATCTCTGCAGGATATGGCAATCGACAAAAAAGCGGTCATCCGCGAGCTCCCGGCCGAACGGGAAGGGGATGAGCCGCTGCGGATTGTGTACGCCAGCCAGTATTATTATCTGGAACTGAGTACGGCGCGCATGCTGCATGAGCTGAATATTACATGCGAGGAAGACCGTGAGGCAATCGAAAAGCGGATCGGAAAGATCGAGAAAAAATATCAGATCGAGCTGGATGAGATGCAGAAGACGGCAGTCGTTGAGGCGGCATACAGCGGTCTTATGATCCTGACCGGAGGTCCCGGAACCGGAAAAACGACGACCATCAATGCGATGATCCATTATTTTGAGGCAGAAGGCCTCGACATTTTCCTGGCAGCGCCGACCGGAAGAGCGGCGAAACGAATGACAGAGGCAACTGGCTGTGAGGCATGCACGATCCATCGTCTTCTGGAACTGACGGGAAATGTGGATGATTCCTCGGCAAATGTGCATTTTGAGCGGAACGCAGATAATCCGCTCGACGCGGATGTCATCATCATTGATGAGATGTCGATGGTTGATATCCACCTGATGCATGCCCTTCTTTCCGCGATTGTGCCGGGAACAAGGCTGATCCTGGTGGGAGACCAGAACCAGCTTCCAAGTGTCGGCCCGGGCAGTGTCCTCCGGGATCTGATCCGTTCGGAATGCTTTCCGATTGTCTGCCTGACACACATTTTCCGGCAGGCATCCCAGAGCGATATTGTTGTCAATGCACATAAGATCCATAATGGGGAAGAGGTTATACTGGACAATAAGAGCAAAGATTTCTTCTTTTTGAAACGGTACGATGTCAACGTGATCTGGAAAGTGCTGGTGACGCTGGTGTCCCAGAAACTGCCGCGTTATGTGGATGCCCGCCCGCAGGATATCCAGATTCTGACTCCGATGCGGAAAGGTGCACTCGGCGTGGAAAATCTGAATCAGATTCTGCAGAAATACCTGAACCCGCCCGCACCGGACAAAGCCGAGCGGGAAAATGGAGGTAATATCCTCCGCGAGGGCGACAAGGTCATGCAGATCCGCAACAATTACCAGATGGAGTGGGAAATCCGCGGCATCAACGGAATCGTGGCGGAGCGCGGTATGGGTGTATTCAACGGAGACCTCGGCATGATCCGGAGTATCAACCCGTATACCGAGGTGATCACCGTGGAGTTTGAGGAAGGAAAATTCGCAGACTATACGTTCAAACAGGCGGACGAGCTGGAGCTCGCCTACGCCACAACGATACATAAAGCGCAGGGAAGCGAGTACCCGGCGGTTGTGATTCCGCTGCTCGGCGGCCCGCGCATGCTGATGACGCGGAATCTTTTGTATACGGCCGTGACGAGAGCCAGAAAGTGCGTCACCATCGTCGGAAGTGATGTGACATTCCAGGCAATGATCGGAAATCATATCGAGGCGAACCGGTATACAACGCTCGCCAGAAGAATCTGGGAAATGCAGGAAGAAAACGCGTAAACACGTTTTTCCGGGGCATGGATGCGGCTGCATCCGGCAGAGTGGATAAGGGAAAGCGCAGGTTACATGAAAGAAAAAAATAAAACAGGAAACTGGCTTTTAAACGCAGTTTATCCGAGACGATGTCCCATCTGTGACGGACTGCTGTCACGTGAGGAACTGTATCTATGCCGGAATTGTGTGGAAAAGATCCATCCGATTCTGGGCGCGCGGTGCAAAAAATGCGGGAAACCCGTGGGCAGTGAGGAAGAGTTCTGCCGGGACTGCAGCAGAACGAGGCACAGCTTCGACCGCGGTTTTGCGCCGTACGGTTACCACGGGGAACTTGAGGCTTCCCTGATGCGGTTCAAATATCATGAACGGCAGGAATACGCCGGATTTTATGCTCACGCGGCGTTTTTCTATGTGGGAAAGCAGATCCAGAGAAGAAATCCGGAGGTGCTCGTTCCGGTGCCGCTTCATCCGGCAAGACAGCGGCAGCGCGGCTACAATCAGGCGGAGGTATTTGCAGAAAAGCTGGCAGAAGAAATGGAACTTCCCATGAATGCCCGCCTGATCCGCCGTGTGAAAAAAACAAAACGCCAGAAAGAGCTTGGTCCCGCCGAGCGGCGGAAAAACCTGGAGGGAGCTTTTGCATTGGCAAAGCCGGGACAGATGAAATACTGCCGGATTCTTCTGGTAGATGACATTTTCACAACGGGAAGCACGGTTGATGCCATTGCGTCACTGTTGAAAGTGAATGGAGCAGAACAGGTGGATTTTGTTTGTGCGGCAATTGTAAAATAGTGTGTGAATATTTTGAGAATAGCTTTCCAATATCGGAAACATATGGTAAAATAAACATAATTTAGAACGGGAAGAGGAGACCAAGAGGCATGTTGGACGAAAAAAGGATTCGTCAGATGACAAAACTGGCTTTTTTCGAAAAAAAAGAAGAAAAAAATGCCTTACGAATCGGCCGCTATTTTCGGAGTGATTACATCGGAAAAGAGCTTCTGAAAAATTTTTTTCTGGCTTCCATCGGATACATTCTGGTACTTGCGGTTGCAGTCTTATATCATATTGAATGGTTGGTGGACGAGATAGACACAATCGACCTGCAGTTTGCAGCAGGGTGTCTGATCGCGTCCTATCTGTGTTTTCTGGCAGTCTATTCCATTGCCGTGTATGTGATCAGCACGATCCGTTACCAGGGAGCACAGAAAAAGCTGAAATGGTATGGAAAAGAGCTGGATGACCTGCAGAACATATATGAGGAACAGGAAAAAAGCGGGAAGAAATCCGGGCGCAGGAGGAAGGAAACATGACAGTATTGATCGAACTGAAAGAAAAATTAAAAGAGTTTTACGGCTCCTGCAGCGGAATCGTACTTCCGATTGTGAAATTTCTGCTCGCTCTTGCTGTATTTCGTGGTATTAATTCCAATCTCGGCTATCTGAAGATGCTGAACAGCATGTATGTGGTATTGATTCTGTCACTGATCTGCGCCATCCTGCCATTGAATGGAATGGTTTTCCTTGCAATGCTGGTGATCATCGGCCACTGCTTTGCACTTCACATGGTAGTCGCGGGTCTTGCGGCGCTGGTTCTGCTGGTGCTCTGGTTTCTATATCTTCGCTTTGTGCCGAAGGATGCGCCGGCACTCCTTTTGACACCGCTCGCATTCTGGCTTCACGTGCCATCTGCCGTTCCGGTTGCCTATGGTCTTGCCGGCACGCCGCTCTCTGCATTTTCAGCAGCCTGCGGTGTCGTTGTCTACTATATGTGCGACATGATTCACGGAAAAATGGAGCCGCTGCTTTATGCGGCGGAAGCACCGGAGATCACGGCAGTCGTACAGGAATTTTTCAACGGCCTCTTCCGCAATGAGGAAATGCTGCTGGTTCTGATCGCCTGCGCACTGACCGTACTTCTTGTCAATGCAATCCGCCACAGCAGTGCGGACTATGCATGGCAGATTTCCATTGTGGCAGGTTCGGTTGCCTATGCGGTTATTATGATTGCCGGAAGCCTGGCACTGGACGTACAGATTGCACTCCCGATGGTTCTGATCGGGGCGGCGGCCGGCTGTCTGGTTGGATTTGTTCTGGAGTTTTTCCTGTTCGGTGCAGACTACACCCGGACAGAATACCTGGAATATGATGACGACGATTATTATTACTACGTAAAAGCCGTTCCAAAATTCAATGTGACAAAGGCACAGCGCTGTGTGACTTATATTCGGAATGAAAAGAAAAAAGAACCGGATCTGACAGACGAGGAACTCGATGCTCTGGCAAATCTTGGACATACAGAAGAATCCGGGAACAGCAGGGATCTTGATGAGATCGAGGAAAAAGAAGAAATAGAAGAAATAAACGAAACAGAAGAAATTCAGGAAGAAGAAATTCCGCCGCTGGACGAGGGCGATTATCAGGATGTGGATTATAAGAGCATGCTGGAGGACACCTTAAAGGATCTTTAAAAGAATTTTGAAAATCAGAAGAAAACCGGCCGGGGGAAAAGAAAGGAAGTGACAGTGTGCGTGGCGTGTGGAACTGGATTGTCACAAGAACGGCAGACTACGGGCTGCCAAAACAAATTGAACTGATTGATATTGTGCAGATTCTGCTCATTGCATTTTTCGTCTATCACCTGATCCGCTGGCTGCAGAATACAAAGGCCTATACGCTGATGAAAGGTATTTTTCTGATTGGTGTCTTTGTCATCATTGCAAACGTGCTGAAAATGCAGACGATTCTGTGGCTGTTCGGAAACATCGGCGGGGCGGCGATCACAGCGGTTGTAATTATCTTTCAGCCGGAGCTTCGAAGAGTGGTCGAGCAGATTGGAGAAAAGAATCCGCTGTCTGCCATTTCTTTTGCGAGCGGCCAGGAGGAAAATGAACGGTTCAGTGACAAAACCATCAATGAACTGGTAAGGGCCAGTTTTGAAATGGGAGAAGTAAAGACCGGAGCGCTGATCGTCATCGAAAAGACCATCACCCTGGAGGAATATGAAAAGACCGGAATCCCGATTGACGGCGTTCTGACCAGCCAGCTGCTGATCAATATTTTCGAACACAATACGCCGCTGCACGACGGAGCCGTGATTGTACGGAACAACCGTGTCACGGCAGCAACATGTTACCTGCCGCTGTCCGACAACATGGATCTGAACAAGAATCTTGGAACACGCCACCGTGCAGGTGTCGGCATCAGTGAGGTGACGGATTCCTTTACGATTATTGTCTCCGAGGAAACCGGAAATGTGTCGTATGCTTCCGGCGGAGAACTCCACACGGCAGTAACACCGAGCGACCTTCGGGAGCAGCTTCACAAAATCCAGAAGCTCGCGAAAAAACCGGAAGAGAAGAAAGGATGGCATATCCGCGGAATGCGTCAGAAAGTGGAGGGAGAGAAGAAATGAAAAAGAAAATTCTGAAAAAGCTTCTGAACAATCTCCCTTTGAAAATTCTTTCTATCCTGATTGCCATTGTAATCTGGTACGTTGTGGTCAGTGTGAATGACCCGATTGTGAAAGAGCGCTTTGATGTCCCCGTGCAGGTGACCAATGAAGCCTACATCGCAGCCGGAAAGAAAACATACCAGATTGCGGAGGAATACCAGACGGTCACGGTTACTGTCACGGACAACAACTCGGTTGTCAGCCGGCTGAAGGCATCGGATATCACCGTCACGGCCGATCTGACCCAGATTGTGACGATGGATACAAACCCGGTTTATGTGCCGATCAAGGCAGCGTGCTCCATGGTAAAACAGGAAAAACTGAGCACAGTGACAGCAACGATCCCTGTGGAAATCGAGGATGTGGACAGCGAAAAATTCCCGATCACAATTGACGCAGGAAATACGAAACCGGCAAAAGATTACGAAGTGGGAACGATGACTTCCGATCCGGAGAGCATCACCATTTCCGGCCCGACGTCCCTGATCAATAAGATCAGCAGTGTGGTGGCAAAAGTAGATGTAACCAATATGCGGAATTCCGGAACCGTCACGGCGGATCTGATGATTATTGATAAAAACCAGGATGAGATGCCGGAATCCCAGATGGAATTTTTGAATTTCGACAGCGGCTCCCCGCAGGTGGATGTGGATATTGAACTGTGGCGCCGTGTATCCGGTATTAAGCTGAGTGCACTGTACAGCGGAACTCCGGCAGACGGCTATCAGATTAAAAATATCTATACCACGCCGGAGGAAATCACCGTTGCCGGATCCGAGGAGGCACTTGCAAAGCTGGCGGATGAAGGCAATACGATTGAAATTCCGGAAGACTATACCTCCGTTGCAGGACAGCGCTCCGATGTGGAGACGACGGTTGACTTAAGCGATGTTCTCGCCGATGTGACAGATCTGAAAGTATCTTCCAGTTCGTCTGCATCCGTTACCGTTCACGTAACGGTTATGCCGAATGAGAGCAGGGAATTTGAACTTGATGTCGATCAGATCGAGACGGGCAATCTTCAGTCCACTTATACCGTTCTGTATGATCAGACACAGCTTGCAATCCGCATTAAAGCATCGGACAAAAATCTGGCCAAATTAGATACTTCCCAGATCAACGCATCCATAGATCTGAATGGAATGGGTGTCGGGGATTACGAGGTACCGGTAAAAATCACACTGCCGGATGGCTATGAGCTCGTAGACAGTGTCAAGACAACGATTCATATCAAAGAAAAAGCAGTAGCAAATAAAACGACAGGAACAAATTAGGAGGGAAACCAATGGTAAGCGGAAAAGTGACCGTGAAAAATCCAACCGGCCTTCATCTTCGCCCGGCCGGAACCCTGTGCAAACAGGCGATGCAGTTTAAATCATCTATTACATTCCACTACGGAGATGGAAATACAGCAAATGCAAAGAGCGTCTTAAGCGTCCTTGGCGCATGCGTCAAATGCGGAGACGAAATCGAGCTGTTCTGCGAGGGAGAGGACGAGGAGGAAGCTCTGCAGTTCCTTGTCAATTCCATCCGGACGGGACTTGGGGAAGAACTGTAAGGAGAAAGAACAATGAAGAAATATGATTATGTTCTGGTTGGCGCCGGTCTGTATTCCGGAGTGATTGCTTATCTTGCCGGTCAGACAGGGAAAAGCTGTCTTGTACTGGAACGAAGAGATCATACAGGCGGAAATATTTACTGCGAAGAAATCGATGGAATTCATGTACACAAGTATGGAGCGCATATTTTCCATACTTCGAATAAAGAGGTGTGGCAGTTTGTCAATTCGCTGGCAGAATTCAACCGTTATACAAACTCGCCGATTGCCAACTACAAAGGCGAAATTTATAATATGCCGTTCAATATGAATACCTTCAGTAAAATGTGGGGAATCCGCACACCGGAAGAGGCGAAAACAATCATCGAAGAGCAGAGAAAAGCTGTTCCGGGAGAGCCGAAAAATCTGGAAGAGCAGGCGATCAAACTGGTTGGAAAAGATATTTATAAAAAGCTGGTTAAGGGTTATACAGAAAAGCAGTGGGGAAGAGACTGCAGTGAGCTGCCGAGCTTTATCATCAAACGGCTTCCGGTGCGCTTTACGTATGACAACAACTATTTCAATGACCTTTATCAGGGAATTCCGATTGGAGGCTATAACGTTCTGACAGAGCGGCTTTTTGAAAAAGCGGATGTACAGACAGGTGTTGATTTTCTGGAAGATAAAGAAAAGTACCTGGCGATGGGTGAGACGGTGATTTACACCGGAGCGATTGATGCGTTTTACGATTATGCACTTGGCAAGCTGGAATACCGTACGGTGCGCTTTGAAACAGAAGTGCTGGATACCGACAATTATCAGGGCGTAGCTGTAGTAAACTACACCGATCGGGAGACACCGTATACGCGTGTGATCGAACACAAGCATTTCGAATTCGGAACCCAGAAAAAGACCGTCATTTCCAGAGAGTATTCCACCGACTGGAAAGAGGGGATGGAGCCGTACTACCCGGTGAATGATGCCAGAAACCAGGAACTTTATCAGAAATATGCCGCACTTGCGGAAAAAGAAGAGAAGGTTATCTTTGGCGGAAGACTTGGAGAATACAAGTATTACGATATGGACAAAGTCATTGAGGCTGCACTGAACCAGTGGGAGAAAATGCAGCGGTAGGAAAAAAACTGCAAACGGAAATCAATCAAAACGGACTGCACACTTGACAGCAGTCCGTTTTTTGACTATATTATAAACGATATCCGGCTGGAAAATACCGGAAAATAAGAAAATGAAAGAGGTCGTTATGAGAAAAGAATATGATGACGAGGATGAAATCCCGGAAAGACACCATTCCTCAGGAAAGAAAAAGAAGAAATTCGGCTGGGTTAATGTGCTCACCATCCTTCTCGTAGTTGTACTGGTTGTGCTCGTCGGTGCTTATGCTGTAATCAATCACTATTACAGCAAGAGTAACTACGTAAGCGACGATAAAATCACGATCAATAAATCCACAGAGGTTGAGACAGAAAGTACCGGGTTGACTGATGAGGAGACGGATGCCCTGCAGTCTGAGATTTTAAATGAGACACAGGACATTGAACTTCCAAACAACAGCAATGTATACAACATTCTGCTGATCGGTGTTGACCGTCGTGACAAAACGTGGTATGGAAACTCAGATTCCATGATTCTGTTATCCGTCAACAAAGATACAAAGCAGATTCACATGACATCCTTTATGCGTGACCTGTATGCAAATATTCCGGATGTCGGTGTAAAGAAGCTGAACGCAGCCTGCGCATACGGCGGCGGCCCGCTGGTTGTCCGTACCATTGAAGACAACTACAAGCTGCCGATTGATAACTACGCAAGCGTTGACTTTGATTCCATGATCGATATCATTGATGCCGTCGGCGGAATCGAGCTTTCCCCGAGTGATGATGAGGTACGTGTGGCAAACAACTATATCAACGAAATGTGCAAGCTTCGCAATGCAGATGCATCCGCACATCAGTATACGTCAAGCGGCGATCAGCACGTGGACGGTTATCAGGCGGTTGCATATGCACGAATTCGTTACGTCGGAAACTCGGATTATCAGAGAACCGAGCGCCAGAGAGAGGTATTAAGCAAAATGATGCAGGAGATGAAATCTTCCAGCGTAACAGAACTGAGCGCGCTGGCAGATACCATTCTTCCGAGTGTCACCCATAACATCGACCAGTCTACACTGATGACGCTGATCGGCGAGCTGCCGACGATCCTCTCCTATGAGATTGTACAGAGCCGTGTACCATACGATGATCTGTACTCCAGCAAGGGTGAGATGCTTGTTCCGGATTTCTCGGCAACCATTTCCAGACTTCAGACAGAAATCTACGGATCTACTACCGTAAACGAATAAAAAAGAAACAAATGAAAAACCTCCTGTATCCGGCAAGAAAACCGGAGCCGGGAGGTTTTTTCTGCCCGAAAAACCGGAAAAAACCATAAGAAATTTGTAAGGTATTTTACCGGCGGATAACTTGAAATAGATGGAAAAATGTAGTAAGCTATAAATTGTATAAGAGTAAAAAAATGGGAGGATGAATAAGAATGAAAAGAAAGTTTCTGGCCGCAGCCGTACTTGGCGTCATGGTAAGTGTTACACCAGCCGGTGCATATGCAGCTTCTACAGAAACCAGTCCATTACCGGTAAATTCGGAAAGTGATACTGTAGCTCAGGCCGAAGACGAAGAAACGACTCCGACTCCGGCGCCAACTGAGACCCCAGAGGTTACACCGAGTGAGACTCCGGCTCCAACCGAAGCACCGACCGCAACACCAACTGAGACCCCTTCCGAGACACCGACGCCGAGCGCAACTCCGGCTCCGGAAGTAAGTAATCTGAAGGAAGGCTGGAACAGCGTTGAAAAAGATGGAAAGAAACAGTTTCAGTACGGAGTTCTGGATGAGAATAATAAGGTGGTAGCTGCTACCGGACCAATAGAAATCGACGGCGTCGATTATGCGTTTGACGAAAATGGCTATATGCTGACCGGTGAAGTAGAGCTGACGGATGAAGATGGAAAAACCGGAATCTACTACTTTGAGACAGAAGGGGAAGATCCTGCAAAAGATGAACTTGGTTCGAGACAGCAGGGTATTTGTGAAGGAAAAGTATTTGCACCGGAACTGAAAAAAAATGAACTTGTTACCATCAAATTTGAGGATGGCAGTGTGGATGATTACTATGCCGATGAAGAAGGCTATGCAGTCTGGAGCACAACTCAGAAAGTAGGAGATGTAACATATCTGTTTGGCAATGATGGAACCCGCGTAAAAGAGGCAGGTTTCCAGACTGTTGTTGATGAAAACAATGTAACGCATACCTATTATCTGAATGCAGAAGACAGCACTGTATCTCTTGGAAATCACAATGCGTATCAGCAGGGAGATCGTACGGTAAGCTGGTTGACGGTTGGCTCTAACTGGTACTTAGTGGATGCGGAAACAGGGGAACTTCTTTCAGGATGGCAAAAGGTAGATACAGCAATCTACTATATGAAACCAGCTTCCTTTGATGCAAACGGAAATTTGAAAGATGGAAGTTTCGAGATGGAAACCGGTAATCAGAAAAATAAATCCGGCTGGGCACAGATTGATGGAAAATGGTACAGCTTCTGCAGCTGGGGCGGCGTACGGACAGGCTGGTTCAATTACGATGGAAATAAATATTATCTCCATGAAGACGGTCATATGGAAGACAACGCGCTGAATGTGAACGGAACCATGTATCTCTTCAAGAGCTGGGGCGGCATGTGTGTCAACGATGTTGGAAGCTATAATGGAAATTATTATTACGTTGGTGCTGACGGAGCCGTTTCGACGACAACAGGATGGAAAAAAATTAAAACCAGCACGCAGACAATCTGGTACTGGGCAACGGCAGACGGCGGAAAACTGCTGACGAATTCCTGGCTGGATTACAATGGAAACAGCTATTATCTGAAAGCCGATGGAAAAATGGCTTTTAATGAGTGGCTGGATAACACCTATTACTTCCGCAGCTGGGGTGCGGCCTACAAAAACGCATGGGCAAAAGTCAACAATGTATGGTATTATTTTGACGGAAACGGAAAGAAATATACCAGCGGCTGGCTGACCTACAAAGGAAATAAGTATTATCTGAAATCCGATGGAACCATGCTTGCCAATGAATGGCTCGATGGAAAATACTACTTCAAGAGCTGGGGTGGTATGTATAAAAACGAATGGGGCAAGTCCGGCGATACCTGGTACTGGTTTAATGCAGATGGAACCAAACGGACGCAAAAAGGCTGGTTCCTCTATGATAAAAATTATTATTATCTGGATAAAGATGGAAAAATGCTGACCGGCTGGGTTTACCATGACGGTAACTATTATTACATGAAGAGCTGGGGCGGCATGGCACATGACGAGTGGATTCTTCATGATAAGAACTGGTACTACTTCAAGAGCTGGGGCGGCATGTACCATGATCAGTGGCTGACACTGAACGGTTCTCAGTATTATTTCCGCAGCTGGGGCGGAAGATATCAGAACTGCACAGCTACGATCAATGGAAAACAGTACAAATTCGATGCTTCCGGACGCAGAATCACGGAAGGATGGGAGTACATCGGAAAATACCGCCGTTACCGCAAAGCAGACGGTTCTCTGATGGAGGATGTGACAAGCATCTTCAATCCGTCATCCAAATACATCACAGTAGACAGAACCCGCGGACGTGTCACCATTTACGGCTATAACAGTGCAACCGGTTCTTACGATACCCCGATCAAATCAATGATCTGCTCCGTAGGAAATCCAATCAGTTACACTGCAGCAGGAACATATAAAATCGGCTGGCAGTTGAAAAAGAAGCAAATGAGAGGTGAAGATTATGTGTGCTGGGCACCATATGTATCACAGATTTATGACGCTGTTTACTTCCATGGCGTAGCAAGCAGCACACCGGATCTGAATATGATCTCTGCCGTAGACTTCAATTCCCTGGGATCACCGATGTCACATGGTTGTGTCAGACTGACTGCAATCGATGCAAAATGGATTTATGATAACGTCAGCAGCGGAACAACGGTCCGCATTGGCGACAATCTGGATTATCCGCTGACAAACCCGACCCGTTATACCTGGACAGGCGGTGCTTTCGGAAGCGATCCGACATATCGATAAAAAATAGAACAGGAATACCTGTATGAGAAAATCCATCGGGGCAGCAGTGCCGCCGATGGATTTTCTGATAAGAAGACATCGGCCATTTTACAGGAAAGGAAGACAGATACGATGGAATTACAGGAAAAGAAAAAGAACCGGACAGAACAGAAAACAGATATGCAGAATAAGGAAAAGGCATTGCTTACCCAACTTGACGAGATTGCAAAACAGGATCTCTGTCTGGCATTCTCCGGCGGTGTGGACAGCAGTCTGCTGCTGAAGCTTGTCATGGATGCATCTGCAAAATATGGAACAAAGGTTTATGCAGTAACCTTTCAGACACGGCTGCATCCGCCCTGCGACCTGGAGACAGCGACAAGAGTAGCAAAGGAGGTTGGCGCTGTTCATGAGGTCCTTTTTGTTGATGAGCTGGAGCAGGAGGCAATCCGTTACAATCCGGAAAACCGCTGCTATCTCTGTAAGCACTATCTATTTGGGAAACTTCTGGAATTTGCCCGCGATCACGGTGTCACCCAGGTACTCGACGGAACAAATGAGGATGACCTTCATGTCTACCGGCCGGGGCGAAAAGCGCTGAGAGAATATGGTGTCATCAGCCCGCTTGCAGCGTGTCATGTGACAAAAACAGAGGTAAAAGCACTTGCTGCAAAGTACGGCGTTTCCGTAGCACACCGTCCATCCACTCCATGTATGGCGACACGCCTTCCCTACGGGGCAGAAATTAACTATGACGTTCTGGATCGGATTGCGGACGGCGAAGCATGGCTTCATACGCTGTTCGGTGCGGAAGAGAATCTCCGTCTGCGTGTACATGGCGATGTGGTGCGTCTTGAAATCTCACCGGAGCGTATGGGGGAAGTGCTTGAGAAGAGAGAAGAAATGATTGCATATCTGAAAAAGCTCGGCTTTTCTTACCTGACGATGGATCTGGAAGGGTTCCGTTCCGGCAGTATGGATGAGAAAATAACACAGAAAGAGGAAACAAAATGAAAGCAATTTTAAGTGCGGACCGCAAATGGGGTCTGGGATATCAGGGACGGCTGCTGGTAAGTATTCCGTCTGATCTGCGGTTCTTCCGTGAAACTACGATGGGACACGTTGTCGTGATGGGAAGAAAGACACTTGCTACACTACCGGCAGGGCAGCCCTTAAAAGGCAGAACGAATATTATTTTAAGCCGTGATCCGGAATGGACTGTCCGCGGCGCAACCGTTGTCCACAGTATCAAAGAGCTGATGGAAGTATTAAAGCCGTATGAGGACGACGATATTTATGTTGCGGGCGGCGGAGAAATTTACCGTCAGCTTCTCCCATACTGTGATACGGCATACGTCACACGAATTGACATGACGTATCAGGCGGATACCTTCTTTGAGGATCTTGACGAATCACCGGATTGGGAGATGGTAGAAGAGGGCGATGAGCAGACCTGCTTTGATATTGAATTTTATTTCACGGAATACCGAAGAAAGAATGAAAAGGCAGAACGCCCGAGATAAGGGTAAGACAGGACGTAAAAAACGGAGAAACCACAGAAAAAGCGGTTTCTCCGTTTTTTTTCATATAGGATACAAAAAGTATCAGTGCTGTCCGCCTGCAGAAAGCTCCAGCATTTTTTTCTTAATATCATTTTCGAGCTGTACCAGCTCAACTTCAGCGGCGGCACGTTTCTGGCGGCCGTCCTCCTGAATCTTCATCACTTCATCGAGGGTAGAGATCAGGCTCTGGTTCGTCTGTTTTAAGGTTTCCATATCGACGATACCGCGCTCAGATTCTTTTGCAGTCTCGATCGTTGCCATCTTCAGATTCTCCGCATTCTTTTTCAGAAGCTCATTTGTCATATCCGAAACCTGGCGCTGTGCTTTGGCAGCCTCAGTCGAGTGATGAACGCCGAGTGCAATGATCATCTGGTTTTTCCAGAGCGGAATGGTGTTGACGAGTGTGGATTGGATCTTTTCGGCCATTACAGAATCGCTGTTCTGAAGCATGCGGATCTGCGGCGCTGTCTGGATCGAAACCATACGGGTCAGTTCCAGATCATACAGTTTCTTCTCAAATCGGTTGCAGAGATCTTCGAGATCCTTGGCAGCCTGTGCATCTTCGGCCTTTCCGGTCATCTGCGCTTTATTCTGCAGATCACGGAGTTCTGTGGAACGTACCAGCTCCAGCTTTTTCTTTCCAGCGAGAATGTACATGGTCAGCTCTTTAAAATAATTCAGGTTCTGTGCATACATCTGATCCAGAATGGCAATGTCTTTCAGAAGCTGCCGCTGGTGGCCGTCGAGCACGTCACAGATTTTATTGACATTCACCTCTGCCTTGTCATACTTCGCTTTCATTGCATTGATTTTGTTCGTGCTTTTCTTAAAGAAAGAGAATGGTCCCTTTTCTTCTTCTGCGTCAAACGTTTTCAGCTCTGTCACAACAGAGGTGAGCAGATCGCCGATTTCCCCGAGATCTTTGCTTCTGACGTTCTCCAGCGTTTTCTCGGAGAAGTCTGCCATTTTCTTCTGTGCACCGGCACCGTACTGCAGAATGCCGTTTGTATTGGCAAGATCAATCTGGGAAACAAAGGCATCCACCATGGCTTTCTGTTCGTCGGACAGAACAGAATCATCCATGACCTCTTTCTTTTCTTCCGGCTGCTGTACCGGAAGTTCCGGTTCCGGCTCCGGAGTGCCGAAACTTAAGCTTGGAATTTCAGTGGTGTCCTTTACAAAATCATTCATGTTTTCTATTCTCCTTTTCTTCGGTACGGAAACGTAACCGGTGATTTGATTTCAATTGTATAGCTTTGAATAGTTACATGTGAAGCGGCTCAATATCCTGCGTTGACGGACCTGCCTGATTTGTCAGTCCCTCCTGCGCCAGCATCGTCTGCAGAACAGAGATATCAGAAGAAATATCCCATGCCGTTGTCTGGAACAGATCATCAAGCAGCTTTTCGAATGCGGCATTGATGGTATCCAGTGTGTCCTCGATTTCCTTCTTGGTTCGGAGGATATTGTCGCTTTGAATTGGTTCGTTCTCAAAGGAACGGTAAGCGTCGAGCAGCTTCCAGGTTGTCGGCATATAGTAATCCATAAATTTCCGCAGGGCGGCGGCTTCTTTTGGGCGCTTTTTTGCCTCCTCGAGAATCCGGGTAACAACCGTTTCGAGACGGCTCAGCTTGGCTGTGATGACTTCACCCGGCAGATCCAGGTTGCACTGATGGATCTTCTGAATATACGATTCACATTCTTCCAGCATCTGCTGGTATTCCGGCGTTACACCGGAGGCCTCCAGCTGTTCACGTGCTTTCTGCTCAGCAATCTGCTGTTCCTTCTGGCTGGCGAGCATTGCGCGGTACTGGTCGTAGCAGTCATTTGTTACCATCAGACAGGTACCATTCTCGTCGAGGTGGCCCTGGCGCAGCATGGATTTATCAATCATGGTCGTAATATCGGTCAGAAGCTCACCTTTCTCACAGTGCATACTGTCGCAGAGTTCTTTCGTGGAAATATATTCCTTTGTGCCGATCAGCGTACAGATCTGGCGGAAATGGCGGACCAGACGCCGGTTTTTACTTCCCTTTTTCAGAAGAATGCCGCCGCCGATGGTAAATGCGGCAAAAATAAGAGAAGGAATCAGCGCGCTGTTGTCTGGACCTGCAAATAAGGAATAGAGACTAAGCGCTGTGCAGCAGCCGAACAGTCCGGTGACACCCCAGCCGGCGGCCGTCTGAAATCCGCCGACAAGTGCAAGATCGGTGGATGGCATAAAGCGCTCGCGCAGTACACGGCGTTCTTGTATGCGGCTGTTCCATTCCGTATTCTGGGAGGTCTGCCAGGTATGGGAAGGTTTGGGAACCGGGTTCGCGCTCTTACCCGGCATCGTGCCTCCCGGCCCGTAGGAATAGTGATGCGGTCCGGTCTGCTGCGCTGTATTATTATGGGAAGAATGCTGGCTGCTGTAGGAAGTATCTGCGGAATAGCCGCGGGACGGCTCCTGTGTGCCATTTGCACGGAATGGTCCCTTCCGGTTTGGGTAGACAAACTGGTTGATGGTGTCTGAAATCTTCCGGTTTAATTCCTGAAAATCCTGAGAATTTACAGCGTTATCCACAAGCTTTCCAATACTGTCGCCGACATCCTTTAAATCATCTTCAAAACTCATGACAGTTCCTTTCTGATGAGGTACTTTTTCTGTGTACCGTTTTCCATTTATTATACAATGCGATTGGAAATCTTACAAGCATACAGTGCTTAATTTTCTATGAAGCTGGAGCTGACGGGAATGGTTACAGTTCACAGGAAATGATTTTGTTTTTGGATGAGTTGAAAGAAAGCAGTAACTATTATATACTAAAGAATATCGAATGTCAGAAAAAATCAAATCAGAATAAAGGGGCCGCAATACTAAATGAATAAAAACGAAATTATCCAGATACAGGGAATGGAATATAAAGAAATGACAAAACAGCTTTTGAACGAATGTGCCTTAGCTACGCTCATTCCTTCGAGGGTCAGTCTCATCGGTATTAAGCCAAATCTGGTAGCACCTGTCCCAGCGGAGTTTGGAGGGACGACACATCCGGAGGTGGTTGCGGGGATCATCGAATATCTTCAGGAAAACGGATTTACCAACCTTCAAATCATGGAAGGTTCCTGGGTCGGGGATAAGACAGAGGAATCGTTTGAGGTCTGTGGATACCGTATGCTTTCGGAACAGTACGGCGTTCCGCTTATCGATGCGCAGAAGGAAAAAAGCATGCCGGTGCAGTGTGGTGATATGGAACTTCAAATTTGCGAATGTGCGAAAAAGGTGGATTTTATGATCAATGTCCCGGTCATGAAAGGCCATTGCCAGACTAAAATTACCTGCGCACTGAAAAACATGAAAGGTCTCTTGCCGAATAAAGAAAAACGTCATTTTCATGCCATGGGACTTCATCGGCCAATTGCGCATCTGGGGCTTGGGATTCATCAGGATTTTATTTTGGTGGATAATATCTGCGGAGACCTTGACTTTGAGGATGGCGGTAATCCGTTTATTATGAATCGCCTTTTCGCTGGGTTAGATCCGGTGTTGATCGATGCATATGTCTGCGCGGAACTGCATTATAAGCCAGAAGATGTCCCGTATGTCAAAATGGCAGAAGAGTTGGGCGTGGGCAGCGCTGATCTCACACGGCTTTCAATCCGCCAAATTGGCGAAATTGGTGAAAAAAGAGTGATTCCGGAAAAACGGAAGATCGTGGAACTGCAGGATGCCGTAGAGGAAGTTGAGTCCTGCAGTGCCTGCTACGGCTATCTGATCCCGGCGCTCGACCGGCTGAAGGAGGAAGGACTGCTGCAGGAACTCCACGAAAAAATCTGCATCGGGCAGGGATACCGGGGAAAGAGCGGGGCGCTTGGTGTGGGAAGTTGTACTTCAGGGTTTAAATACAATCTGAAAGGCTGCCCACCGACCGATGAGCAGATGTATGAATTTTTGAAGCAGTACATTGCAGCTAGACGAAAAACAGAAGCAGAAAAATAGCAACAGAGGAGAGAGCGAATGAAAAAAGCAGTCAAAGCCATTTTAAATGTATTGTCCTACGGCGGAATTGAAGTAGAATCCGCCCGTCGGCTTGCCGATATCAAGAAGCTGGATCCGATCCGTATTTTTCTGCGAAAATTGGATATGGAAATATATAATGGGGACTACAAGGTTCCGATTCGGCTGTTCTTCCCGGATGAAAAAATGGAGGAGCATGGTGCAAAAGAAGCGATTCTGTTCTTCCATGGCGGCGGCTGGACAACCGAGAGTGTGGAGACATACGACCGTGTCTGCGCGCGCATGGCGCAGTCGACGGGGCAGATTGTTGTATCGGTAGAATACCGTCTTGCACCGGAGCATCGTTTCCCGACAGGCTTAGAAGACTGCTACGCCGCCGCCCAGGCAATGCTGCGCGGGGAGATTCTGCCGGAGGTAACGCCGGAAAATGTCACGATCATGGGCGACAGCGCAGGAGGAAATCTTGCGGCTGCGGTCTGCCTGATGGCGAGGGACAAAAAAGAACTGCTGCCGGGGAAACAGATTTTGATTTATCCGGCGGTGAATTCCTGTTACACAGAGAAATCACCGTACAAATCCGTGAAAACCAATGGAACCGGATACCTTCTGACCAGTGTCAAAATGGAAGATTATGTAATTCTGTATCAGCGGACCGAAGAAGACCGCAAAAATCCGTACTTTGCACCGGTACTGGCAGAAAATCTGCAGGGACTGCCGGATACGCTGGTACTGACGGCGCAGTACGATCCGCTGCGTGATGAGGGCGAGGATTATGCGAAAAAGCTGAAAAAGGCTGGCAATCTGGTTGAACATCATCGGATCAAGGGCGCATTGCACGGCTATTTTGCGCTTGGCATTGAACACCTATATGTGCAGGAAAGTTTTCAGTATATGAATGCATTTTTAAGGAAAGAAAAACAGCAGAAAAATGCAGACGAAGAACTGGAAAACATAGCAGCAGTGAAGAAACAATTGACACACGGGAAGGCGTAAGGAGGCATAGAAAATGAAGAAAGAACATTCTTCGCGCTGGAGAAAGCTGGACAACGCGGCACAGGCATTTCCGGCGGCCACCGGAAAAAAGGATACGAGAGTCTTCCGGTTTTACTGCCAGCTGAAAGAGGACATCCAGGCGGATCTGCTGCAGAAAGCGCTGGAGCAGACAATGGAGCATTACCCGGTGTTTTCCATGGTACTGCGGAAAGGTCTTTTCTGGTTTTATCTGGAGCAGCGCGATCTGCCAGCAAAAGTAGAAGAGGAAAAGCGTCCGCCGTGCAGTGAGATTTACGTACCCGACCACAAAACGCTTCTTTTCCAGGTTTCTTACTATAAAACCCGAATCAATTTCGAAGTATTCCATGCCCTGACAGACGGCACCGGTGCGATGCTGTTTCTGAAAGAACTGGTGAGCAATTATCTGATCCTGCGCCATCCAGAGGAAACATTTTCCAAGGTCAGAGAAGATATGCTGACGGAAACGGATTTCGAGGAGGACAGCTTTTCCCAGTATTACACCGGAAAGAAAAATGAAAAAGAAAAAAGCCGCCCGGCATACCAGATCAAAGGCGAGTATCTGGAGCAGGAGGAGATGGAAATTACTGAGATTCTGCTTTCCGCGGAAGCAGTTCATAAGTGCGCAAAAGCACATGGCGTGTCGGTGACGGCGTACCTTGCGGCGGCGCTGGTATATGCGGTATATGAAGAAATCCCGAAAAGCAGGCTGAAAAAGCCGGTTTCTCTGATGGTTCCAGCCAATCTCCGCAACTTTTTCCCATCCGCATCGATGACGAATTTCTGGAGCTGGATCGAGATTGCCTGTGATCTTGGGCCGGAGGCATCGTTTGAGGATGCCCTGCAGATCACGGGAGCCGCGATGCAGAAAGAGGCGCTGAAGCAGGAGATTTCCACACGTATGAACGATCTGGTGCGGATTGAGCGGAATCCGGTGCTGCGCGCCGTGCCGCTGGAAATCAAAAATCTGGCGCTGATGGCGGGCACGACGCTCGGCGGACGAAGCATTACGACCGTCTATTCCAATATCGGCCGGATTCAGATGCCGCCGGAGTATGAAACATATATTGAGCGGTTCGGATTTTTCACCAGCACCGACAAAGTACAGATGTGTTCCTGTTCCTACGGTGACAGCATGGTGCTTGGAATCACATCTAAAATCGCTGATTCCAATATTGAACGGAACCTGATGCATCTGCTGCAGAAAGAGGGCATCGCCTGTGAACAGGAGGAAAATGATTTTCCGGGACAGAAAGAACAGCCGCACGGGACGGCCAAACTGGGATTGAAAATTTTTTCTTTCACCTGCATCGCGGCTGTCGTACTCTGCTGGATGATGAATTTCCTTGCAACGCCGCAGATGTGGTGGGCAGGTTATGCGACAGCGGGTGTGTTCTGCGCCTGGCTTCTGATCCGGGTGGGATATCAGAAACGGAAAAATCCACTCAAAAACAGTATGTGGCAATTGATCTTTATTATGATCGGTGCGATTCTGTGGGATTATGCGACGGGCTGGATCGGCTGGTCTGTCGATTTCGCAATTCCGCTCGCCGTTCTTATGAATGGCGCGACGATGCAGATTCTGGCAAGAGCGTACAAAATGGAGGTCAGTGAATATCTTTTTTATCTGATGCAGTCCGGAGCAGCAGGAATCGTTCCGGCGATTTTGTGGCTGACGGGAACTGTCCGCATTACCTGGCCGTCCGTGATCTGCGTGGGCCTTAGTGTGCTGTATCTGATCGGGCTGTTTTTTTTCCGCGGAAAAGATTTTATGCGGGAAATGCAGAAAAAATTCCGGGTATGAAGGGAAAAGGTGATAGAAAAAATAAGAAGAGCAGGTAAGAAAAGTGGATGTTGGTCCCTTTTCTTACCTGCTCTTTTGAAACTTGTGTGTGTCTGCGGCGGAAAAGCCTGGAGAGATATCTACTGCGCCTTCTCCTCACAGCCGCAGGAATCCCACGACGGCATTTCATCCCCATTTTTAATCGCATCGCGAACCGCGCTGTAATACCGCACTTTCTGCTGAATATGCTCGAGATCAGATTCCATGCGCTCGATTTTCTCGCGTGTATTCTGCTCATGTTCCTTGAGAATGGCAACCATCTGGTCAATATTTCCCGGGATATCGTTCTCAAGCCGGAAAAACTCCTGAATCCCCGCAATCGGAAGCCCGGTGCGTTTGAAGCAGAGAATTGCGGTCATGCAGTCAATGTGCTGCTGGGTGTAAATTCGTTTCTTACTTTCGGTATGAATAACATCCGTCAAAAGTCCGATCTCCTCATAATAACGAAGCGTAGAGGCCGGAAGTCCAAAACGCTCGGACATTTCACGAATGGTGTAGGTCTGCTGTTCCATGAAAAAACCTCCTTGAACGATAGAGTTTGAATAGTAGAATAACTTCTTAAAGTATACTTTAAGAAAGTGAAATTGTAAAGAGAGAATCTTCGTTACGTTTCACTTGGCAGTGCAGCACTTGCTGTTTTGATGCGTAGGAAAGGAATATTTATCAGAAAGTGAGAAGAAAAAGTACATTGCTTATTTGCACAAGAATGGAATATAATAGAAAGCAGAAAAAACGTGAAAAATGTGAGGAATAATCGTGAAACAGGAAATTATAGCAGACCTGTCCCGGATTACGGAGGAGGAACAGGCGATTCTGGACGGCAAGACGGAAGTGGAAAAGGAGCGGTATTCGAGCGGGCAGAAGTTTGTGATGGATGCGGGAAAGCTGCTGGAGCGGGGAAAATTGATTGATATTCGGCCGCACACGCGGTTTATTCGTTTTCCGGCGCACAGCCACAATTATGTCGAGATGATCTACATGTGCCAGGGAAGCACCGTGCACACCATCAACGGGGACCGGATCGAGCTGAAAACGGGTGAGCTGCTGATTCTGAATCAGAATGCAGTGCAGGAAATTGAACCGGCAGGGCGTGACGATATCGCGGTCAACTTTCTGATTCTGCCGGAGTTTTTTGACCAGACGCTGCGAATGATCGGGGCAGAGGAGAATCAGTTAAAGGATTTTATCGTCGGCTGTCTGAAAAGCGGGGAGGTACCGCTCTGTTATCTGCATTACAGAATCGCGGATGTCCTTCCGGTGCAGAATCTGATCGAAAATCTCGTCTGGACGCTCTTACATCACCAGAGCAATAAGCGGAGCATCAATCAGATTACGATGGGCCTTTTATTCCTGCAACTCATGAACTACACCGAACGCGTGCAGGTGGGAGAGCAGTATTTTGAACAGGAGATGCTGCTCGGCGTATACCGCTATATCGAGGAACATTACCGGGAGGGCAGTCTTTCGGAACTGGCGGAAGAACTGCACTACGATTTTTACACCTTAAGCCGCATGATCCGCCGCCTGACCGGGAAAAACTACACTGAACTTGTCCAGAACAAACGCCTCACCCAGGCCGCGTATCTGCTGGAAACGACAGGACTTTCCGTGGCAGACATCGGCGAGCGGGTCGGGTATGAGAACATGAGTTATTTTCATCGGATTTTTAAAGAGCGCTATGGAATATCGCCGAAGAAGTACCGGGTGGAGAAGAAAATAGAATAGAAATAGAAAAATCCACAGGGGGATAAGGGCTCTGTGGATTTTTTTGCTGTTATCCTATTTTAGCGGGAAACAAATCCTCATAAAGATAATTCTGCTTTTATAATAGATTTGTCCAGCATAGTAAGATGTTGGGCATTCGAAAAAGAAAAAGCAGAGAAAGAGTGGAAAAATAGACAACTTTAGAATATAATTGACTAAGAAAAAATGGAAAAACAGGAAAAACTCGATAAAATTATATTTTACGTCGTAATTGTCATAGGAATTTTAATGATTTTGCTGCAAAATGGAGGTAAGAAAAAACAGAAACGGAGTGAATAAAATGAGTTTATATATCGGGACAAATTATCATCCGCATGATTGGCCGAAAGAGCGGTGGGAAAAGGATTTTCAATTGATGAAAGAGGCTGGATTTGATACAGTACGGCTGGGACATCTGTGCTGGGACAGCTATGAGCCGGAGGATGGCGTTTATACCTTCGAATGGTTTGATCAGGTTATGGAGTTATGCGTAAAATACAAATTGAATGTAATACTGGATGTGTCGATGCATCCGGCACCGATCTGGGTTCATAAACTTTGCCCGGGATGCAATGTAGGAGGAAAAAATGGAGCTCCACAGGCACCGCTGCGCCGATATATGGACGATGTTTCTGATCCAGAGTATCAGAAGTATGCACTGCGGTTTGCTGAAAAAATCGTTTCCCGTTATAAAAATCATCCGGCGCTGTTTGCGTTTGGACTGTGCAATGAGCTGGGAGCAGGCTATCCATCCTATTCTGAAGCGTCGAAGAAGAGATTTCAGAAATGGCTGGAAAAGAAATATAAAACAATAAAAGCACTAAATCATGCCTGGGCAACCCAGCGCTGGAGCCGAAAGCTTTCATCTTTCGAAGACGTTGCAATGCAGGTAAATGAATACGAAATCGGGGCACCGGAGGCATGGCTGGATATGCGGCGCTTCTTTTCCGATGGTATCGCAGATTTTATTACAGAACTGGCAGAAACGGTAGAACAAAATGCGCCGGGAAAGGCTCATACATCGAACCATTTTGCAGAATATGAGACGCTTGGATTTGATTATTTGAAGGCAGCATCTGGATTTGTTGACTATCCTGGCATCGGTTTTTATCCTGGCTATGGAAACAGGGAGAGTATGGAATTCTGGAAAACGGGTTCCTGGTACATGAAACGGATTGCTGAAACTGGAAAACCAATGTGGTGCATTGAATTTGTGACAGGTGGTTTCGGGATTCATCATGCGGCAATGGGGATGAACAGAATGTATGCGTTCTGGTGTCTGCTGCATCGGATGCAGATGATGCTGGGATGGACCTGGCGAAGCATGCTGAATGGCGAAGAACAATATCTGACCGGTATGCTGAATCATGATGGAAGACCGAATGAAAATTATCGGGAATACCAGTGGATTGCATCGGATTTTCGGAAGCTGGAAAAATACGGATTTCCATATCTGCCGCAGCCAGAGATTGCTGTTTCTTACAGTTATGACAGTGAGCTTATGGCTGCGTATGCAAAAATGCAGTATCGAATGCCATACAGCAACAACCTTGCCATCGCGCATCGGATTCTGGAAGAGAGAAACCTGGATTATAATGTTGTAGATTTGCATCAAATGACAGAACAATATCAGATTCTGATTATTCCGGGTGAAATTGTAATGGATCACGAGCAGGAAAACACGGTGCGGGAATTTGTAAAAAATGGCGGTACGGCAATTATGACAGGGTATTCTGCATGGGTAAAAGAAACCGGTCAGGTATTTGACACGTCGAGACCAGGAAACCTGACTGATGTATTTGGAATAGAAATTGTTGGATATCAGAGAACCGCAGGTATGGAAGTTTCTGAAAAAGAAGAGCAGAAGCTTCGCAGAAATCCGGCAAACGGAAGAGAACTTCTGAAAGTGAGAGAAAAATGGATTGATGTGGATTATTATGAGCAGATCGAAGCAACAGATGCAGAAGTCCTGCAGCGTGAGGAGACACATCAGATTCCAGCTATAACCAGAAATCGGTATGGAAAAGGAGCGGCGTATTATTTGTTTTGTGAAACAGAGCCGGAACTTTTAGGCGAGGTTCTTGATGAATGCTGCAGGGAAAAAAGTATGCAGTCCGTGGTTACACCGCAGGGAGTAATTGGAAGAAAAATAGCGGAAAACCAGTATTTTTATGTGAATCTGACGGGAAAGGAGCAGAAAATAGAGCTTCCAGAGAATGGATATGGGGTGCTGCAGGAGAAAAAGATGGAAGATACCTGCACGCTGCAGGCGTTTGATGGTGAACTGGTGATTTGTTAAAGAAGATTGCATGAGGAAAAGAAAATGAAAAAAACAGAGGACAAGTCAGTTATTTACAAGTCACTCTGGATCATGGGGACAGTTATGATTTTAGCTGTCCTCATTATTGAGCTTGTAAGTATTTTTCTGATTCAGAGAGACAGAAGAAAGACGGAGAGGCTATTTTCTAATACGATAGAGAGCTACGGCCAGTTCTGGGAGGATAAATTTGCATCAACTTCAAAAGCGCTTCTGCTGATGAGCGGAACGGATTCAACACCATATTATCAGCAGCTGTGTATTTCGAAAGATCCGCTAACGGTGGAAACTGCTAAAGTACAGCAGCAGAAAATCATGATCGAAATGGGAGAACGGTATGGAAGGGAAATGATGCTGTTTGTCTATGTGCCGGAACGAAATATTTATTTTGTAAGCACAGAGGAAGGGACAACTTATGCCTATCAGAGAGCGTTTAAAGAGAAAATCATTTCTTATATCGCGAACCAATATCAGGAACCAGAGAAAAACTGGATTTTTATGGAATTTGATGGACATCAGTACCTGGCGCGTATTTATTCGGCTGAAAATGGATACATTGGAGCTGCATTTTCTTTGGAAAGAATTGTATCTGGTTTTGTCGGAGAACGAAAAGATCTTTGCGTAGAAGTGCGGGATAATGAGACAGGAGAAGTAAAAATACACCAGGGGACAAGAAAAAGCGGAATTAGTACAACTTGTGTTTATCCACTGAAATATACAAATGCACAGATTTATGTCAGTATGGATGAAGGAATGCTGGACCCGGGAGGAACGTTCGGAACGCTTCTGCTAATGGGAGTCATGATGCTTGCAATTGCCAGCATTCTGATGGCAATTGGTCTGCAGGGAAAAACAGTCTTTGCGCCATTAGAACAGCTTCGAAGAGCCATGGAGCAGTACAGTACCGGGGATTTGGACGTACGTCTGCCGGAGCGGGAAAATGTATCTCAGATCGGACAGCTCTATCAGACCTTTAATCATATGGCAGATCAGATTCAGATTTTAAGAATTGATGTTTATGAAAAAGAGCTGGAGCGGCAGAGGGCGCGAAGCCGTTTCCTGCAGGTGCAGATTCAGCCGCATTTTTATACCAATATTTTAAATCTGATTCATGGAATGGCACAGATTCAGGATTTTGAAGAAATTCAGAAACTCTGCCGGGTATCAGCTGCATATTTCCGTTATCTGATGGGGCAGAAAGGAACCTTTGTACCATTGAAAGAAGAACTTCGATGTCTGATAAGCTATGTTGAAATTCAGCACTGCCGTTATAAAGATATGCTGGAAATTCAGGTAAACGTAGAACCGGAAATGGAGGATGAAATGATTCTTCCACTGGTGATTCAGACTTTTGTTGGAAACAGTGTAAAACATAATATTATGCTGGTTCCGCATCTGGAAATCGAGCTGACAGTAAAAAGAGAAGGCGAGCATGATCTGCTGATTCTGATCGAAGATAATGGTTTAGGATTTAAGAAAGAAATTCTTGATAAAATTAATCGGAATGAGTCAATTGAAGAAGAAGGAGAACATATCGGAATACAGAATGTGAAGGAACGTATCCGTGAATTTTATGGGGAGGCGTATGAATTAAAAATTACAAGTCAGCCGGGATATAGTGAAATTCGCATTTTACTGCCGAGAATAGAAAAACAGTAGAAAGAAGGGAGCAAAAATGAATCTGCTGCTGGTAGATGATGAAATTGCCATGCTGCATATTATGGAGAAGGCAATTGACTGGAAAAAGAAGGGAATTCAAAAGGTTTTTACGGCCTACAATACGGATCTTGCACGGGACATTATCAGTAGTTCCAAAATTGATCTTGTGATCTGCGATATTGAAATGCCAAAAGAGAATGGTCTGAGTCTGATTCAATGGATTCAGGATATGTATCCTGAAATTATCAATATTATTCTGACTGGGTACCCGGATTTTAATTATGCGAGAAGTGCAATTTCCCTTGGGGTTTACCGGTATTTACTGAAACCGATTGCATTTGATGAACTGGAAGAAACAATTGCTTCAGCAGTGGAAAAGCTGGAGGAGTATAAAACAAAAAACAAACCGGAAGCAGATCCGGAGATGGCAGATGCGGTCAATACGATTAAAAAGTATCTGGAAAGCCATTACAGTGAAGTGATTACACGAAAGAAGATTGAAGAATTGGTGCATCTGAACCAGGATCATATCAACCGGGAGTTTAAGAAACAGACAGGATATACACTGATGGAGTATGTACAGCATTATCGAATTTTGATGGCAAAGAAAATGCTGCGGGAGACGACGCTGTCGATTTCTGAAATCAGTATTCGGACAGGCTATGATTCGCCGGCCTATTTTTCTAAAATATTTAAAAAACAGACCGAACGTACACCATTGGAATATCGTGCGGCAAAAGCAAAAGGATAAGTCGTTTTTGTTATAAAACGGGTCGGGATTGAAATTGAGAGAGAAGTGGAAGTGCGGTAAGATAAAACCATCAAAAAACACGGGAGGTAACACAAATGAGAAAGAAAATGGCAGCAGCAGTTTTGATGGCGGCAATGACCGCATCACTTCTTGCAGGATGTGGGGACAGCAAGAGTTCGGACAGCACAAAGGCAGATTCTGCGCAGACAACAGCATCGAACCAAAGTGAAGCAGGAGATAGTACATCCGATCTGAAGGATGGAAAAACAGAAGAACTTCTGATGGTATGGCCAGGATCTAATGCATCACCGGCAGATATGCAGGCCGTAGAGGATGCAATGAATGAGATCATCGGAGAAAAGGTAGATGCAAAAGTAAAACTTCAGATTATTGAATGGGGTGCTTATAACGACCAGACGAACCTGATGCTTTCGAGCGGTGAAAAACTGGATATGGTATTTCTGATGTCCAATATTCGTGAAGATGGACAGAGAGGACAGCTCTATCCAATCAATGATCTGATAGAGACGTATGCACCGGATGCATACAGTGCAATGGAACGTTATATTGAAGCATGCTATTTCGACGGTAATCTGTATGGACTGCCGACGTATCGTGACCTTGCATCCCAGGCAGGATTTATGTGCCGGGCAGACATTCTGGAAGAGCTTGGATATAAAGCGGAAGATATCAAAAACTTTGATGATATCGAGGAAGTACTGAAAAAATGCCAGGAAGTACATCCGGAACTTTATCCGATGATTCCGTCGGATCTGAACAATGGATGTTTCCTGAACTATGTAAAAGGAGAGTTTGATGTTGTAACTTCAGGTGTCGGCGTTGATATCGATGATGATGCATCCGATGGAATCACCGTTATTAATACGTATGACACAGAAAAGTACAAAGAGATGGCTGAAAAAGCATATGACTGGAACCAGAAAGGCTATTTTATGCCAGATTCTACAACGAATACAACAACCCGTCAGGATCTGTTCCGTGCCAATACAGCGTTCAGCTATTATGGAAACCAGCATCCGGGAACTGCAACACAGGAAACAATGAACTCCGGTAAAGAAATCGTTTCGATTCCGATTGGAAGAAGCACTATCAGTACCTCCTCTGTTAACTTCTGCCAGTGGGCAATTCCGGCACAGTGCGAGAACCCGAAAAAAGCTCTTGCAGTCCTGAATCTGCTGTACTCAGACTCCGACTTCCAGAATCTGTTCCGATATGGAATTGAAGGCAAAGATTATGTTGTATCGGATGGAATTGCATCTTATCCAGATGGAGTAACTTCTGATTCGGTAGGCTGGGGCAACGAGCTGTGGCTCTGTGGTAATGGTTCTGTTGGCTATGCATGGGAAACTGATCCGGAAAATGTATACGAGAAATTTACGGAATACAATGATACTGCACAGGAATCTCCGCTGTATGGATTCATTTATGACACGACAAATGTAAAAAATGAAATTACAGCAATTACAAACGTAACAGATAAATATAAAGCAATCATCGAAAACGGCGATGCAGATCCAAGTACGACACTGCCGCAGTTCAATGAAGAACTGAAATCAGCAGGTATCGACAATATTATCGAAGATATGCAGAAACAGGTAGACGAATGGCTTGCAAATAAATAAACAAGGCAGACAGGGTCGGACGATGAGAATCGGCCGGCCCTGGCTTTTGAGACAGAAAAAGAGGGATTTCTATGGGAAAAAAGAAAACATGGAAAAATATAAAAAGAGCATTTCCATTATATATAATGGTAGCGCCGGGATTTTTATATCTTTTAATTAATAACTATGTGCCGATGACCGGTATCATCATTGCTTTTAAACATTTGAATTTTGCAAAAGGAATTTTGCACAGTGACTGGGCGGGGCTTTCCAACTTTGAATATCTGTTTAAAACACCGGATGCAGCACTGATTACAAGAAACACATTATTATACAATTTTGCATTTATTGTCGTTAATACGACGGTATCTATTCTGATTGCAATTTTACTGAGTGAATTAAGAAGCAAGACAAAAGTGAAAATTTTTCAGTCTGCTGTTCTGATTCCATCTTTGATTTCGATTATCATTGTCAGCTATCTGGTATATGCGTTCTTAAGCGGACGTACTGGCTTTGTTAATGGACTGCTGACTTCTCTTGGAAAAGAAAATATCTCATTTTACACCGAGTCAAAATACTGGCCATTCATCCTGATTTTTGTAAACTGCTGGAAGGGAGCCGGATATTCATCCATTATTTATCTGGCAGCGATTCTTGGAATTGACCAGGAAATGTATGAGGCAGCTGAGATTGACGGAGCAACAAGATGGCATAAAATCAAATGTATTACCCTTCCGCTGCTGAAATCTACAGTAGTCACAATGACACTGCTGTCCATCGGAAGAATTTTCTATTCTGATTTTGGTCTGTTTTATCAGGTACCAATGAACTCGGGAGCGCTGATCAATGCAACCAACACGATTGATACTTACGTATATCGAGGACTGATTGAGCTGGGTGACATCAGTATGTCATCGGCAGCCTGTGTATATCAGTCGCTGATGGGATTTGCACTTGTCATGATTGCAAACTGGCTTACAAAACGTTACAGCAGTGAGAATGCACTGTTCTGACAGAAAAGAGGACAAAATTATGGTAGGAAAACAGGAACGGCGTTATCAGAGAATGATCACGGTAGTTCTGGCATTGATTTCACTGATTATGGTGATTCCGCTGGTGCTTCTGGTGGTTGCATCGTTTACAAGCAACAATGAGATTGTGCTGCATGGATATTCTTTCTTCCCAAAAGAACTGAGTCTGGAAGCATACAGGTACATTTGGAACGAGAGGGCACAGGTTTTCCATGCATATGGAATCACCATTCTGGTAACCGCGATTGGAACAACGATTGGCGTGATGATGACACTTTTGTATGCGTATGTACTGGCACATGAGAAATTTCCTGGAAAAACATTTCTTGCATTTTATCTGTTTTTCACGATGCTGTTTAATGGTGGACTGGTACCGACCTATATTATGTATACCCGCTACCTGCACATGAAAAATACGATTCCGGCATTAATTATACCGGGTCTGCTGATGAGTGCTTTTAATGTGATTCTGACAAGAACGTATATTCAGTCAAATGTACCGGCGGCATTAAGTGAGGCTGCCAAAATTGATGGTGCAACAGAGTTTCAGGTATTCCGCAAAGTAGTTCTTCCTATGTGTAAACCGATCATTGCAACGGTCGGATTATTTGCCGGACTTGGTTATTGGAATGACTGGACGAATGGATTATACTATATTACAGATACTAACAAATTCAGCATTCAGCAGCTTTTGAATAATATGATTAAAAACATCGAATTTCTTTCCAAAAATGCGAACAGTAATATCAACCTGGCCAGCGTAGGAGGGGGAATCCCGCAGGAGACCGTGCGTATGGCAATCGCCATCGTCGGACTGCTTCCGATTCTGATCGTATTCCCATTCGTACAGAAATATTTTGTAAAAGGAATTTCTATTGGAGCTGTAAAAGGCTGAGAAAAAATTGGGGGAAAGCAAATGAAAATAAAAGAGATGGAAACAGAAAAACTGATTTCGCTTCTCTGCGGCGATCAGTTTATGAATACAAAAGCACTGCCGGAATACGATATTCCATCCCTGGAAATGAGCGATGGACCGATGGGGCTTCGCTATCAGAAAAAGGATAAGGATTCTCTTGGCATTAATCGAAGTGAACCGGCGACCTGTCTGCCGGCGGGAGTAGCAGTAGCGGCATCCTGGAACCCGGATGTAGCAGAGCAGGTAGGAACAATCATTGGATCAGAGGCGGCTGCGTACGGAGTGGATCTGGTGCTGGGACCGGCGGTTAATTTGGAACGGAATCCCCTCTGCGGAAGAAATGTGGAATATCTTTCCGAGGATCCGCTTCTTGCAGGAAGACTGGGAGGTGCCTATATCCGCGGCGTGCAGTCACAGCAGGTCGGCGCATGTATCAAGCACTTTGCTGCAAATAATCAGGAGACCGAACGGGAATATCTGAATGTAATCTGTGAGGAAGATGTCCTGCGGGATCTGTATTTAAAAGCATTTGAAATTGCAATCCGTGAGGGAAAACCGGCAGCGGTCATGACGAGCCTTTCGAAGATCAATGGAACATACTGTGCAGAAAACCGCTGGCTGTTCGATATTCTTCGAAAAGAATGGGGATTTGACGGACTGGTCATGACGGACTGGTTCGGACTGGACGATCGGGTGAAATCGGCAGAGGCAGGACTGGATCTTGAAATGCCGGGAACGGATGGAAAAAGCACTGCTTATATGGTGGAGCAGTGGAAACAGGGCAGACTGGACGAACACGTGATCCGTGAGCGGGCAGAATGCATCATACGAAATGCGAGAAAGTGGAAGATTCCGAAAACGAAAAAGACAGAGGAAGAACGAGAGCTGCTTTTAAAAGAAAATCATGAAAAAGTCTGCGCAGCAGCAGAAGAAGCCATTGTTCTGCTGAAAAATAAAGAGGATATTCTGCCGCAGCAGCAGGGCAGAAAGCTGGCGGTTATTGGAGAATATGCGAGAGAACCTCTGTTTCAGGCGGAGGGCTCCGGAAAAGTAGAAGGAGCAGGAAAAGAAGACGCCTGGGAATGTGCAGAAAAATGGAACGGAGCAGATAATACACCGTTTGCGATGGGATATCGCAGGAACAATGCGGGAAGTGAAGCGGAGCAGCAAAAACTCCGGGATGAGGCGGTGAAAACAGCAGCGGATGCAGATGCGGTTCTGTTTTTCCTTGCTATGGATTTTGGTTTTGAAGGAGAAGGAAATGACCGTGTGCAATATGAACTGCCGGAATACCAGGTGGCTCTTTTAAAAGAAATTGCTGCAGTTAATTCGAATGTAATTGCGGTTGTGATGAACGGCGGAGCCGTTGCCATGCCGTGGGCCGACGAAGTAAAGGCAATTCTGGAATGCTTCTACGGCGGTCAGGGGATTGGAAGAGCGATTGTGAAAGTGATAAGCGGAGAGGTGAATCCGTCCGGACATATGCCTGTGTCAGTTCCGGCGTTCCGGGAACAGATTATCTCGGATGAAAATTTTGCAGAGCAGACGGAGCAGGTGACGTACCGCGAGGGTATGTTTATGGGCTACCGAGGATACGAGACGAAAAAAATTCCGGTGCAGTTTCCGTTTGGATTCGGACTTTCGTATACAACATTTGAAATTACGGAGTGCAGCGTGGAGCAGGAGAAAATCACAGATTGTGAGAAAACAGTTCTGCGTGGAAAAATTAAAAATACGGGCAACAGAAAAGGGGCTCAGGTCGTTCAGCTCTATGTGAAAAATCCAAGAGCATGGAAAGCAAGGCCAGCCAGGGAACTTCGCGATTTTCAGAAAATCATACTGGAGGCGGGAGAAGAAAAAGAGTTTGTATTTTCTATTTCACGTGAACTGTTTGAACTCTACGATGAACGCGTTGATGAGCGGACGGTACCGCAGGGAATGTATGGACTTGAGCTTGGATTTTCAGTACAGGATATCCGTGCAGCACAGAAGATCGAAGTAACACCGGTTTTTCCAGTACCAAAACAGATCCAGGGATGGGATAAAACGGAGCGTCTGCTGGAAACGAAGGCTGGGGAACAGATTTTTGAAGAGCTGTATCGTAAAATTACAGAAAAAGCAGGAGGAATCTTCGCGCAGCGTCTGAAAGAAGAGAAAAATGTAAGAGAAATGCTTCTTTCTCAGCCCATTCGTATCGTTCACCTGATGATCTGGAATGAGATGACAGATTCAGAATTAATTGCTATATTGGAAAAGGTAAATCAAGAACTGTATCATGACTACCGGGAAAAGATGCGGAGTTTGGAGAAAAAATGAAAACAATAGAAGAAATGAAATCCTTTCCGGCGGCAAGAAAAAATTACAGACCGGAAAAGGTAGAAAAACTGTCGGAAGAACAGATGAAATGGTTCCGGGATGCAAAGTTTGGCATGTTTATTCACTGGGGAGTATATTCGATGCTCGGAAAAGGGGAATGGGTGCTGATGAATGAGCATCTGGATGTGCGGAAGTATGAGACACTGAAGGATGACTTTCTTGCAGAAAATTTTGATGCGGAACAGTGGGCCAAAAATGCAAAGGCAGCGGGGATGAAGTACATGGTGCTGACAACACGCCACCACGATGGCTTTTGCCTGTTCGATTCGAAATGCAGTGATTTTACCGCAATGAAAGGAGCTGCACATCGGGATTTTGTTAAAGAATATGTGGAGGCGTGCCGGAAAGAAGGAATGAAAGTTGGCTTTTATTATTCTCCTCTCGACTGGCGCTTTCCAGGATATTTCATGCCGGATCTTTACTGGGAGAGTGCAGAGGCACTGAAAAAACAGTGCCATGATCAGCTGATGGAGCTGATGAGTAATTATGGAAAGATTGATCTGCTCTGGTTCGACGGTGAGTGGCTTGCACTTGGAGGAATGGACTGGAATGGAGAAAGAGGCTGGTACAGGAAAGATGACTGGCAGACCAGTGAATATATGAGGGTCAATTATTTCTGGGAGTCGGAGAAACTGATAAATGAAATTCGACAGCTGCAGCCGGATATTATGATCAATAACCGCGGCGGCTGGGAAGGCGATTTCCATGTGCGGGAACGCAGAATCGACGGGATGCGGACGGACAAGCCGTGGGACAGCAACGACTGTATTGCGGATTCCTGGGGCTATATCCCGGGCAGACCAGTGCTGCCGCTGCGCCAGCTGATTCAGAATCTGGTTTCAATCGCTGTGCGGGACGGCAATTATCTGCTGAATATCGGCCCGGACGGAACGGGAAAAATGGATGAGGAGCAGGTAGAACGCCTGCGCCAGGCCGGAGAATGGCTTTCGAAATACGGCGAAACGCTGTACGGCCTGCGCGGCGGCCCTGTGATTGCGGACCGCTGGGGCGGAACGACGTACCGCGACAATATTGTTTATGTGCATATTCTGGAATGGGAAAAAGATCAGATCACGTTTGAAATTCCGGGGAATACAATGGAAAAATGGGAAGTGATTTCCGGCGGAAAAGCAGAACTGACGGAAGAAAACGGAACCTTTTCGATCTCCGTCCCGATTCCGGAGCGCGACAGCATTGATACCATTCTGAAACTTACCTTTGCAGAACCGATTGTATGGGAGGGCTGCAAAGGACGGGAAAATGATGTGTATGGACTTGCGGACGGTCTGAAAGAAGAATAGAGGATACAAAAAAACGGATCGAGTATCTGACTTTAAAATCAGATGTTCGATCCGTTTTTTGCGTGTAAATCGTATCAATTACTTACTGTTCATTTTCATCCTTCGGCAGCCGCACGATCCGTACCTTGTCGACTCTCCGGTCTGCCATTTTCAGTACGGTTACGTCGAGGCCATCCGAGACGAAATGATCGCCTTCCTTTGGCACGCGCTCGAGGATCCCCATGATCCATCCGCTGACCGTAAAGACGTCAAATTCTTTGTCAATATCGAGCTCTTCATACACCTTGTCGATGCTTGCCGTTCCGGTCACGAGGTATTCGTTTTCGGAAACTTTCTGGATTTCCTGTACAACCGCATCATGCTCATCCCAGATTTCGCCGACGAGCTCTTCGAGGATATCTTCCATGGTGATGATACCGTCGGTGCCGCCGAATTCATCAATGATAATGGCAATATGCGATTTCTTCGCCTGCATTTTTTTCAGCAGCGGGCCGACCTTCGTATTCTCGGTTACAAAGAGCGCCGGGCGGATGATGCTGCTTAGCGGTTTGTTGGTGTGGTAAATGTGGTTGTGGAAATCCTTCTGATACACAATTCCCACAATGTGGTCGATATCATCATCATACACCGGCAGCCGGGAAAATCCGGTGTCGGAGAAAGTCTTAGCGATCTCGGATTTCGTCGCATCGAGCGGAATGCCGATGACGTTGACACGCGGAGTAAAGATCTCTGCGGCCTCCATCTCCATGAAGCCGATTGCATTCTGAATCAGATCGCCTTCCTGGTCGTCGATGTCGCCCTCCTGGGTCGCCTCCTCGACGATGGTCATCAGTTCCTCATCGGTGATGCCGTGGTTTTCCGAGGATTTGAAGATGCGGGAGAGCAGCTTCTTCCACTGGGAAAAGAAAAACGTCACCGGGGTCAGCACGATCATCAGAATGTGGAGAAACGGTGCGGAAAATTTGGCGATCGTCTCCGGAGATTCTTTTGCAATGCTTTTCGGGGAAACTTCGCCGAAGATCAGGACCACGATAGTGGTTACGATCGTGGAAACCGTCGCACCGGAGTCGCCGCCGAGAAGCTTGATAAAAAGCACCGTGGCAAGGGAGCTGAGTCCGATGTTGACGATGTTGTTGCCGACGAGAATCGTGGAGAGCAGCTTGTCAAAGTTCTCCAGCAGCTTTAACACCAGTTCCGCCCGCTTGTCGCCTTTTTCTGCCATATTTTTCATGCGGATGCGGTTCAGCGAGGTGAAAGAAGTCTCCGTCGCCGAAAAGTAGGCTGAGAGCATGACGCAGATAAGAATGATGATGAGTGACACAATGTCGCTGTTCATTTGTTTTTCCTTTCTTAGGAAACCGGGACACGATGCAAAAAATGTACAAAAAGACATAACCTATCTTGAATCTGGCGGAATCAAAGATAGATTATGTCTCCGTTTATCAAATGATGAAAATAAAGCATCGTCGAGGCATACTGCCTGAGTCGTCCATGTTTCTGTAATCCTTTCGTTGATCAGTAATCCCTTTTATTGTACGGTATGTGGGAATAATTGTCAATAAGACATGCGAAAATCACAGGAAATACGAAACCGCATTGTTGTAGCTGATATTTTCCACCATCTCTTTCAGAAACTCCAGGTTCGCCGGGTACTCCCCGTTTTCCACCCAGTTTCCGATTTGATTGCAGAGAATCCGGCGGAAATATTCGTGGCGCGGGAAGGAGAGGAAGCTGCGGGAGTCGGTCAGCATGCCGATGAAGGTGGAGAGCATGCCGATGCTGGAAAGCGTCGCAAGCTGGGATTCCATGCCGGATTTGTGATCGTTGAACCACCATGCGGTACCGAACTGCACTTTTGAGCGGATGCCAGGCGCAGCAAAGTTTCCGGCCATGCTTGCAAGCATCGGGTTGTCGCCCGGGTTCAGGGAGTAGAGCACGGTTTTCGGCAGTGCGTCATCCTCGTCCATATCGTTTAAGAAAGCACCGAGCATCGGGGCAAAGGCGAAATCGTTCATGCTGTCAAAACCGGTATCGGCACCAAGTGCACGGAACATCCGCTTCGAGTTGTTGCGGAGCGCTTTGATATGAAGCTGCATGGCGATATTGTGCTTGTGATACAGCCGTCCGAGGTTCGTCAGAAGGAAGCCCTTGTACATGCCGAGCTCTTTTTCAGTGAGAGCACCGCCGTTCATGCGATTTTCAAATACATCATTCGCCTCAGCAGCCGTGCATGGCACATAGAAGCAGTCCTCAAGGCTGTGGTCGCTGACAACGCAGCCGGCGGAGAGGAAGAAGTCGAGGCGGCAGGAGAGGGCATGCACCATATCCTCTGCGGATGCAATCGTCCTGCCGGCGGCAGCGGCAAGCTTTTCCACGTATTCCGGGAAATCCGGCTTTTCGAGATGAACGGCGCGGTCCGGGCGGAAGGACGGCAGAACGCGGCAGGCAAAGTATTCCTTTTGTAATGCCAGATGGCAGTGCAGATCATCTGCAGGATCGTCGGTGGTGCACAGATGCGACACATGCTGGTTCAGAATCAGATTGCGCACGGTAAACTCCTTCGTCTGCAGTTTTGCATTCGCCTCATCCCAGATCTCCTTCGCTGTTGCGCGGGAGAGCGGTGTCGTGATGCCGAAGTACCGCTGCAGCTCCAGATGTGTCCAGTGGTATAAAGGATTGCCGATCGCGTTCTCAATCGTCTCGGCAAACGCCAGATATTTGTCGTAATCATCGGCGTTTCCGGTGATCAGATCCTCCGAAAAGCCCATCGCACGCATGGCACGCCATTTATAATGATCTCCGCCGAGCCAGACGCGTGTCAGATTCTCCATCTGGCGGTCTTCGAGAATCTCCTGTGGATTCAGATGGTTGTGATAGTCAAAAATGGGCATTTTTTCAGCCGCCTCGTGGTACAGTGTTTTCGCCGTATCGGTCTGCAGCAGAAAGTCAGCGTCCATAAAAGGTTTCATATGGAAATACCTCCCTTTTAGAATTGAGCAGTCAGCGCAGCAAGCGTATCTGCCACAGCGCCAGGTCCCTGAAGCATCGAGACAAAAGCATTCAGCACACGGTCAGAAAGTCCGGCGAAAATCAGATCCACACCGAAAATCGAAGCATCGGAGAGCAGCGGAGCCAGCGTTTTGGAAAGCGCCTCACGGTCAGCCGGTGCGCCGAGTTTCAGATCCTGCACATACGGGCGGACCGTGGCAAGCAGCGGATCCGGGCTCAGATCAAATGCATCGCCGTTGTCATCCACGCCCATCAGATACCGCAGCCATCCCGCAAATACAGCCGGAATTGCCTGAAGATCCGAGAGTGACAGCTCCGGAGAAGCAAGATACGATTTGATCGTCTCACCGAACCGGATCGACAGCTTCTGTGACGTATCGGTTGCAATTCGCTGCGGCGTATCCGGCATAAACGGATTCGGGATGCGGATGTTCAGCACTTCATCGATAAACTGCTTCGGAGAGAGAATACCAGGATCGGTGACAACCGGAAGTCCTTCGATATATCCGATGCGCTCCACGAGCTTTTTCAGTACCGGATTTTTCATCTCCTCACTGATCAGTTCGTAGTCCAGCAGGCAGCCGAACACAGCGAGTGCGGTGTGCAGCGGGTTCAGGCAGGTGCAGACCTTCATGCGCTCTGTTTTGTTGACAGTTTCCCGGTCGGTAAAGATCCATCCGCTCTTTTCCATCGGCGGCCGTCCGTTCGGGAAATGATCTTCGACTACGAGGTACTGGCATTCCTCTGCATTGACGAACGGAGCAACGTAGGTGTGGCGGGAGGTGACGATCGGCTGTGCATCAGCGAGGCCGTTCTCCTCGAGTATCTTTTCGATGGAACCATCCGGCCGCGGGGTGATCTTGTCGATCATGGTCCACGGGAAGCTGACTTTTTCCGGGTTCTGCAGATAGGAGAGGAAGCCTGGCTGTACCAGCTTGTTTTCTTCCCATGCAGAAGCATAGGCTGTCAGGGCAAGGGAAAGTTTTTCGCCATTGTGGGAGCAGTTGTCGGTGCTGACCATCGCAAACGGTTTTTCACCTGCAAGAAATCTTTCATATAAAAGAGAAGCAACTTTTCCCATATAGCTGGTAACGGAAGAAGGTCCGGCAGCAAAATCGGCAGCAACAGACGGCAGCAGTTCGCCCGCACCGCTTTTCAGGGAATATCCCTTTTCGGTGATCGTAAACGTCGCCATCTGCAGGGAATCCTTGGTAAAGATTTCTTTTAACCGGGCAAAATCCGGAGAATCTGCCGTATCGGCAGCCAGCGATTCTGCGATGCTTCCAACAACGGTTTTCTCGACAGAACCATCGGCTTTTAAGGTCACCAGAATGCTTAAATTATCGTGCGGCTGGTACATATCACGGATGATTTCTGTATCGAAGCCCTCCGCAACGATGACACCGCGGTCAAAGGTACCGTTGTTCAGCAGTTCCTGTGCTGTATTTGCCTGGAAGGCACGGAAAATATTTCCGGCTCCGAAATGCACCCAGCACGGAGATTCTTTCGTGCGGGTGATCATTGCTTCGCGGTCATAGGATGGAAGCGCATAGCCTGCGGCTTCCCACGCTTTGTGATCTGCCAGTCCGGCAGCTGTTAAGTTAAGAGACATCAGTAAAAACCTCCTTTAAATTCCACGTTTGTGACTCTTGTCAATAGCTTCCCAGAGTCCGTTTAAATAAGTCGCGCCGAGTGCGCGGTCATACAGTCCATAGCCCGGCATTGCCTTCTCGCCCCAGATCATACGTCCGTGGTCCGGGCGGATCGGGCCGTCGAAGCCGATGTCGTACAGCGCTTTCATGATCTCATACATATCGAAGCTGCCGTCAGAGGAAAGGTGTGCGGCCTCCTCGAAATCCTGCTGGCTGTGGAATTTCAGATTGCGGACGTGAGCGAAGTGGATGCGGCCCTTTAAGGAACGGATCATATCCGGCAGATCGTTCTCCAGGTTTGTTCCGTAGGAACCCGAGCAGAAGGTCACGCCGTTGTGCGGGTCATCGACCATCTTCATCATGCGCAGAATGTTTTCTTTATTAATGATGATTCTCGGAAGACCGAAGACACTCCATGCCGGGTCGTCCGGGTGAATGGCCATTTTGATGTCGTACTCGTTGCAGACCGGCATGATGCGTTCGAGGAAGTATTTGAGGTTGGCAAACAGTTTCTCATCATCCACATCGCGGTAAGCGTCAAAGAGCTCTTTCACTTTTGCCATGCGCTCTGGCTCCCAGCCAGGAAGAATTGCGCCGTTTGCATCACCTGCGATAGATTCAAACATTTTTTCCGGAACAAGTGCGTCTACGGCGGACTGTTTGTAGGCAAGTACGGTCGAGCCGTCCGGACGGACGCGTGCGAGTTCTGTTCTGGTCCAGTCGAAGACCGGCATGAAGTTATAGCAGACAAGGTGAATGTCTTCCTCGCCGAGGTGCTTTAACGTTTCAATATAATTATCGATGTACTGCTCACGGTCCGGGCTGCCGATTTTGATGGCGTCGTGGATGTTGACGCTCTCGATGCCGGAGATGTGAAGTCCAGAGGCCTCAACCTCTTCTTTTAACGCGTGAATCGCTTCGCGTGTCCACACCTCGCCCGGGGTAGTGTCGTACAGGGTTGTGATGACTCCGGTTACGCCCGGAATCTGGCGGATCTGCTCTAAGGTAACGGTATCAAATTTGGAACCATACCAGCGAAATGTCATTTCCATAAGAAAAACTCTCCTTTATTTTGTAATGTACTCTCGGAATCTTTCTGCACTTGCCTTTGCGGCTGGCGGAAAATCATCTCACAAAAACAAGCACAGAAAGATTCCGAGAGTACATTGTATTTTGCAAGTGGTGTTCTTTGCTTTTTATTGTATCGTTTCTTAAGAAAAAAGCCATGGCAAGAATTGTTGAGCACATTGCAAAAGTTGCGGCGGTTGGCCGGGAAAAAGCAAAATCAGCCTACAGGTGTGATAAGTAATATCTTTCTGATGTGACTAACCAATAGGAAAAACCTATAAGCGATTCATCGAAATAACAATTACCAAAAGGCGTTTTAGGGGTTGCACATAGAAAAAATATGCATTATAATATGCCATGTAATCGAGAAACACATTAAACATATCGACTTAGTAGGAAAGGAGAACAGCAAATGAAAAAAACAGACAACAGACGAATGCAGGAGAACAGAATGATGGAGATGTGTTGTTGCTGTTGCTGCAGCTCCAATCAGAATAAAGAAAAATAAGAAACATTCGCAGGCAGAAAAAGCATAGCAGAAATTGCATGTGCGGGCAGGCCGGAACGAATGCCTGCTATTTTTTTAACCTTTTTTAAAAGAAATGCGAATGAACAACATAAGAATAGATAATAAACAGACATAGAAAACGGAGGACAAAAACATGAGCGGATGCGGATGCAGCTTCACCCCAGTTGAAAATAAAGAAACCGAAGAAATCAAATACACCGATGCACTGGCAGAACAGTTTGCAGCAGAAGTCGGAGTAGACCCAAGACCAAATGAAACCCTTGTAGAGATCGATGAGCGCGGCGCTTTCATCCGTCAGCCAAATGCATTTATCCAGCCATTCGGCGATAAAGAAGGCGGCCTGAAAGCAGAAGCAAACCGCTTCGGGATCTACTGGGCAACCGGATGCAACTGGTCCAACCGTCCGATCATCGTGCGGGAGCTTTTAGGACTGCAGGATGTGATCTCGGAGACGAGAGTTTCTCCATCCGGCGAGACAAACCGTTACGGACATGCATTCGGACAGTATCTGGATTTCAAGGATCCGGCGACAGGCGCTTACTTCTTAAGTGAGTTCTATAAAAGAGCAAACCCGGACTTCAAAGGAAGAGCAACGACACCGACCCTGGTGGATGTCAAAGAGAAAAAGGCTGTGAACAACGATTATCACCGCCTTACGAACTATCTCGAAGTGCAGTTCCGTCCATTCCAGCCAAAAGATGCGCCGGACCTGTACCCGAAAAAATTCCGGAAAGAGATCGATGAGTTTAACGACTGGCTCTTCCCGCATGTCAACAACGGCCATTACCGCATGGCATTCTGCCAGTCACCGGAAGCATACGATGAGGCATACGAAGATTTCTATGAATCCCTCGATAAGCTGGACAAACGGCTGGAGACGAACCGTTTCCTGTTCGGCGACTACATCACCGACAGCGATGTCCGCGCTTACGTCACTCTGATCCGTTGGGATGTCAGCTACTTCCACAACGTAGGACCGGTGAAGAAACCGATTCGTGATTACAAAAATATCTGGGGCTACTTAAAAGAGCTGTATGCGATCCCGGCCTTCCGTCACGGAAGCGATCCGCAGGTGGTGGCACTTTCGAGACCTGGAAAGAAATTAGGAGAGGTTCTCTTCCGCGGATACAACGAACGAATCCTTGCAAAAGTAGATTTCGAGAAGCTGATGGAAGACGATGGATCGAGAAGAACACTCAGCAAAACACCGGATGAAGTATTCCTTCGCCATCCGGAGGGAGAGACCTACGAGGATTACGCAGGAGAAATCTCAAAAACCATCTGGAACAGCCCGAAATGGGAAGACAGAAACCCGAAGAACGGCGTACTTTCCGTGGATGCATCGATTAATCCGCTGAAAGGACTTTTATAAAGAGATAAGACAGAAGAATCCGGAGCGCTCTGGTGGAACACTCTCAGGCAGCCGGGGTGCGGCCGGAACTGAAAAGAACGAGGAAATGAGGAGGATTTTATTATGAAAAAGACAAAGAAATTCTGGGCAGTATTGGCAGCGGCGGGCCTTTTGGCAGCAAGCTTTGCAGGATGCGGAAGCAATGCATCAGCAAATGCAGGAAGCAGCAGCGGTTCCGCAGCATCATCTTCCGCAGAAGGCAGCTCCGCATCGGATTCCGGTGAGAAAAAAGTGATCAAAGCTGTAACAAGCGGCACACTGGCACCGTACTTTTACGTAAATGATGACAACGAGCTGACCGGTGTCGATATCGATATCGTAAAAGAAGTGTTCAACCGCCTTCCGCAGTATGAACTGAAAATTGAGCAGGCAGATGCACTGCAGGGTGTGCTGAGCGGTCAGTACGACATCGCAGTCAACAACTATGGATATACCGATGAGAGAGCAGAATCCTACTACTTCTCTTTACCATATAAAACCAGCTTCAACGAATACATTCAGAGAACCGGCGATGAGCCGCTGACTTCTCTTACCGATCTGGCAGACCGCGGATACAAAATTGAGCTGAGTGCAGGAAGCCTTACCGCAAATGCACTGGAAAAATGGAATACAGACAACCCGGATCACCAGATCAATATCGTATATTCCAATGCAAACTTCCAGGTCCGCTACCAGCATATCGTAGATGGAACCGCTGATGTGGCAATCGACGACGGACCGATCATCGACAACCTGCTTCCGCAGTTCGGACTGGAAGATCAGCTGGAAGCAAACGAGATCGACGAGGAGACCGAAGATTTCCTGTTCCCGCAGAACAATACCTACTTCCTGTTTGGAAAGAACGAAGAGGGCGCAGCACTCCGCGAGGATGTTGACAAAGCCTTAAAAGAGATGAAAGAAGACGGAACTCTTTCCAAGATCACAACCGAGTATCTCGGCGTGGACACCAGCCCGGACGAGAAATACTTTGATGAGACACCAAACTAGAATATCGTTTTCGAAATAAAAACAGAAGAGATTACAAAACAGACGGGAAGCGGATCGAGAACATCCGTTTCCCGATTCTAAAAGGAGCGAAAAACATGGCAGAAATTTACCGGGTAGAAAAGGGAAGCGAAGAGTGGAAATACAAAGCATATGATTACGTCAGAACCGATGCGTTCTGCTGCGGACAGAACATTCCGATTGAACTGGAATTCGGACAGGACGAGAGCAAAGATGATCTGCAGGCGATTCTGCTGACAGAAGATCACAAGCCGGTAGCCGGCTGCCGCATCGCATTTCCGGCGGAAAAGACAGGAAAAATCGAGCGTGTCTGTGTTGTCAGAGAAAAACAGAAAAGCGGATACGGCCGCGTGCTGATCGAAGCCGCTGAGAAATGGCTGAAAGAATACGGTGTCGATCACATCGTCATCACGAGCCAGGACCGCGCCGCAGGATTTTATGAGAAATTAGGCTACAAACTGAATCCGGACGCTGACCTGTCGGTATACGACCACCATGCACCGAAGAAAGACGAAGAGCCGAAAAAGCCGAAGAAAAATCTTGGCTTTACCTGTGTACTGGTAGAAAAATACGTGTAAGAGAGGAAAAAAATCATGGGAAAATTATTTGACGTTTCACTGGTATTTTCATCCATACCAGAATTGCTGACAAAGCTGCCGATCACGCTGGAACTGGCCGTGGTTTCTATGCTGATCGGACTGGGACTGGGACTTGTGATGGCGATCATCAAAATGAAAAAAATCAGAGTGCTGACGCAGATTACGAATCTTCTGATTTCACTGCTCCGCGGCACGCCGGTCATCGTACAGCTGTACGTTGCGTTCTTTGGTATTCCCATGATGTTCAAGGCAATCAACCAGCAGTTCGGAACGAATCTGGCGGTTGCCAATATTTCCGGTTTCGTCTATGCGATGATCGCTCTGGGACTGAACCAGTCGGGCTTTATGGCTGAGATTATCCGTTCGGCCCTGCAGTCCGTTGACCTGGGCCAGATCGAAGCAGCACATGCACTCGGCATGACGTATCCGCAGACACTGCGCCGCATCATTCTGCCGGAGGCCTTTGAGGTTGCGCTTCCGACCCTTGGAAACTCTTTTATCAGTATCATCAAAGGAACGTCTCTTGCCTTTACCTGCGCCGTTGTCGAGATTACCGCACAGGGCCAGATTATTGGAGGAAGAACGTATCGCTACTTTGAAGTTTACGTTTCACTGGCCATCATTTACTGGCTGGTAACACTGGTGATCGAGCAGATCATCCGCGTAATTGAAAATAAAATCCGGATTCCGGACCAGGTAGAGCTGGCGTCCGCAAACGGGGAGGGTAAGAAAAATGATAAAAATTGATCATTTATCAAAAAAATATAACGACAACGTGGTGCTCGACGACATCAGCCTCGAGATCAAACAGGGAGATGTTGTGGGAATCATCGGTCCTTCCGGAACCGGAAAATCAACGCTTCTGCGCTGCGTCAACCGCCTTGAGACACCGGAGAAGGGAACGGTGACGATCGGGGACAAGGTGATCGGCCTTTCCGAGCGGAAACCGAAAGAGCTTCTGTATTTAAGACAGAACACAGGAATGGTGTTCCAGCGGTTCAATCTGTTTGAGAAGAAAACCGCACTGGAAAATGTGATGGAAGGCCTGATTGTTGTCAAGAAGATGAAAAAAGACGAGGCCAGAGCCATTGCATTAGAAGAACTGAAACTGGTCGGCATGGAGAAATGGGCAAACCACTATCCGAAACATATGTCCGGCGGACAGCAGCAGAGGGTGGCGCTCGCAAGAGCCCTCGCCATGAAACCGCAGATTCTGCTGCTCGACGAGCCGACTTCAGCCCTTGACCCGGAGCTGGTTGGAGAGGTTCTGGATGTTATTAAAAAAGTTGCGGCACAGGGATATACAATGCTTCTGGTTTCCCATGAGATGAACTTTATCCGCCATGTGTCGAACCGTGTGATCTTCCTTGATAAAGGACACGTAGTAGAAGACGGAACACCGAAAGAAGTATTCGAGCATCCGCAGAATCAGAGAACACGGGAGTTCTTCAGCAAGATGCATATTATGGCGCAGCCTGAGTATGTTATTTAAATTGCGGACATAGCCAAAGAGTAGGAGAAAATATTATGATAGATGAGAAAAGAATTGCTGATTTTTTTGCGGAGCTGGTATCCATCGATTCGCCGTCCTTGGAGGAGCGCGAGATGGCGGACACTCTGAAAGCAAAATTCGCCGAAATCGGAGTGAATTTTACAGAAGATCATACACAGGAGCAGACCGGTTCGAATGCGGGCAATCTGTTTGCACGTATCCCGGGCAGTATTGACGGTGCGCCGGTTCTCTTTGCCGCCCACATGGACACGGTGGAGCCCGCAAAAGGGAAAAAGGCTGTTTTCCACGATGACGGAACCGTAACGAGCGACGGCACAACTGTTCTCGGCGCCGATGATCTGGCCGGTGTGACCGCGATCTATGAGGCGGTGCGCCACATCACTGCGGCAGGAGCGCCGCACAGCCCGATCGAAATCCTGATTTCAACCGGTGAGGAGCTGTACTGCAAAGGTGCGAATGCCTTCGATTACAGCCAGGTGCAGGCAAAAGAAGCGTACGTTCTGGACCTGAGCGGAGCAATCGGCGCGGCAGCCTATGCAGCTCCGACCCTTGTATCTTTTAAAGCAGAAATCCAGGGAAAAGCCGCCCATGCAGGTTTTCACCCGGAGGACGGCATCAACAGCATCCAGGCGGCTGCACGTGCAGTCGCACAGCTTCCGCAGGGCCACGTGGCAGAGAGCACCACAGCCAACATCGGAAAAATCGGCGGCGGTTCCGGCACCAATATCGTTTCGGAGAGCTGCCTTGTCGAAGGCGAAATCCGCAGCCTGAACCACGAGACGGCGATGGGACTTCTGGCGACATATCAGAAAACCTTCCAGCAGGAGGCAGACGCCATCGGTGCCAAACTTGTCTGGGAAGAAAAGCTGAACATTCATGCCTATGAGACACCGCTGACGGGCGTGGCCGCAAAACACTATGAGAGCGCCGTTGCCAAAGAGGGTCTGACCGCCGCATTCGAAAAAACCTTCGGCGGCAGCGACAACAACGTCTTCGCCCAGCACGGCATCGAGGGCCTCGTCATTGCAACATCGATGAACCAGGTACATAGCTGTGCCGAGTACACGAAAATCCCGGAGATTGCCCAGGTAGCACGGATTGTGGAGAATCTTGCAGCACTGCTGGAAGACTGAGACGATCCCGGATGAAAAAACAGAATACAAAAATCCCCAAAGCCCGCCGGCAAATGTGAAAACAAAAACCGGCGGGCTTTTCCTGTTTCCGGCACGGCTTGCCACGCAGAGAAAAATAGTCTATAATAGGGAAAAGCTTCCGGTGCATGCCGGAATTTAACACCAGTAGACAAGAAGTCCCCCGCTTCTAAAGCGGTGGGATGAATTGTTAAAAGAAACATAACGGCAGTGGCGGGCGGAGAAAAATCGGTATCCTCCACTGACATGAGGCAAGTCACAGTCGAACTATTTTCGACATGTCAGACTCCGTGAAAATACCGACTGTGAGTTGAATCAAGAATAAAAGAGGAAAAACAATGATACATACACCAATTCAGAAACTGGAATTTCCAAACGACAGAAATGTCCGACTGTACTGCAAGAGAGAGGATCTTCTCCCGTTTTCCTTGGGCGGAAATAAAGTGCGGATCGGACGCGCCTTTTTCCGTGACATGCAGGAGAAAAACAAAGACTGCATGATCATCTACGGAAACAGCAGATCCAACCTCTGCCGCGTGCTGGCCAATCTGTGCTGTGCCGAGAAAATTCCATGCTATATGATCTGTTCTTCTGAAGAAAACGAAGAACACCCGATCGAAACCAACAACAGCCGTCTGATGAAATGGCTCGGAGCCGAAGTCATTCCGTGCAGAAAAACAGAGATTGCACAGACCGTCGAGAAGACGATGAACCGTTTGACAGAAGAGGGATATCACCCATATTATATTTTCGGGGATAAATTCGGAACGGGCAATGAAGGCACACCGGTACAGGCCTACGTGGACGGCTACCGCGAGATTCTTGCGTGGGAGAAAGAACAGAACATTTCTTTTTCTCATATCTTTGCAGCATCCGGAACCGGCTCGACCCAGTGCGGCCTGGTAAGCGGAAAACTGCTCGAGCAGGGAACGGAGCAGATCATCGGCCTTTCGATTTCATCCCGCGAGTACGACCGAGCCATCCGCATCATGGAGAGCGGCATTTCCGATTATTTTGCGAAGAATCATCTCGTGCTGCCGGAAGGATGGGAGAGTGAACTTCATCTGGAAATGGGATACCGCCAGGGCGGATACGGCCAGTACGATGAGCGGATTTTACAGGTGATCCGGGAAGAGTTCTGCCGGAACGGCCTTCCGCTGGATCCGACGTACACCGGAAAGGCATTCTGGGGAATGAAGCAGTACATAGAAGAACATCAGTTACAGGACTGCGATGTGCTTTTTATCCATACCGGAGGCACGCCGCTGTTCTATGACTGCATTCTGAACGATACCGATGGAGGAAAAAAATGAAACTGATTTCAATAGTCATCCCATGCTACAATTCCGAGGCAACGATCCGGAAAGTTGTAGAGATGGTGATGGAAGAATTCAAGAAAATGGACGGATATGACTGCGAATTTGTCCTGGTGAACGACGGTTCCCCGAAAGACAATACGTATGGGGAGATCAAGAAGCTCGGTGAGCAGTATCAGAATGTCAAGGGCATCAACCTGCTGCGCAATTTCGGCCAGCACAATGCGCTGATGGCGGCACTCCACTACACCGAAGGAGATTTTATTCTCGGCATGGACGATGACATGCAGACACATCCGTCCCAGATCAGCAAACTGATCCACAAGATGGAAGAAGGATACGATCTGGTTTACGGCTGCTATCCGAAACGGAAAAATTCGTTCCTGAAAAATGTCACCAGCAAACTGAACGAAGTTTCCTCCCGGATTCTTCTCGGACGGCCAAAAGACATCGTTTCCAGCAATTTCTGGATGATTACCCGCCAGATCAAGGACGAGGTGGTAAAATACGACAGCTTCAATCCCTATATTGACGGCATTTTCTACCGCACGACACACAAAATCGGAAATGTAGAGGTGGAGCATTTCAAACGTGCAGTGGGAACTTCCAACTATACGTTAAAGAAATTGATCAAATTGTGGCTTGCCTACTGGAACTATTCTGTAATTCCGCTTCGCATATCGTCCGTTCTCGGCGGAGTTTCTGCAGCCGGCGGTTTTCTGGCAGCCATCATGATTGCCATCCGAAAGCTCATCAATCCGACCGTGATGGTTGGCTGGTCTTCGACGATCTGCGCCATCGTTGTTTTTTCCGGATTGATTCTGATGGTGCTCGGCATCATCGGAGAATACCTCGGAAAGATGATTCTGATTCTGAACCGCACGCCGCAGTATATTGTGCGGGAAACCATTAACGTATCTGATGAGGAAGAAAAAAAGTGAAAAAAATCATGATTTTAGGTGCCGGTATTTACCAGGTGCCGCTGATCCGGACTGCACGCAGAATGGGTCTTTACACGATCGTAGTGAGTATTCCCGGCGATTATCCGGGTTTTGCACTTGCAGATAAAATTTATGAACTGAATACGCGGGATAAAGAAGCGATTCTTGCGGCGGCGGAAAAAGAACAGATCGACGGAATCTGTACATCGGGAACCGATGTGGCCGTCAGCACAATCGGCTATGTCTGTGAAAAGATGCATCTGTCCGGCATTCCGTATGAGGCGGCGGAAATTCTGACCGATAAGGCAAAGATGAAAGACGCATTCCGGCAGGGCGGCGTTTCCGCGGCAGACGGGATGCGGGTAAGAAGCGCAGAGGAGGCACAAAAAGCCGCAGAACAGCTTGGATACCCGGTTGTCGTAAAACGGGTGGACAGTTCAGGAAGCCGCGGAATTACCGTGGTGGAGCATTCCGGACAGATCGAAGAAGCGTATGAAAATGCGAGAAACGGTTCGGCAAGAGATTATGTGCTGGTTGAAAAATTCCTCCGCGGAACGGAGATCGGCGTGGATGGATTTGTGCAGAACCACAAACTGGTCTTTCTGGCACCGCACACGAAATTTGTATACCGCGGTGCACACACGACCGTTCCGGTCGGCCACGCATTTCCGTATGGATGCAGCGGGGCACTGCGGGAAGAAATTGCCCGCCAGATGCAGCTGGCCGTCACCGCATCCGGTGCCGATCAGTGCTCCGTCAATGCGGATGTCTTTGTGGACGGAGAGAAGGTCTGGATCATTGAAATGGGCGGAAGAACCGGGGCAACCTGCATTCCGGAACTGATTTCAACGTATTACGGATTTGATTTTTATGAGCAGATGATCAAAAGCGCCCTCGGGGAAGAAACGGATTTTCAGCAGACGGAAAGCTGCCCGTGCATGGCAAAACTGCTGCTGAGTCCGGTAAGCGGAACCATCACACAAATCGACCGGGATCAGGTCGAACGTCTGCGTCAGGAAGGGCTGGAGCTTGTCCTGGATTATCCGGAGGGGCATGAAGTTTCTGCCATGGCAGATGGAACTGACCGGATCGGCCATGTGATTGTAAAGACGGACCGGGAAGCGGAACTGGATGAGCAGATGAAGCGGGTGTACCGCTGTATCTGGATTGATGGAAAAAATCTGGAGACAATCTGGGAAGAGAAAACAGCAAAATAAAAAACCCGGAATCTTTTCAAGACCTCAGAAGAGGAGCGAAAGGATTCCGGGTTTTGCGTTGCCAGGCATATCAATATCCGGTGGACCAATTTTGATTACACTGTTTTTACAGGCTTCATCATCATCCGATAGTAGACTGGAATCAGCAGTGCAACCGCACCGAACCAGGCAAACGGTGTGCGTCCGTTCTGCATACTCTGAATCGAGGTGCGGTAGACGGCGAGAAGGCCGAGCAGGAAGTAGAACGGCGCTTCGATCGTCAGGAATGCATCGGAGTAATGGTAAGAATCCGTGATTTCGCTCGAAAAGCTTGGTGAGCAGGTGCATCTGTCCCGCGAGGTCTGCTGCCGCCGCTTCCGGAAAATGACGGGAAAGACGGTGACGCAGTATCTCGAGGAATATCGTGTGTCCAAAAGCCTGCCGCTCGTCGAAAGCGGCTTTTTGCCACGAAAAATATGTTACATCTGTTTGATTGCCTGCAGCATTTCAAGATCCGAAGCAGTCACCTTGATATTGGAAACCATCGTTCGGCCGTCCGGTTTTTTCACCGTGACTTCGAGAATCGTTCCCTCCTCGATCTGCGAGGATGCGAGATCGCTCATGAATTTTACGAACTTCGGGTGGTTTTGGGCGAAACGGTTTCTCAGATTTTTTAATTCCATTAACTTTATTGGGTTAAATGCCATTCTTTTTTCTGTCCTTTCTATTCGAAACTTCTTTCGAAACATGAAAGTATTGTAACATGGAAAAGAAAAAATGCAAGCGGATAAAAAGAGAAAAGACAGAGATACTGGGAATAAGAGAAAAGATTCTCAATTAGAATGGGAGAAAAACGAATGAAAGCGAAGAAGTATCTGCTGTTTTTTCTTTTGGGCTACTGTATTTATATTGCCATCGAAGTCACCTACCGGGGTTACAGCTTCCGCCTGATGGGCATTGCCGGAGGAATGTCCCTTGCAGGAATCGGAATGCTGGAAGACGCCGGGCTGCGCCGCTTTCCGCTGGCGTTTCAGATGATGGTATCCGCCGTCCTGATTACGGCCATTGAACTGTATTCGGGGATGTTTTCCCTGAGGGTGCTGCATTACCGCATGTGGGACTATGGTACGCTGCCGTTTTCCATCTGCGAAGGATTAATCTGCCCGTGTTTTTTCGGGATCTGGTATCTGCTCTCGGCGGTTGGGATTTTTCTTACGGACTATGTGAGCTATTATATCTTCCATGAGGGGACGCACCCGGTGTATCGAAAGAAGAAAAAGGGTTGTGCCGAAGGGGAGTTCGTTATAAAATAAGAAAAAACAACCCAGGCAGGAGGTCCTCATGGAAAACGAAAAAAATTATCTGGAATATCTCGCAGAATTGTACCCGACCATCGAAAAAGCAGCGACCGAAATCATCAATCTGCAGTCCGTTATCAACCTTCCCAAAGGCACGGAGCATTTCCTTTCGGATATTCATGGCGAATACGAAGCCTTTTCTCATGTACTCCGCAACGGTTCCGGTGCCGTGCGAAAGAAGATTGACGATGTCTTCGGCCACACGCTCGGCATTTCGGAAAAACGTGCGCTTGCAACCCTTATCTATTACCCGAGAGAGCGCCTGGAGATGGAGAAAAAGCAGCAGGAGGACATCGATGACTGGTACAAGGTCATGCTGTACCGCCTGATCGACGTCTGCAAAATCGTTTCTTCCAAATACACCCGTGCCAAAGTGCGGAAAGCCCTGCCGGCGGATTATGGCTATATCATCGAGGAGCTGATCACCGAAAAGCCGGAGGTGCTCGACAAAGAAGCATACTACGAGGCGATCATCCAGACTATCCTCGAAATCGGAAGCGCCGAGAACTTCATCATTGCCGTGGCAGAGCTGATTCAGCGGCTCGTTGTTGATCATCTCCACATCATCGGCGACATCTTTGACCGCGGTCCGGAGCCGTATAAAATCATGGACTGCCTGATGAATTACCATTCCCTCGATATCCAGTGGGGCAACCACGATGTGCTCTGGATGGGCGCTGCGACCGGCCAGCCGGCGTGCGTGGCCAGCACGATCCGCATCTGCCTCCACTACGGCAATCTCGATGTGCTGGAGGACGGCTACGGCATCAATATGCTTCCGCTTGCCACCTTTGCTCTCGAGACGTACGGCGATGATCCGTGCGAATGCTTTGCCGCAAAAGGCGGCGAGGACAGCGGAAATTCCCAGCAGATGCTGGAGCGCCGCATGCACAAGGCCATCACCGTAATGCAGTTAAAGCTCGAGAACCGTCTGATCCGTGAGAACCCGGAGTACGGCATGGAAAACCGCCGTCTGCTGGAAAAGATCGATTACCAGAACGGAACGGTGACGATTGGGGAGAAAACGTATGCTCTGCGCGACAAGAGCTTTCCGACGATCGACCCGGCGCATCCGGACGAGCTGACAGAAAAAGAGGCAGAAGTGCTCGATAAGCTGATCTTCGCCTTCCGAAACAGCGAAAAACTGCAGGCGCACGTCGATTTCCTGCTCAAAAAAGGAAGCCTCTACCGCGTCTACAATGGAAATCTGCTGTACCACGGCTGCATGCCGATGAATGAGGACGGCACCTTAAAAGAGGTACAGGTCGACGGAAAGAAATACAAGGGAAAAGCACTGTACGATATTCTCGAGCACAACGTGCGCCGCGCATTTGTAAGCCGCGATCCGAAAAAACGGGAGCAGGGCCGCAATACGCTGTGGTATCTGTGGACTGCGCCGAATTCCCCGCTGTACGGCCGCGACAAGATGACAACATTTGAGCGGTATTTCCTCGCAGAAAAAGAGACCTGGACCGAGGTGAAAAACGCGTATTACCGCCTGATCGAGAAAGAGGAGACGGCGGACCGGATCTTACAGGAGTTCGGGCTTGCCGGTGAAAATGTACATATTATCAACGGCCACGTCCCGGTACACCAGAGTGCCGGTGAAAGCCCGGTCAAATGCGGCGGCAAGGTGCTGATCATCGACGGCGGCTTCTGCAGGGCGTACCACAAAGAAACCGGCATCGCGGGTTACACGCTGATTTACAACTCGTACGGCCTCAGCCTCACCGCGCACGAGCCGTTTGAATCGACAGAAAAAGCAATCCAGGAGGAGAAGGATATTGTCTCCCGCCAGGTGGCGGTGCGGTACAACATGAAGCGCCAGTTAGTCGGCGATACGGATCAGGGACGGCAGATCCGGCAGCGCATCCGTGAATTAAAGGAACTGATCGAGGCGTACCGCACGGCTCAGTTAAAAGAGCTTCTTTAAATCAAGGGTTTTCAACTGCGCCGGAAAATGGTATAATCAAAACAGTGTGCGCAGATGGAAACACTGTGCGCTGGAACAGATGGAAAGAAGGAAGAAACATATGAGGGCATGGATTGCCAGGATGACAGAAGATAACATAGATCAGAGCGCGATCGAAAAAGCAGGAGAGATTCTGAAAAACGGCGGTCTGGCGGCATTCCCGACCGAGACCGTATATGGTCTTGGCGGAAATGCGCTGGATGCCAAAGCTTCCGAGAAAATTTATGCGGCAAAGGGCCGTCCGTCGGACAACCCGCTGATCGTCCACATCGGAAGAATGGAGGACCTCGAAACCGTAGCGGCAAACGTGCCGGAGAGTGCACGCAAACTGGCAGCTGCATGCTGGCCGGGACCGCTGACGATGATTTTTGAGAAAACAAATGCCGTTCCGCTCGAGACGACGGGAGGCCTTACCTCCGTAGCCGTGCGCTACCCGAGCAACAAAGTGGCAAACGCACTGATCTTAGCCGGAGGCGGCTTCATCGCAGCGCCGAGCGCCAATACATCAGGCCGGCCGAGCCCGACGAAAGCCGAGCATGTGATCGAGGACCTGGGGGACAAAATTGACTGTATCATCGACGGAGGAGACGCCGAGATCGGCCTCGAATCCACCATCGTCGATTTTACAGAGGAGATTCCGACGATTCTCCGCCCGGGCTATTACAACAAAGAGATGCTGGAAAAAGTGCTTGGAACCGTGCGTGTCGATCCGGGAATCCTTGCGGAGGACAGCCATGTGCGTCCGAAGGCACCGGGCATGCGCTACAAACATTATGCGCCGAAGGCAGACCTTACGATTATCCAGGGCGAGATGGAACGGGTGATTCCGGAAATCAACCGCCTTGCCGCAGAACAGGAAAAGGCAGGAAAGAAAGTGGGCGTAATCTGCACCGATGAGACGCGGGAGCAGTACACCACAGGAGATATCAAGAGCATCGGGCTGCGCGCCGAAGATGAGACGATCGCGCATCACCTGTTTGCGATTCTGCGCGACTTCGATGAGGACGGCGTGGAAGTGATTTATTCCGAGGCTTTCGACACCCCGCGTATGGGGCAGGCGATCATGAACCGCCTGTTAAAAGCCGCAGGCCACAAAGTAGCAGAGGTATAACAGTGAAACATTACAGCAGGATTTTATTTGTGGACGCGGACGATACCGCGCGCGCACCGATGGCGAAGGCGATTCTGCAGAGCAAAGAGCTTCCGTGGCCGATGGAAATTGGTTCCCGCGGGCTTGTCGTTCTGTTTCCGCAGCCGGTCAACCAGAAGGTAGAGGCAGTGCTTGCGCGCAACGGGCTTTCGGCCAAAGACCACACCACCACACCGCTTACCGCGGAGGACATCAACGACGACACGCTGCTTCTTGTGATGGAGGACAGTCAGAGGGAAAAGATCCGTGAGGACTTCCCGGATGCGCCCCATCTGCAGACGATCGCCGGATTTCTGCGGCTGGCAGGAGACATCCCCGCCCTTTACGGGGAACCGCTTACCGAATACGGAAAATGTTATGAAGCGCTGGAATTCCTGATTGAAGGTGTTCTTGCGCGGCTGAAAGAGGAGGAAGAACAATGATAGCTTTAGGATGCGACCACGGCGGATATGAGCTGATGCAGGAGGTAAAAGCATATCTGGACAAACAGGGACTGGAATATCAGGACTTCGGATGCTACAGCAACGAGGCAGTTGATTATCCGGTTTACGCCAGAAAAGTAGGCCATGCGATCCAGAACGGAACGTGTGATAAGGGAATCCTGATCTGCGGAACCGGAATCGGCATTTCTATCACGGCAAACAAAATGGAAGGAATCCGTGCAGCACTCTGCACCGACTGCTTCTGCGCAGAGGCAACCCGCCTGCACAACGATGCCAACGTACTGGCGATGGGAGGACGCGTTGTAGGCCCTGGCCTTGCAATCAAAATCGTAGAAACCTTCCTGAACACTCCATTTTCCGGAGAAGAGCGTCACGAACGCCGGATTCATTTGATTGAGCATGAAGGCGAAAATGAATAAATTTTAAACAAAGGAGAAGGGAAAATGGCAAGAACAGTCATCATGGATCACCCGCTGATCCAGCACAAAATCGGTATTATCAGAAAGAAAGACACAAGCTCCAAGGAGTTCCGCGAGATGATCAGCGAGATTGCAATGCTGATGTGCTACGAGGCAACCAGAGAGCTGCCGCTCACAGACGTTGAAATTGAAACCCCGATCTGCAAAACAACCGTAAAAGAGCTCGAAGGAAAGAAAATGGCAGTTGTGCCGATCCTCCGTGCCGGTCTTGGTATGGTAGAAGGTATGCTGGCTATGATTCCGGCAGCAAAAATCGGACACATCGGTCTGTACCGTGATCCGGAAACCCTGGCACCGGTTGAGTATTACTGCAAACTTCCGTCAGACATCGCAAGCCGTGAAGTATTTGTAACCGACCCGATGCTGGCAACCGGCGGTTCTGCAACGGCAGCCATCACCATGCTGAAAGAAAAAGGCGCAAAGAAGATCCACTTCATGTGCATCATCGCATCTCCGGAAGGAATCGAGAAAATGCATGAGATTCACCCGGATGTCGATGTTTTCGTCGGAGCACTGGATGACCATCTGAACGAGCACGGCTACATTGTACCAGGCCTCGGCGATGCCGGAGACCGTATCTTCGGTACGAAATAAGAGCGGAAGCAAAGTACGTTAAGAAAACACAGGGGAAATGGGTATGAGCGATAAACGAGAGGATTATATTTCCTGGGATGAATATTTCATGGCAGTTGCCCAGCTTGCCGGTATGCGCTCGAAGGATCCGCACACACAGGTGGGAGCCTGCATTGTGAGCGAGGACAACAAGATTCTGTCCATGGGATACAACGGTTTCCCGAGAGGCTGCTCGGACGACGAGTTCCCGTGGGGAAAGACAAGTGAAAATCCGCTGGAAAACAAGTATCTTTACACAACGCACAGTGAACTGAACGCCATCCTGAATTACCGCGGCGGAAGCCTCGAGGGAGCCAAGCTGTATGTGACATTGTTCCCATGCAACGAGTGCTGCAAGGCGATTATCCAGGCGGGAATCAAAACGGTGATCTACGACTGCGACAAGTACGCGGACACCCCGTCCGTGATCGCATCGAAACGGATGATGAAGGCGTCCGGAGTCACTTTTCAGAAATACCACCGCACAGGGCGGGAAATTACCATGTCCCTGTAGCAGAAAAGATAATAGAAGGAGCGCGCCTGAACGAACAGAAAGTTCAGACGCGCTTCGTCTGTATACACGAAAAGACAAGAAACGGGAGGGCACCATGGAGAGCAATTTCGAATGGATTACGGCAAACGGGGATATCGGCATCCGCTTTTTCCACAGCATCGACGACGGCGGCTACAGCAACCCGCCGCACTGGCACAACGATCTGGAGATCATTTATCTTCTGGAAGGCCGTCTGAAAGTGCGTTTCGGTGACGGCGGCGAGCGGCAGATCGGGGCAGATGAACTTCTCGTCATCAACTCCGGCACGATCCACGCCGTGACAGCCTATCCGAATCAGGCCATCGTCCTGCAGGTTCCGTATGAGATGCTGCTGCAGTACATGGAGCATTACGATCAGCTTTACTTTGTTGTGGATGAAAGACCGGCCAGTGAGGCGGAAAAACAAAAACTCGCAGAATTCAAAGCAGTTCTCCGGGAGATGGACGAGGTGTACGGTGCGCAGAAAGAAGGGTATCAGTTAAAATTCGACAGCCTTCTTCTTGAAGCGCTGTACCGCTTACTGGTGGACTATGCGGTGCGGATCGGAAAAGAACACATTCCGCAGAATCAGAAGGCCGTACAGCAGATCCGCGAGGTCATGCGGTATATTGAGGAGCATTACGCCAAAAAGCTGACGGTGGCGCAGGTCGCGGAGCACTTTGGTTATACGCCGAATTATCTGTCGAAGCTTCTGAAACGGTACCTCGGTCTGACGGTCTACCAGTATCTGTATGAAATCCGGCTCGACCGGATCTGCCGCGACCTGCAGCATCCCGAGGCGCGGATCATGGAACTTCTGCCGAAACACGGCTGCGAAAACTACAAGTCGGTGTCGCGTCTGTTTAAGGAGCGGTACGGCTGCAGCATGAAGGAAATGCAGAAGCGGTATGAAAAGGAAAAAGGAGACCGCCCGATGGGCCAGTGGGTAAGAATCAGAAAAGCGGAAATGCCCTAATTTTCTGCCGAAAAAGGCACTAAACAAGAAGAAGAGAGCATGGTATAGTGGAAGCATGAAACAGCGGATTTTCAGTAAATGCCGCAAAACATGTGAAAAATGGAGTGTGGAAAATGAAAGCAAAACAGATTACAACGTACCATGTAAAAGGGGAAGCAAAAACCTGGGAAAAAGCGCTGGTACCGGAAGACGAGTCCAAGAGCGTAAAAATGATTGAGTCGAACGTCATCAACCTGTATCCGGACTTTGCGTTCCAGACCATCGAGGGCTTCGGCGGCGCCATGACCGAGAGCAGCGCATACCTGCTGTCCCGTATGGATGAGGAAACACAGAATCAGGCATTACAGGATATTTTCGGACCGGACGGCCTTCATGCAAGATTTGTCCGCGTGCCGATCGACAGCTGTGACTATTCCCTTGAGGAGTATCAGGCAGTCGCAGACCCGATCGCAGACCCGGATCTGGCAACCTTCTCGATCGACCGCGACCGCAAATATGTCCTTCCGATGCTGAAAAAAGCCATCGAAATCTCCGCAGAGCCGATCAGTGTTCTGATGAGCCCGTGGTCTCCGCCGTATCAGTGGAAAACTGCACCGAAGATCGCAAAGAATGATGCTGCTGTTTACGGTGCAATGGGAATGCCGGTTCCGGAAGAGATTCCGCAGAGAAACCACGGCGGCAGCCTGAAACCGGAGTATTACGGAAGCTGGGCAAAATACGTCGTAAAATATCTGCAGGCATACCTCGATGAGGGAATCCCGGTGACGATGCTGAGCCTGCAGAACGAGACCGTAGCGGCTACCACCTGGGACAGCTGCGTATGGACACCGGAAGAGTCCAAAACCTACCTGAAAGATTATCTGTATCCGGAGATGAAAAAAGCAGGCCTGACGGACAAGATCGGCATCTTCATCTGGGATCACAACAAAGAGCGTATGATCGAGCACGTTCTGACCGTCCTTGACGAGGAGACCATGGACATGGTAGCCGGTATCGCATTCCACTGGTATTCCGGCGACCACTTCGAGGCTGTTGAGCTGATGAAACAGAAATACCCGGACAAAACCTTCATGCTTTCCGAGTGCTGTGCCCTTCACATGCCGGGCAGAATAGGTTTTGGCGGCGGTGGTTTCGGACCGGTGAACTTCCAGACACCAGAGTACGTCGATTACCTTGACGCCGCAGATTATGCACATGATATGATCGGAAACCTGAACGCCGGCATGAACCGCTGGATCGACTGGAACTTCCTCGTAGACAAAGACGGCGGCCCGCGCCACGTACCGATGGGATTCACCTCAGGTCTGATTGTGGATGATGATTTCCATTACCGCAAACCGATCATGTACCACTACATCGGCCATATTTCCAAATATATTGCTCCGGGTGCAAAACGCATCGGCTGGAGCAAATACGGAGCAAACCTGGATGTAACGGCCGCAGTCAATCCAGACGGAAGCTACGTTGTGATCCTGCTGAACCGCACAAAAGAGGATTCCGGCTGCTTCCTGCGTGTCAACGGACATATCATGCGTGTCGATCTTCCGGCAGAGACACTCAGCACGGTTGTAATCGAGAAATAAAAAGCAAAAATAAAAAAATGCCTTCTGTGCAGAATGGAAACAGTCTGCACAGAAGGCATTTTTGTAAGATACGATTTATTTTTGATCGGAATCGGAAGAATCTGAGTTTTTCTCTTCGGTCGAAGGCTTTGCCGGTGTATACGGCGCATCAACCGGAGACTCTTCCGTGGCCAGTTTTGTTAGCGCTTTGCGCAGCCGGTAGCCCGGGAAGTGGAAGACTTCGGCCTCGTCGATCTTCTTTTTCTGATATGGGATCGCCTGTCTCGTTTCCGGATCAATGTGGTCCATGTGGAAGTAAAATGCATCGTCATCCGGCAGGTGATGTTTTTCAAGACGACGGTTGGCGAAGTTGCGGCAGACCGTGCAGATAATGGCACAGACCGGAACGGCGATGATCATGCCAAAGACACCCCAGAAGCCGCCGCCGATCAGAATCGAGATGATGATAAGGAAGCTGGACACACCGGTCGTCTCGCCGAGGATTTTCGGTCCTAAGAAGTTTCCGTCAAACTGCTGCAGGAGAACGACGAAAATCAGGAAATACAGTGCCTGCAGAGGGTCGATCAGAAGGATCAGCAGAAGACACGGAACGGCGCCGAGGAACGGGCCGAAAAACGGAATGATATTCGTCACACCGATGATTACGCTGACCAGCAGTGCGTACGGGGTGCCGATCAGGCTCGTCACAAGATAGCAGATGGCACCGATGATGATCGAATCGATGACTTTTCCAACGAGGAATCCGCTGAATTCCTGGTTCACATACTGGCAGTCGCGGATCACGGCATTTCCGTGATCCAGACCGAGCAGCGCGTAGACTGCTTTTTTCAGCTTGGCAATGTAGCTTTCCTTGTTGTACAGCATGTAGATCGCAACGATCGCGCCAAGCAGAATGTTTTTGAAAAACGTAACCATGTTGACGAGCTGTCCGGAGAGGTTCAGAAGGAACGTACGGAGCATCGGCATCAGGTCATTGGTCAGCCAGTTGGAAAGCTTTGCGGAGAACATGGAGATGTACTGGTCTGCCGTCTGCTGCATCTCCGGGTAATTCGCCAGCACTTTTGTGGCAAAATCCTGAATGTTGTTTGCGTAGTTGGAGAAGTTGGAGACAATGTTTGTGATACTTGAGAACAGCTCCGGGATCAGGGTCGCAATGAGTCCGTACAGCGCGAAAAGCATGGCGACGTACGTCAGAAGAATCAAAAGCGCCCGCACAAGCTTTTTGCAGCGTACCGACTGTGTTTTTCCGTGCCGGGCAAAGAGTCTGGCGATGATCCGCTGTTCTATGAAGTTAATGATCGGGCTGATCACATAGGCGAGAATCAGGGCTGCAATCAGGGGGGAGAGAATGTCGAGGACATTGTGAAAGGCGGTCCGCACAGAAGTCTGGTGGAAGAGCAGGTAGTAAAAAATCATGGACGCTGCAAGTACCAGAAAGGCAGTAACGCCGGCCCGGACATATTTTCGGTAACGATCCAGTTTCATAAAAATGTAAATCCCCTTTCGAATTTTATTAACCTCTATTATACACATGCAATCCCCAAAATACAACCGCAACCACACTTGCGGGAAAAAAAGGAAACTGCTATACTGGAAAAGCAGATTTAGAAAAAGGAGATAACAAATTTGAAGATAAAAATGCCGCCAAGCGTAAATATGGTAATCGATTCCCTGCATGCGAAAGGCTTCGAGGCGTACGCGGTCGGAGGCTGTGTGCGCGATACGATTCTTGCGCGGGAGCCGGACGACTGGGATATTACAACCTCTGCTTCCCCACAGCAGGTAAAAGAAATTTTTGACCGCACCGTGGATACGGGACTGGAGCACGGAACGGTAACAGTTCTGGCCGGAAGCGGCGCGCACGAGGTCACGACGTACCGCATCGACGGAGAGTATGAGGACGGCCGCCATCCGAAAGAAGTGGTCTTTACCTCCAGCCTTGCCGAGGATCTGCGCCGCCGTGATTTTACGATCAATGCGATGGCATACAACAACGAAGAGGGGCTTGTGGATCTGTTCGATGGAATCAGGGATTTACAGCGCAAAGTCATCCGCTGTGTCGGAAATCCGACCGAGCGGTTCAGTGAGGATGCACTGCGGATCCTGCGCGCCCTCCGCTTTTCCGCACAGCTCGGCTTCAAACTCGATCCGGTAACACTGGATGCCATCATAGCACTCGCGCCGACGCTTGAAAAAATCAGCGCCGAGCGGATCCGTGTGGAACTGAATAAACTGCTGATCTCGAAGCGGCCGGAGTACATGGAGGCCGTCTATGAGGCGGGTATTACAAAGATTGTGCTGCCGGAGTTTGATGAACTGATGAAAACACCGCAGAACAATCCGCACCACTGCTATAATGTCGGTGAGCACACGATTGCCGCTCTGCAGCACGTTCCGGCAGATCCGATTCTGCGCTGGACGATGCTGCTCCACGATATTGCAAAACCGGCGTGCCGCACAACGGATGAGGCCGGCATCGATCATTTTAAAGGCCACGCACCGGCGGGGGAGAAAATGGCGAAAGCGATTCTGCGCCGTCTGAAATTCGACAACGAAACCATCCGCCAGGTCGCAGCATTGATCCGCTGGCATGACTGCCGCATGGCTCCGGAGAAACCGGTGATCCGCCGTATTCTGAACAAACTCGGCCCGGAGCTGTTCGAAAAACTGATGATCGTGCAGGAAGCCGATACGATGGCCAAAAGCCTGTACCAGCGGGAGAAAACCCTGGAACGGATCGAAAAGGTAAGGGAGTGCGTCAGAGAAATTCTCGATAACGGCGACTGCTTTACGTTGAAAATGCTGGCCGTTTCCGGCAAAGATCTGATGGAACTCGGTGTCCCAAAAGGCCCGAAAATCGGCGAATGCCTGAACGCGGCGCTGGAAGAAGTGATGAAAGATCCGGCGAAGAATACAAAAGAATACCTGACAGAGTACGTAAAAACACTGCTGTAAAGCCAAAACGGCAAGCAAGAGAGCCGGGGACAGAACAATCCGTCCCCGGCTCTCTTTTGTTTTTTGCTGGTTTTATACGTTCAGATCACGCAGCAGATCCGCATACCAGCAGAACACATGGGCAATGCGGTACAGTTCGCTCTCCTTGGAGACGGTGCGCCACAGCTCTTTATAGCTGTGCAGCCACCGTTCGAGATCTCCGGCGAGTGCAAAACAGTCTTCTTTCTCCGGCAGAGTGCCCTCGGAAAGAAGGGAAGCGCGCAGGAACGGCAGCAGGCGGTTCAGCACTTTCAGGCCGTCTGCGGTGAGCAGGTACGCATAGATCATCGGACGGTTCTCCGGGCGGACGGTGCCGGCTTTCTCGTACAGAACGGCGCAGAGCGCGTCGATTGAAGCATTTGCTGCATCCGCATCGCCTTCCGCGCAGGAGCGGAGCAGTTCGGCAGCCTCTTCTTTGTCCTGATGCAGTTCGAGTGCTTCCTGTACCATAACGGCAGTGCGCCACGGATACGCATCCTGATGGCAGAGAAGATCGAGCACGGAAACGAGTTTTCCGGAAGCATCACCAAATTCCAGCACGGAAATCTGGCGGTTGATTTCCTCCTCCGGCAGAATGTCTGCATTCCAGGAGAACGCCGCGCCGTAGATCATGCCGATGCGGGAGAAGTCCGGGTGATTGATGTGGCCGTAATCGCCCCAGTCAGTGTTCAGAAGTCCCATCGCATGGCATTCGTGGCCGTAGCGCGCCATTCTGGAAATGTTTTCATACGCCTCATGATACTTGTTGATGAGCTGGTTCCATCCCTGTACGCCCGGGCACACATACAGATGCTCGGCACCGGAATTGGCAAGGCGGGTCAGACGCTCCGATGAAACATTTGACGCATAATCCCAGTGGAGGCAGATCAGGTTCTTCGGCAGGAGATGATAAGCTTCCGGCTCCTGGCTGATGACATCACTCCAGAACATCGGCGTGCGGCCGGATTCAGTGATATAGTTGGCAAGCTCTGTCACAAACTCGGTGTAGATGACGGTGGTTCCCTTTTCCTCGGCGAGTGCGCGGGAAGCCCCTTTTCCAAGGTCAAACGTTTCATCCGCGCAGAGATTGAAATACTTCGAGGAGAAGAGCTGCATATATTCGGAAAGAATGTGTTTGGCAAGGGAGAGGCTCTCCGGGTTTGTGATATCGAGCGTATGGTGCGCCTGGCGGTCATAGAAGGAGAACGGAGCCGAAGCAGAGCCTTCCAGTTCGCACAGATGTGCATACGATTTCGTGCAGAGCAGCTTGTACAGATGGCCGAAGCTTGCAAGCGACGGAACGAGATCAATGCCAAGTCCCTTGCAGTAGCGGTCCAGCTCGAGGATGTCCTCTGCAGTGAGCGGCGTATCGTCGCGCCACATCTCGGTCAGATCGTCGAAGAGATAGCTGTGCTCGATGTAGAGCTGAAGCTGATTGATTTTATAGAAGCTCAAGGTGTCGGCAAGCTGTTTCAGATAGGAAAGCGTCGGAACACGTCCGCGGGTCGCATCGTGGTAGAAGCCGCGGTTTTCCATGGCCGGTTTGTCGGAGATCAGGACGGTTGGAAGAACAGCACCTGCCTGGCGGATCATCTGACGGAGTGTCTGCACGCCGTAGAGAACGCCGCTTTCCAGAGATCCGCAGATCGTGATGTTTTCCGGTGTGACAGCGAGGGTATAAGCCTCACGGGATAATTCCGGAGAGGCAGTCAGATAGATCAGGTGTGATCCCACCGGCTGATGACGGCGGCAGATGGCAGGACGGAATCCCGTCTGTGTCTCAATCTCCTGCTGCAGAAGCTGTGCTGCAGAAAAAAGCTCAGCCGGGCTCTCGGAATCGAGAAAAATGCGGCTGTCATAGTGAATTGTAAAGGTGCCCTCTCCGTAGGAAAGGGAAGATGGCTGTGGTAAGAAAATCATAAAAACCCTCCTTAAAATAAAATGATTTTAGAGAACCCCATAACAGGTGTTTTTCATCCTGTCAAGTTTGGAATATTTTACCATGCGGTGAAATTAAAAACAATAAAATAAGAGAAAAAGAAAACACTTTCAACATTGCTTTTGGGATGAAAGAAAAAACAGAAACCAGTATGCATGGCACAGGGCGGATACGCATACATTGAATCGTGACCCCAAAAACGATCACAACAGGGAAAGGAGTCAGGCTCTTGTATGATTATGGATTGAGTGTGCTGTCCCATTACGGTCTTACGGCTTCCGGCACAATGCGGGTGCGGGGCGCTTTATTGTGCCACACCGAACAGGGGGATAAGCTGATCAGCGAGTTCGGGACGGCGGCAGAAAAACTGGAGCAGCGGTATCTTCTACAGTGCCGCATCACGGAGTCGGGGCTCCTGCGGTGCGATCAGATTCTGCGGAACGAAGAGGGAGCGCTTGCAACGCGCGGGGACGACGGAGGAACGTACATTGTGCGGAACTGGTACCCGGGCCGGGAATGTGAGACGGGAAACAGTGAGGATCTTATCCGCGCCTCGGACGCGCTGGCGCGGCTACATACGGCAGCTCATCTGCCGGTGAAAATGGAATACCGGAGGGAATCCATCGTGGAGGAGTGCATCCGCCACAATGTGGAAATTCGAAAGATCCGAAAGTATTTGCAGACAAAAAAGAAGAAAAATGAGTTTGAAAAACTGCTGCTGGCAAGCGCCGGTCCGTATCTGGAACAGGGAGAGCGGGCGGCCGCGGAAATGAAAGCTTCTTCCTATGAAAAACTGCGGCAGCGGGCGGACGAAGAAGGCGCCGTCTGCCACGGGGAATTCAGCCAGCACAATATTCTGCTGGAAAACGGCAGAGGCGAAACGGCGGTCAATTTCGACAAGTGGAACTTCGATCTCCAGGTGGCAGATCTTGGCTATTTTATGCGGAAAATTCTGGAAAAACACGGCTGGAGCGAGCGCGCGGCAGAACGGATCTTAAACGCCTACAGCGCCAGACGGCCGCTCGATGAGGGGGAAATCGAGACACTCCGCCTCTATCTTTCCTATCCGTGGAAATACTGGAAACTGGCAAACCGCTACTACGGAAGCAGAAAATCGTGGATATCCGGGCGGAATACGGAGAAACTAAAAACACTCAATGCGCAGCAGGCAGACTGGTTGCGGTTTGTTAAGGGATCCTTCTTTTAACCGTGCGGTGGAAAAGAGTCTGTTTTGGGCAGAAATCGCCATAAAACCGCTGGTATGGGGGACTTTTTTCTTGACAAGAGAGACGCATTAGTATATAAATATATACAGCTACGCGAAAAAGCCGGTCAACGTAACAGACTGATCATCCGGAAGAAAAACAGCCGGCAGGGCAGGTCGTGTGTATCAGCGGGCCCGCGTACCATGTAAAAAACAAATGTAAGATACAGGAGGAGTAAAACTCATGAACAAAACAGAATTAGTTGCAGCTATGGCTGAGCAGACAAATTTATCCAAAAAAGATGCAGAGGCTGCTTTAAAAGCATTTATCGATGTAGTATCTGAAGAATTAAAGAAAGGTGAGAAAGTTCAGCTGGTAGGCTTTGGTACCTTCGAAGTATCCGAAAGAGCAGCAAGAGAAGGAAGAAATCCGCAGACTGGCGAGACCATGGAAATCAAAGCTTCCAAAACTCCGAAATTCAAAGCAGGAAAAGCTTTAAAGGACATGATGAACTAAGTAAAAATCTATGCGCTTAGATAAATTTTTAAAAGTATCAAGACTGATCAAGCGGCGTACCGTAGCCAATGAAGCCTGTGATGCAGGCCGTGTCCTCGTCAACGACAGACCGGCAAAAGCATCCGCACAGGTCAAGGCAGGAGATGTACTGGAAATTCAGTTCGGAAGTAAATCCGTCAGGGTAGAAGTGCTGAATGTGCAGGAAACCGTGAAAAAAGAAGAAGCACAGGAGCTTTACCGCTACTTATAAGAAGTGCGGCAGGATTCATGTGCAGCGAATAAAAAGAGAAAACCTTCATATAATGGGTGTATAGACCATTGTATGGAGGTTTTTTGTATGGGGGAGATGAACGAACAGGCGCACCGCCTTTTGCTGGAACAGCGGAAAACACTTTCTCTTGGCGGCGTGCAGGATGTGAAAAGCTTTGATGAGAACGAAGTTCTGCTCGTGACCGTCTGCGGTGTTCTTACCATCCGCGGAAAAGAGCTGCATGTGGGCCGCCTGGAGCTGGAAAAGGGAGAGGCGGATATCGAAGGCAGCATCGACAGCCTGGTCTATACGGAACATGGGCCGCTGCAGAAGAAGGGGTCTGCGCTTGCGCGGCTGTTCCGGTAAAAATGAGTGCGTATGTCACCCGGGAGCTGATTCTGTTCGCCTGTTCCATCTGGCAGGGGGCAGTCCTGGGGTTCTGGTATGATCTGATCAAGACAGCGCGGAAACTGATCCGCCACAGCCATGCGGCGGTATCTGCAGAGGACCTCTGCTACTGGATTGCGGCAGCGCTGTATCTGTTTGTACGGATTTACGGAGAGAACAGCGGCATTCTCCGCGGGTATCTGTTTGGCGGCATCCTTGGGGGCGCTGCATTGTACCACGCATCGTTTGGACGCTTTCTTCCGGAACTTCTGGCAAAGGGAATCAAAAAAGCAGGGCGAATCCTCGCTTTTCCAGGAAAATGGCTGGTAAAAAGTATGAAAAAACGGAGAAAAAGGTTGAAATTTCATGGGAAGAACGGTAAGATGTAACTACACATGTAAGAACAAAAGAAACAAGTCTGCGGACGAAAAACAACAGATAGTTTGGCTGCAGACGGTTGGAAAATAGAAAGCAAGGGTAAAGAAAAGAATGAAAGAAAGGGAAGAAAAGAATTCTGGCCGAAAGAAAAAAGTCAGAAAGAAGAGCCGTACAACAGAGTTCTCAATTACCGTAGTCCTGTGCTGCCTGGTTGCAGTCCTTACCGTAAAGGGAATCAGCCTTCAGCAGAAGGTCAATGCAAATGCATCCCGTCTTTCCAGTCTGGACAGCCAGATTGAAGAGGAGAAGCAGCGCACCGATGATATTACCGCCTTGAAAGAATACATGCAGACCGATGAGTACATAGAAAAAACGGCAAGAGAAAAACTTGGCATGGTAAAGGATAATGAGATTTTATTTAAAGAATCCCAGTCGAAATAAACAAAACAGATAAAGAAAGGGCATGATTTCGCAGTCCCCTTTGAAGTCCAGAACAAAGAGAGGAGGAGCGGAACATGCCGGAGTGGATCATTGCCATGTTCCTGATCGGCGCATTGCTGTCAGCAGGGGACATGGCTAAAATTTTTTTGGAAGCCAGAAGAAGCCGCCGGGAAGCGGCCGTCTATGACAATCATCCGCAGAAGCTGCAGATGGAACACTACGCCGATTCGTTCCGCGTTCTGGCAGAGAGCTTTTACCAGATGCCGTCAAAAAGTGTGATGCCGGAGACGGGCCGGGTGGACAAGATTCTGGAAAAAGAACAGCAGGAAGTCTGTAGCCGCTGTGCGAAGGCGTCGTGGTGCTGGGAGCAGTACGGAAACCTGACGCGCGAGCGGTGCCAGGAACTTCTTCAGACAATCGCCGACGGGGATGAGGACGAGATCAGCCGTGCAAAAGGCGAATGGAACGCCTCCTGCCTGAACGGATCCCGCTTTCTGGAACTGTTCTGGAACCGCTACCAGCAGGAACGCCAGACGGCGCTCTGGTCGGGGCGTGTGGCGGAGAGCCGCCGCGTGGTGGCAGAACAGTTAAGTGAAGTCGCCGGGATTATGGACCGCGCCGCGTGTGATCTGTACAGCCTCAACAGTCTGCCGGACGAGCTCTCGGAAAAAATCTGCCGCCAGATGAAGAAAAACGGGGCTTTCGTCCAGAAAATCTGGCTCCAGGAGCGGCCGAAAGAGCATTTACAGATCTATATGACGGTCAAAGCGGGCCGTCACTGCCGGATCACGCTTCGCCAGACGGCGGAACTGATCGGTTCCCTGTGCGGAATCCCGATGGTTGCGGTACGCGACGGGGCACAGGTCTTAAGCGGAGAATACCAGACGGTGCTGTTTCAGGAGGATGTGAAATTCCAGGTTCTCTACGGTGTGGGACGCATCACCAAGGAGCAGGAGAGTATCTCCGGGGATAATTACAGTGTGCTCTGCGAAAACGGCCAGTTTGTCCTCTGCCTGTCGGACGGCATGGGTTCCGGGATCGAGGCAAACAGGGAGAGCGAGACGGTGGTGGAGCTGTTTGAACAGTTCCTGCGCGCCGGATTCCCGCGGATCATGGCGGCACGGATGATCAATTCGATGCTTCTGCTGCAGCCAAAGGAAGGGATGTTTTCCACGTTTGATGTTGCTTCGATTAATCTCTACACAGGCGTCTGCAGCTTTTTGAAAGGAGGTGCATCGCCGACGTTCCTTAGGCGGGATACGTGGGTGGAGGTTGTGGAGTCGACCAGTCTTGCCGCAGGTCTCGTTTCCCAGACGGATTTTGATACCACAACGAAAAAGCTGTACGACGGTGATTACCTTGTGATGATGACGGACGGAGTGCTGGACGCGCTGCCCGGGGACAGGACGGAGCAGATGAAGCAGCTTCTTCTCGAAGTGAAAAACAGCGAGCCGCGGGAATTTGCCCGGGAGCTTTTGGAACGCGTGCTGCGCCTCGGCGGCTGCCGCGCACGGGATGATATGACGGTTCTGGTCGCCAGAATCTGGAAAAAATAGGAGTAAAAACGAAGGATGCGAGAGAAAGTAAGAGCCTTTATGGAACAGTATCATATGGTAACGGCAGGCGAACGCGTGCTGCTCGGCCTTTCCGGCGGCGCGGATTCCGTCTGCCTGTTTCATCTGCTGCGGGAACTGCAGGAGCCGCTTGGCTTTTCGCTGCTGGCTGTCCACGTCAACCATAATCTGCGCGGCGCGGAAGCCGGGCGGGATGCGGCATTTGCAGAAAATCTGTGCCGGGAATATGATGTTCCGTTCTATCTCTATTCCTGTCCCGTGGAGAAGATCGCAAAAGAAAAGCATCTCTCGACGGAGGAGGCGGGACGCGCGGCGCGGCAGGAAGTTTTTGCAGCGTGCGCAAAGGAGCAGAGGGCAGTGAAAATTGCGCTCGCCCATCACCAGGATGACGTTGCGGAGACGATGCTGCATCACCTGGCACGGGGAACGTCGCTGGCCGGACTTGCCTCCTTACGCCCCGTGCGGGGGAATGTGATCCGTCCGCTTCTCTGCGTCGGACGAAAAGAGATCCGGCAGGAACTGGAAAGCCGTAAGTGTTCCTGGTGTGAGGACAGCACGAATGCAGAGGATGCTTACACGAGGAACGGAATCCGCCACCATGTGCTGCCGTATCTGACCGAAGAGGTCAATCCGCGTGCCGCCGCGCATATGGCACAGACATCGCTGGACCTGCTGGAAACGGAGGAATATCTGGAGCAGCAGACGGATCAGCTGATGGAGCGGTATGCATCCGCAGAGAAAAATGCGGTTGTGCTGCGTGATGCGGTGAGCAGCGAAGCGCCTCTTCTGCAGCGCTACGTGATCCGGCGCGTTCTGGAACAGCTGGCGGGAAAACGGAAGGATCTTACCAGGGAGCATCTGGAATCTGTGCGGGAACTTTTTGAAAAGCAGGTCGGAAAAAGTGTCTGCCTGCCGTATGGAATCACCGCCGTGCGCGGATACGAGACGCTCCGCCTGGAAAAGCAGGGAGTGCATTTAAAAGAAGAACGGAAAAGGAAAAGCGGCGAAGAAGTTCCAATTCCGGTTCCGGCCGGGTGGGAAGAGGAAAAAAGTCTCGCATTTGCAGAAAATCCAGTCACGATTGTGAAAAAAACATCGGTTTTTCCCGAAAGAATTGAAGAAAAAAAGTATACGAAATGCTTTGACTGTGATAAAATAAAAGACGGTCTTGTCCTCCGCACGAGAAGAAGCGGAGATTATCTGAGAGTAACCGCAAAAGGCGGGAAAAAGAAACTAAAAGATTATATGATTGATGCCAAGATACCGAAAGAGGAGCGGGATTCCATTCTGCTGCTCGCCGACGGACCGGAGATCTGGTGGGTCGTGGGGTATCGCAGAGGAGAGAGCGGCCGTGTCGGGGAAGACACGAAAGCAGTTCTGCAGATACAGATTGGCGTTGGTAAGGAGGAAAACAGATGAAAGAGACAATCAGAGTATTATTAAGCGAAGAAGAAGTAGACAGACGAATTAAAGAAGTAGCAGACCAGATCAACCGCGATTACGCAGGAAAAGAAGTGCACCTGATCTGCGTTTTAAAAGGCGGCGTATTCTTTATGTGCGAGCTGGCAAAACGCATCACAGTGCCGGTAAGCCTTGACTTTATGTCCGTATCAAGTTACGGCGATGACACCAAGTCCAGCGGAGTTGTCCGTATTGTAAAAGACCTGGATCAGCCGCTGGAAGGAAAAGACGTTCTGATCGTGGAGGATATCATCGATTCCGGAAGAACGCTTTACTATCTGATCGACATCCTGAAAAAGAGAAATCCGAAATCCGTACACCTGTGTACTCTGCTCGACAAGCCGGAGCGCAGAGTGCGCGATGTCAAAGTAGATTATACCTGCTTTAATATCCCGGACGAGTTCGTCGTAGGCTACGGTCTGGATTACGCACAGAAATATCGGAATCTTCCATACATCGGAGTAGTGGAGTTTCACGAAGACGAGGAGTAAAAAGAAAATATGAACAGACAGCGCAGTGGATTTGGACTCTACGCGGCGTTTATGGTGATTATCGTGCTTGCCATGTTCTATATCACCGGAAAAATCAGCGCAGGCAGCAGCCCAAGTCAGCAGAAATTTGAAACCGCCGTAAAAGACGGCAAAGTGACATCCGCGCAGATTGTCCAGAACAAAGAAGTGCCGACCGGCTCCGTCGTGGTACAGGAGCAGGGCGGTGACAGTTATACGGTCAATGTGACCGACGTAAACGCAGCTATCAGCCTTCTGGAGGATGCTGATGTAACGTACACCGTGCAGAATGTCCAGAGAGACAGCATTTTCATGACATCCGTCCTGCCGGCCCTGCTGCTCGGTATGATCCTTCTTTTCGGCATGTCGATGATGAACCGCTCCATGGGCGGCGGTGGAGGCGGCGGAAACAAAATGATGAATTTTGGAAAAAGCAACGCCCATATGTCCACCGACAAAGACAAAAAAGTCCTGTTCCGCGATGTTGCGGGCTTAAAAGAGGAAAAAGAAGACCTTGTTGAGGTGGTCGATTTCCTGAAAGCACCGGAGAAATATACACAGGTCGGCGCAAGAATCCCGAAAGGAGTTCTTCTTGTGGGCCCTCCTGGAACCGGTAAAACCCTTCTGGCGAAAGCTGTTGCAGGAGAGGCAGGCGTGCCGTTCTTCAGCATTTCCGGATCGGATTTCGTGGAAATGTTCGTCGGCGTCGGCGCTTCCCGTGTCCGCGACCTGTTTGAGGAAGGAAAAAAACATGCGCCGTGCATCATCTTCATCGATGAGATCGACGCCGTGGCAAGACGAAGAGGCACCGGCATGGGCGGCGGCCACGATGAGAGAGAGCAGACATTAAACCAGCTTCTCGTTGAGATGGATGGTTTCGGCGTCAATGAGGGCATCATCGTGATGGCAGCGACGAACCGTGTCGATATCCTGGATCCGGCGATTCTCCGTCCGGGCCGTTTTGACCGCCGCGTGGTTGTAGGACCGCCGGATGTCATGGGCCGTGAGGAAATCCTGAAAGTCCATGCAAAGAACAAACCGCTGGCCGAGGATGTGGATCTGAAACAGATCGCGCAGACGACCGCAGGCTTCACCGGCGCAGAGCTGGAGAACCTGCTGAACGAGGCAGCAATCATGGCGGCAAAGGACCGCAGAAGATTTGTGCGCCAGGCCGATATCAAGTCTGCTTTCATCAAAGTGGGCATCGGTGCGGAGAAGCGCAGTAAAGTCATTTCGGATAAAGAAAAACGGATCACCGCATACCATGAGACAGGCCATGCGATCCTGTTCCATATGCTGCCGGATATGGAGGCGGTTTACACGATCTCCATTATCCCGACAGGTCCTGGCGCAGCGGGCTACACGATGCCGCAGCCGGAGAATGACGATATGTTCCAGACGAGAGGCAAAATGATGCAGTACATCACCGTATGCCTCGGCGGCCGTGTGGCAGAGGAGTTGATCTTCGACGATATCACAACGGGCGCATCCCAGGATATCAAACAGGCGACGGCTACCGCGCGTTCCATGATTACGAAGTACGGTATGTCTGAGAACCTTGGTCTTGTCGCTTACGATTCCGACTCGGATGAGGTCTTCATCGGCCGCGACTGGGGCCATACGAAGAGCTACAGCGAGAATGTAGCCGCAGCCATCGATGAGGAAGTCCGCCAGATGATCGAGAAATGCCACGATCAGGCGAAACAGATTATTCTGGAGCATTCCTATGTGCTGCATGAGTGTGCAAAGCAGCTGATGGAAAAAGAGAAGCTGAGCCGTGCTGAATTCGAAGCCATTTTTGAGCAGGAAGCACAGATGACAGGAACAGCACCGGAAGTTTCTGGAGAAATCTGATATCTTTTTATTTGCAATAGAAAACCTGCAGAGAACAAAAAAGTTTTTTGCAGGTTTTTTCTGTGATTTTACGGGCGTTTGTGCAAATTAAAACAGAAAATCCGAAACGCCGGAAAAATTCATCGTTATTTTGAATAAGAATCAAATGAAAAAAAATCGCGATTTGTGCAGACTTTTCGAGGGACGTATGGTACTATAATAACTGTAAAAACCCCCCAATACATTATATAGTTTTTGCTACACCCCATAAGAGAAATACCTTCTCCAAAAGAGCCAGCGTACCCCGCTGGCTCTTTTACTATATAAAAATCCAATAAACACAATCGTTACATGTGTTCAGAAAAAGGTTGTATTACATGGCGGTGTGGGGTAAAATATAAGGAATGAATGATTGAGAAAGACAGAGGCGTTAGTTCATGGATAAAACAAGAATGCAGCAGTATATGTCACAGATGCGGGCGATGTTCAACAAGCATGCGCTCTACAGCGATGAATCCCCGCAGTATCAGATTCCGTTTGAGCCGAACCCGGGCGACACGGTGAAGATCCGGTTCCGTACCCTGAAAAATAATGTAGATGCGGTTTATTTCATCAGCGGTTCCACCCGTGCACAGATGCAGGTCGGTTTGGTCCGGAACGGTTTTGATTATTACGAGATCGAGATTCCGGTCGGAAATGAGCCGATCCGCTATTTTTTTGAGATTCAGGCAGGCCGCGTGGTCTGTTATTACAACAAGCTCGGTGTCACAAGAGAGCTGCAGGAGATGTACTCTTTCGGCATTATCCCGGGCTTCCATACGCCGGACTGGGCGAAGGGCGCTGTCATGTATCAGATTTTTGTGGACCGCTTCTGCAACGGAGATCCGTCCAACGATGTGCTGACGGGAGAGTACAGCTACATCGGTGAGCAGGTCAACAAGGTGGATGACTGGAACCGCTTCCCGGAGCAGATGGATGTCCGCAATTTCTACGGCGGCGATCTGCAGGGCGTCATTGACAAGATGGATTATCTGCAGGATCTCGGTGTGCAGGTCATTTATCTGAATCCGGTGTTTGTTTCGCCGTCGAACCATAAGTATGATATTCAGGATTATGACTATATTGATCCGCATTTCGGAAAGATTGTCTCCGACGAAGGCGATCTGCTCTGGCCGGGCGACAAGGACAATACGCGGGCAACGCGGTATATTGACCGTGTGACGAACAAGGCGAACCTGGAGGCGAGCAATGAACTGTTTATCCACCTGGTGGAGGAGGCGCACAAGCGCGGCATGAAGGTGATTCTGGACGGCGTTTTCAACCACTGTGGTTCGTTTAACAAGTGGCTGGACCGCGAGCGGATTTATGAGGCCGGAAAGGGCTATGAGCCGGGCGCGTATGTGGCGCAGGACAGTCCGTATCACACGTTTTTTAAGTTTTATAATGAGCATAACTGGCCGTACAATGAGTTTTATGACGGCTGGTGGGGCCATGATACGCTGCCGAAGCTGAACTACGAGGGTTCGGAGAAGCTGATGGAGGATATTATGCGCATCGGCGCGAAGTGGGTTTCTCCGCCGTTTAATGCGGACGGCTGGCGGCTGGATGTGGCCGCTGACTTAGGACACAGCCCGGAGTTTAACCACAAGTTCTGGAAGGAGTTCCGGCGCGTTGTGAAGGAGGCGAATCCGGAGGCAATTATTCTGGCTGAGCACTACGGCGATGCGATGAGCTGGCTGCAGGGCGACGAGTGGGATACGGTGATGAACTATGATGCGTTTATGGAGCCGGTTTCCTGGTTCCTCACGGGTATGGAGAAGCACAGTGATGAGTTTAACCAGGGACTTCTCGGAAACAGTGAGAGTTTTATCGGGGCGATGACGTATCATATGCCGGCGTTTTATGCGCCTTCGCTGTATACGGCGATGAATGAGCTGGATAATCATGATCATTCGCGGTTCCTCACGAGAACGAATCATCGTGTGGGGCGTGTGGCGAATGTTGGGCCGTATGCGGCTGCGGAGAATACGAATAAGGCGGTGCTGCGCGAGGCGGTTGTGATTCAGATGACGTGGCCGGGGGCGCCGACGCTGTATTATGGGGATGAGGCCGGCCAGGTTGGGTTTACGGATCCGGATAACCGGAGGACGTATCCCTGGGGACAGGAGGATCAGGAGCTGATCCGATTCTATAAAGAAATGATTGCGGTGCATCGGAGATTTCCGGTGCTGGCGATGGGATCGCTGAAATTTTTGTGCCATGATTATAATGTGCTTTCTTATGGACGGTTTAATCAGGAGGAGCAGGTGATTGTGATAATTAATAACCGGAATGAGAGGGTGCATGTGGAGATTCCGGTGTGGCTTACCGGGATTAACCGGAGTTCGGTGGCGAAGCTGACGCAGGTGTTTGCGACGGATGCGGTGGGATTTTCTTCGGAGGAGAAAGAAATCGAGGCACCGGCGGGCATACTGGAGATGGATTTGCTGCCGTTATCGGGAGTGGTACTGCATAGATGCGAGGAGTGACGGACGCCTCGCCGCCGCATCACGCAAGACCGAACGGGCGGCGGCGAGGCTGGTAGTGGGGACGGGAGATTGAAAAATAGAAATGGAAAAAGAGCTCCGATTCGTATGAATCAGAGCTCTTAATCGTGCCGCAAACCGGGATCGAACCGGTACGGGTATCACTACCCACGGGATTTTAAGTCCCGGGCGTCTGCCAGTTCCGCCACTGCGGCATATGGACGGAGATGGATTCGAACCATCGAAGCAATTTGCAGCAGATTTACAGTCTGTCCCCTTTGGCCACTCGGGAATCCGTCCATGTATTTTGTTTTGTGTCAGAATGACTTCCGACATTGAATGATTATACTGGATGTGGAGGGAAAATGCAAGGGTTTTTTTGAAAAAAATAGAAAAAAGTTGAAAGGGGGGAGCAGGTCGGGTATAATATCAAATATATGGGCTTCTATATTGAGTAAAAATGGAGGATATAGGGTAAGTATGATTAAGATTAAGGATTATGTCCGGGTGGGGTCGCTGGAGGAGGCGTATGAGCTGAATCAGAAGAGAAGCGCCTGTATCCTGGGTGGGATGCTCTGGACGAAGATGGGGCAGAGGCAGGTGCAGACGGCGATTGATTTGTCCGGGCTGGGACTGGATCAGATTGAAGAGTCCGAGGAGGAGTTTTCGATTGGATGTATGGTGACGCTGCGGCAGATGGAGGAGCATGAGGGGCTGAATGCTTATACCGACGGTGCGGCACGGGAGAGTGTGCGGAGTATTGTCGGAGTGCAGTTCCGGAATCTGGCTACGGTGGGAGGCAGTATTTTCGGCAGATTTGGATTTTCGGATGTGCTGACGCTGTTTCTGGCGCTGGATACGGAGGTGGAGCTGGTTCATGCGGGACGGATGCCGCTGGCGGAGTTTGCCTGTTCAAAGAGAGACAGGGATGTGCTGGTAAGGCTGATTGTGAAGAAGCATGAGGGTGTTACGGTTTATCAGAGTCATCGAAATTCCAGAACGGATTTCCCGGTGCTGACGTGTGCGGTTCGGGTGGAAGACGGAAAAGGATGTGCGGTGCTTGGGGCAAGACCGGCGAAGGCGGCACGTGTAGAGCTTCCGGCAGAGCTGGCGGAAAAGCTGGCGGCTGGAAAGGCATCTGCGGAGGAGCTGAAAGCGGCGGCTTCGGAGATTTCTGATCAGCTTACGTATGGCAGTAATATGCGCGGAAGTGCAGAGTATCGTCATCATCTGGGACGGGTGCTGCTGCGCAGATGTATGGAAGAAATTCAGAAGAAGGAGGAGCAGTGATGAAGATTTCGATGATCTTAAATGGAAAGAAGACGGAAGCGGAAATTGATGCAGACATGCTCCTGATCGATTTTGTGAGAAGCCAGGGATGCTACAGTGTGAAGCGCGGCTGTGAGACGTCGAACTGCGGGCTGTGTACGGTTTTTCTGGAGGGAAAACCGGTGCTGTCGTGTTCGGTGCTTGCGGCGCGGGCGAATGGATGTAAGGTGGATACGCTGGAAGGCCTGCAGGAGGAAGCAGAAGAATTTGGTTCCTTTATTGCCGGACAGGGCGCCGAGCAGTGCGGGTTCTGCAATCCGGGGATGATTATGAATGCGATTGCGCTGTTCCGGGAAAATCCGGATCCGAGTGAGGAAGAAATTAAAGAATATCTGGCGGGAAATCTCTGCCGCTGTTCCGGATATGAAGGACAGCTTCGGGGAATTTTGAATTTCCTTGCCTGGAAAAAGCAGCAGGGAGGTGCGTCATGAGCAGAGAAAATCATATCTATGAACCGGACTGGTCGGGAAGAACCGATCAGCTCTGCAGTGTGAATAAGCCGGTGATCAAAAAGGATGCCCTCGCGCTGGTAACCGGAAAGCCGGTTTATGTAGATGATCTGGCGCCGAAGGATTGTCTGATTGTCAAGGTACTGCGGAGTCCGCATGCCAATGCAATCGTAAAATCCGTGAAAAAGACGGCAGCAGAGCGTGTTCCGGGCATTGAGGCGATTTATACCTGGGAGGATGTGCCGAAACAGCGTTTTACAATGGCAGGACAGACTTACCCGGAACCAAGCCCGTATGACCGTCTGATCCTCGATCAGCATGTGCGCTACGTGGGAGATCCGGTGGCGATTATTGCCGGAAAAGATGAAAAATGCGTGGACCGTGCGCGGAAGCTCCTGAAAGTAGAGTACGAAGTGCTTCCGGCCATTCTGGATTTTCATCAGTCCAAGGATAATGAACTGCTGGTGCATCCGGAGGAAAGCTGGAAATCGCTCTGTCCGGTCGGTGCGGACAATCAGAGAAATCTCTGTGCAAGTGCGGAAGATCACAACGGAGATGTGGAAGCCGTGCTCGCAGAGTGCGATGAGGTCGTAGAGCATACGTATCATGTACGCGCAGCCCAGCAGGCGATGATGGAGACATTCCGGACATACTGCTTTATGGATACCTACGGACGGCTGAATGTGCTGAGCTCGACCCAGATCGTTTACCATGCGCGCCGCATTCTGTCCAATGCACTCGGCATTCCGAAATCGAAGATCCGTGTTTCCAAGCCGAGAATCGGCGGCGGATTCGGAGCGAAGCAGACGGTGGTTGCCGAAATTTTCCCGGCGTTTGTAACCTGGAAAACCGGAAAACCGTCGAAAATGATCTTTACGAGAGAAGAGTCCCAGACAGCATCCACACCGCGCCATGAGATGGAAGTAACGATCCGCCTCGGTGCGATGAAGGACGGAAGAATCCGTGCGATCGATCTGTATACACTTTCCAACACGGGTGCATACGGCGAGCATGGACCGACAACGGTCGGCCTTTCCGGCCACAAATCGATTCCGATGTATGGATCTCTTGAGGCTTACCGGTTTGCGTATGATGTTGTGTATTCCAACGTAATGTCAGCCGGTGCTTACCGCGGATACGGTGCGACGCAGGGTATCTTTGCCGTAGAATCTGCTGTCAGTGAGATGGCAGCGCGTCTTGGCATCGATCCGATCCGGATCCGGGAGCAGAACATGGTCAGTGAGGGACAGTTCATGCCGGCTTACTATGGCGAAACGGCAAACAGCTGTGCGCTTGACCAGTGCGTGGAGCGTGCGAAAGAGATGATCGGCTGGGATGAGAAATATCCGTGCCGTGATATGGGAAATGGAAAGGTGCGCAGCGTCGGCATTGCGATGGCGATGCAGGGCTCCTGTATTTCCAATCTCGATGTCGGATCGGCAACGATCAAAGTCAACGACGACGGCGGCTACACGATGCTGATCGCAGCGGCCGATATGGGAACCGGCTGCGATACGATTCTGTCCCAGATGGCGGCAGAGTGTCTGGAGTGTGATGTGGATGACATTACCGTTGTCGGCGCAGATACCGATACGTCCCCGTATGACTCCGGTTCCTATGCATCGAGTACGACGTATATTACCGGAAAAGCGGTGGAAAAAGCCTGCATGACGCTTCGGAAACGAATCTGTGCCCTGGCGGCAGAGCGGATGAACGTGCCGGAAGATGAGACAGAATTTACCGGTACCGGCGTCGTGCATGAAAAGAGCGGAAGCAGCATGACGATGGAAGAAATCGCAACAGCGGCCATGTGCAATAACGGCATCGCGCTGGAAGCGACGGAAAGCAACTGCTCTCCGGTATCGCCGCCGCCTTATATGGCTGGTGCGGTCGAGATCGAGCTGGATAAAGAGACCGGCGAGGTCAGGATTCTCGATTATGCCGCCGTTGTCGACTGCGGAACCGTCATCAACCCGAACCTTGCGCGCGTACAGGTCGAGGGCGGTCTGGTGCAGGGCATCGGCATGACGCTGTTTGAAAATATCCAGTACACGGACAAGGGTCAGATGATCAATAATTCGTTTATGCAGTATAAAGTGCCGACCCGCCTCGATATGGGCAGGCTGCGCGTCGAGTTTCGGAGCAGCTACGAGCCGACCGGTCCGTTCGGTGCAAAATCGATCGGCGAGATCGTCATCAACACACCGGCTCCGGCGCTGGCACATGCAATCTACAATGCGACGGGTCTGTGGTTCCGCGAACTGCCGATCACGAGCGAGCAGATTGCAATGGGAATTGCGGAAAAAGAATGCGAGTAACGATACTTTATCTGGCAGCCGGGAACAGCAGACGGTTCGGGGAAAATAAGCTGCTCTATCCGCTGGATGGAAAGGCGGTGTACCGCCATCTGCTGGACCGGCTGGCCCAAATTGCCGGAAGGCATGAGAACTGGGAACTGCTGGTTGTGACGCAGTATGAAAGGATTCTGGAGGAGCTTGCGCCGCTGGTAAAAGCCGGGCGTCTGCAGACGGTGTTTTCGCCGGACAGCGAAAAAGGAATTTCCTATACAATCCGCGCGGGAATCGAGGCGGCGGAGAAGCAAAATGCCGATGCCTGTGCGTGTTTTGCGGCGGATCAGCCGTACCTGAAGGAAGAGACGGCGGAGCGCTTTCTGGAATCCATGGAGATGCAGAAGGCTCCACTTGGCTGCGTTTTCTGCGGCGGCGAGAGCGGCAATCCGGCGTGGTTCTCAAAACCTTATTTTTCAGAACTAAAAGAACTTTCCGGCGACCGAGGCGGGAAAAAGGTGCTGAAACGGCACTGGGAATCGGTAATTCCGTTCCTGGTCGAAGCCGCGTGGGAATTAAAGGATCTGGACCGGAAAGAGGATCTCTGCTGCAGAGACACCGGCGGCTGCCATGAATAAAATTTGAGACAGTGCGAAATTTGATGGATTTGGACTTGCATTTCCAGTGAGAAGTAAGTACAATGGGTATAATAAAAATTCGGGAGGCTTCAAAAAATGCAGTTATTGGAAGACAGAATCCGCAAAGACGGAAAAGTACGCGAGGGAAATGTCCTGAAGGTGGACAGCTTTTTAAATCATCAGATGGACGTCAATCTGTTCCGGGAAATCGGAAAAGAGTTTCAGCGCCGTTTTGCGGGAGAGGAGATCACGAAAATTCTGACCATCGAGGCATCTGGAATCGGAATTGCCTGTGTTGTGGCTGAAATTTTTAATGTTCCGGTTGTGTTTGCAAAGAAAACACAGACCAAAAATATCGCCGGCGATGTTTATACCACAAAAGTAGAATCTTTCACCCATGGAAGAGTTTATGATATCATTGTTTCCAAAGAATTTCTGGGAAAAGGAGACAAAGTTCTCCTGATCGATGATTTCCTGGCAAACGGAAAAGCGCTGGAAGGACTGGCAACCCTGGTACAGGATTCCGGTGCAGAGCTCGTAGGAGCAGGCGTTGTCATCGAAAAAGGGTTCCAGATCGGAGGAAAACTGCTGCGTGACCGCGGCATTCATCTGGAATCTCTTGCCATCGTCGATGGTATGGATGATAAAACCGGGGAAATTACCTTCCGGAAACAGTAAGGAGGCGTCAAAATGGCAAATCTGATTGCAAGAATTGCCGTTCTTCTGGTTCTGGCGGCCGCAGGAATGGTGCTGGCCGACAGAAAAGAAAAAATTGATCTCAGTGTGTCACTGCTGCTGTTTCTGGCGGCAGTCAATGTGACCTCTTTTTTCAGCCTGAAAGATAACAGGATTGTAGTTGTCATGATTCTGACGGTATATTTTCTGTTGTACGCAGGCGCAAAAGAGCTGCTGCGGAGACGGGCAGAGAAAAAAAGAAAATGAATGCAAACCGAACATCCGGCTGCGAGCACCCATGCAAAAGTGCCGGTCGGATGTTTTTGAATTTTTCTGTAAATTCAAAAAGCCCTCCGGGCAGGATCGCACTGCGGCGGAGGGGGAATTATGTCGCTGAAGCGACCCGCCGCCGGCGGAGAATCCTGAAAATTACCAAAATAAGGAGAACCGATATGAGACTGCTGCTGGCAGAAGATGAAAAAGAGATGGCGCACGCGCTGGAAGCAGTGTTTACACATAACCATTATTCTGTAGATGTTGTTTATAATGGAATTGATGCTGCGGACTGGGCAGAGAGCGGAAACTATGACGGCATGATCCTGGATATTATGATGCCGGGAAAAAGCGGGCTGGAGGTCTTAAGAGAGTGGACGGAGAGCATTCATCACCAGATTGAGCGTCTGAACAGTCTTGTAACACAGCTTCTGACGCTTGCAAAAATGGAGGAAGGTGGCGGAGAACTGGAGCTGAAAACATGGAATGCGTCAGAAACCATCATGGATGCCGTAACGTCCTTTGAAGCCTCTGTGGTTACGAAACAGATCGCGTTGCAGAGCGATATTGCAGAAGAAGTCCATATGGAAGGGGATGCCGCAAGAATTCACCAGCTCGTTTCTCTTCTTGTGGATAACGCCGTTAAATACACTCCGGAGGGTGGAAAAATCCACATTTTCTGGCGAAAAAACGGCAAAAAAGCAGAATTTTCGGTGCAGAATACCTGCGATACACTGCCGGAAGGTGATCTCAACCGCCTCTTTGGCCGCTTCTACCGTGCGGATGCGTCGCGGGCCAGGGGAAAGAGGCGGCTATGGAATCGGCCTTTCCGTGGCTGCTGCAATTGTAAAGGCACATAAGGGAAAAATCACCGCAGAGCGGACACGAGATGGCATCTGTTTTAAAGCAGTCTTTCCGGCAAAAGGATGAAAGAAACAAAATTCCGGAAAAACGGAAAAATGACGGCAGGGCAGGAAAGGCAGACACACAAAAAAGCAGAAATCAAAAGCTTCCAAGAGAGAAAAAACAAAAGAAAACAAAAGAAAACAAAAGAAAACAAAAGAAAACAAAAGGAGGAATATATGATGTTTGATTGTGGTTTACAAAACATTTTCCAGCTGAAAAGCGGACAGTCCCGTTCTATTAACTGGGAAAACCGGAATGGAGAAAAAGGAAAAGGCGGCATGGCATCCAGCGATCTTGGTCCGTCCAGAAAAGGTTCCCCGTGTATCCCGAAAATAGAAGCAGGAGAGACCGTAACACTTGGTGAGATCCAGGGAGAAGGCATCATTCAGCACATCTGGATCACCGTCACAGACCGTACCAGTGAACGTAACCGTTATGTTCTGCGGGATCTTGTTCTGCGCATGTACTGGGATGACGAAGAAGATCCATCCGTGGAATGCCCGCTTGGCGATTTCTTCTGCTGCGGCTTCGGTGTTTCCTACCAGGTAAACTCAGTCCCGATTGCTGTCAATCCGACCCGTGGTTTCAACAGCTATTTCCCGATGCCGTTCCGTAAAAACGCCCGTATTACCATTGAAAATCAGTGTGATGAGCCGATTCCGGCCTTCTTTTATCAGATCGACTATTGCCTGACAACGGTTCCGGAAGATGCTGCCTATTTCCATGCCCAGTGGCGTCGTCAGCGCATAACGGAAAAGGCAAAAGACTACGTTGTCCTCGACAACATCAAAGGGAAAGGCCAGTACGTTGGAACGTATCTTGCACTTACCAGCCTCGAACGCTACTGGTACGGAGAAGGTGAGATGAAATTCTACATCGATGGAGACAAGGATTATCCAACCATCTGCGGAACCGGAACAGAAGATTACTTCGGTGGTGCCTGGAGCTTTGCAACACAGCAAAATGGCCAAACCGTTGAAAATCAGTACTGCACTCCGTATCTTGGATATCCTTACTACTCTACCCACGATACCTTCCTTCATAATGATTACCACAATGATGATCAGATGCCACAGCGCAGCTTCTACCGCTGGCACCTTCTTGATCCTATCCTTTTTGAGAAGGATCTTAAGGTAACCCTTCAGCAGATTGGCGTCAGTCATGGAGGTCTCTTTGAACGTCAGGATGATGTCGCTACCACAGCTTACTGGTACCAGACGCATCCTCATGTACCATTCGCGCCACTCATGTCCAGAAAAGAGCGCTGGCCAAGATGATTTTTGACGCTTTTCCTATTTTATATGTTTCATGACGTTGCATAGCGGCTGCAAGAGTCCGTTCCGAACAAATTCGCTTCCAACGAATTTGTCCGGAAAAGGGCTCTTTCTTTTTTTATATGGTATTCAAAAAGCGATCCGGATTACAGAGGTCCGTCTTTTCACAAATCTTTCACATTTTCCGTCCATTCTTTAAGGTTCCTTTAAAGTTTCCTCATTATACTTAAAAATGTAAAAAACATTTCCGGAAGTAAATCAAACGAAAGGATCAATCGATTATGATACAAAGCCAACAGATTCCCATGACCTTCCAACGGTATGAAACAAAATACATGCTTTCCCCGATCATGGCCCGCAAGCTTCGCAAGAGCCTTCCGGGTCATCTGCAGATGGATGAATACGGCCTTGATACCATCTGCAGCCTCTATTACGATACCCCGGATCACCAGCCCATCCGCCGTTCGCTGGAAAAACCCGTCTACAAAGAAAAACTGCGACTCCGCAGTTATGGTCCGGCCAAAGAGACCAGCCCCATATACGTAGAACTAAAGAAAAAATATGAAGGAATCGTCTACAAACGCCGCGAGCGCATGATATTATCAGAAGCGGTTCCCTATCTTGCGGGAAAATCAGAACCGGGCTTCGACAGCCAGATTCTCCACGAAATCACTTGGTTTCGCAACTACTACCGGGGGCTTGCTCCCGCTATGTACATCGCCTACGACCGCATCGCCTGCTTCGGCACGGAAGACAGGAACTTTCGTGTTACCTTCGACACCAATATCCGATGGCGTACCGACAATCTGTGTCTTGACGGTCCAACGGAAGGAACCAGGCTTTTAGAACCAGGCTGGTATCTCATGGAGGTGAAATCACCAGGTGCTGTGCCCCTATGGTTCAGCAAAATTCTGGATGATCTTGCAATCTATCCGGCATCATTTTCTAAATACGGCTTTGCCTATCAGATCGAAAATCAGAAAGTATCAGAAGAAAAAGCTTTCATACCATTCACAGATATCCGGCAAACCGTATCAAAAACAGCATTCCGTTAGCTGAATCAGGTAAGTCCTCTGCGGCCATTGCGAAAAGCAAGAAGCAGTGGGTGGACTCACAGCTTGCGAAAAGCCTTTTTCAAACATAATCTGCTTCACAAAAAAGAAAATGTAACTATTCAGAGCCATGCAAAATAGAAGAAAAATCGCGAATCATGCTTGCATGAATGAGCGGTTTTTCTGGAACTTCATATGGCGAGAAGTAACATCGCGATGTAGCGTAAGCGGAATCGAGATGGGGCTCTGAATAGACAAGAAAATAAAAAAATTCTGGGAGGAATTTGCTATGCTTAACGCAATATTCAGTTCCGTTTTTACAGAAACAACCGCCGCCTTCACCTTTGGTCAGTTCCTTGCCTGCACAGCAGTGTCTCTGATTCTGGGACTGTTGATCGCTGCTGTTTACAGGTACAAAAGCGAATGCACCAAAAGCTTTGCTGTCACGCTTGTTCTGATGCCTGTGATCGTACAGAGGGTGATCATGCTCGTCAATGGAAATCTTGGAACCGGAGTCCCTTGATTATACCAGTGTTTTTGACGATATCTTTGCCAGGTATCTGACCCGTTGCGAGCTTGTACAGGTAAAAACCACGAATATGGGAAGTCTTTTCAAGCTGGAGTATCGCATCGTATTCCGCGAGGAAGGCGAAGAGAAAAACATGATTGACCAGCTCCGCTGCAGAAACGGAAACCTTGAAATCCTGTGTAGTCGTGCGCAGACCGGAAGGGAGGAATTATAATGAATCGAAACAGAAAGAAAAAAAACAGAAAAAAAGAGACCGGCGCAGTCGTCAGCCTGCTTCTTGCATCATCGCTGGCCTTCGGCGGATGCGGCACAGCAGTGACATCAGCCAGTTTTGTCAATACCGAATCCGCCAGTACAGAGTCAACCGGCGAAACATCTGCCGACAACGCGGCGGCCACATCAGAGAGCACAGCTTCGGAAAATGCAATGGAAAGTGCTTCCGATATTAATTTTGACCTGGAACTGACCGAATCCACTATCGACACCGAATTCACAGACCGTGAGAAGAGCGGAAGCTATAAAGCATTAGAAGCCGTAAAAATTACACTTAATAAGACGACAGCTACCGTCTCCGGCAGCGGAGCCAAAGCAGACGGCAGCACAATTACCATCACGGAAGAAGGTGTTTACGTCGTAAGCGGAACACTTGAGGATGGCCAGATTATCGTAGACGCATCCGATTCCGACAAGGTTCAGATCGTACTCGATGGAGTCCATATCAACTGTGAGACAAATGCTGCCATCTACGTTCGCGAAGCGGACAAAGTTTTCATCACGCTTGCTGAAAACAGCAGCAACACGCTTGGCGGTGGAAACGAGTACACTCAGATTGACGACAACACGGTAGACGGCGTTATCTTCTCCAAATCAGATCTTGTCTGCAACGGGACAGGAAGTCTGACCATCGAGGCAGACTACAAGCACGGGATTGTATCCAAAGATGACCTTGTGATTACCGGCGGAACCTACAAAATCGCCGCTGCGGACAACGGGATCACAGCCAAAGATCAGATTAAAATTCTGGATGGAAGCTTTGATATTGATGCTGCAAACAGTGCGGTCAAAGCGAAGAATACGGATGACACAGAGCTTGGAAATATCTATATTGCCGGTGGAATTTTTACGATCGAGGCGGAACAGGACGGCTTCCATGCAACCGGCAGCATTGTTGTCGATGACGGAACCATCACCGTAAACTCCGGTGATGACGGTTTCCATGCGGATCTCGACACCGTCATTCATAGCGGAACGATCCTTGTTGAAAAAAGCTACGAAGGACTGGAAGGAAAACGCGTTGTGGTCAATGGTGGTGACATTACCATAAACGCCAGCGACGATGGCATCAATGCCGCAAATTCCGGCGACGATGGCGCCAACGCCATAAATCCTGGCGCCAATGCGGCCGGTTCCGGTGACGATGACAGCAATGCCGCAAGCTCAAACAACGATAGCAGTGCTGCCGTAAACTCCGGTGATGATAGCAGCATATCCGGTGCGGCAGACGGAAAGGAACCTCCGCAAATGCCGCCTGATACAGAAAACGGCAGCGATATGCAGCCATCGCAGGACTTCGATCCGGAGAACGCTCCGTCTGGCGGAAATGCGCCGCAGAACTTCGATCCGGGGAATGCTCCGTCTGACGGCGATGCTCCACAGAAGATGCAGGGAGGCCCCGGCGGCGAAGGCAACTCTGAGCTTTACATTAAAATTACCGGCGGAACCCTGACCGTATCCGCCGATGGTGATGGTCTTGATTCCAACGGCAGTCTTCTCGTGACCGGCGGAACTACGATTGTGTACGGGCCGACCAGCGATGGTGACAGTGCCCTCGATTACGACGGAAGTGCAATTGTGACCGGCGGAACTTTAGCTGCTATCGGCAGTGCCGGCATGACGGAAAGCTTCGACGAAGCTTCCACCCAGCCCGTTATCACCTATTACAGTACGGAAACCCAGTCCGCTGACACTACCATCACACTGACAGACAGCGATGGAAGTGCCCTCTTCACGGTTACACCTGAAAAAGCCTACGCCAGCATCGTTTTGACCTGCCCCGAAATGAAACTGGACGCAACGTATACTCTGACTGCCGGTACCGACAACGAAGAGATCACCCTCACGGACATCATCACCACCGCCGGAACCCGGTCTGTTAAAACGATGAGCGATCCCGAAGGTGGAAAAATGCCAAATAACAGCGACAACAAAGGAACTCCGCCTTCAAAACCAAGCGACACGGCTGAGTGAACCGTTATAGTTCATTCAGCACCGGAACATTTGCTGTTCCGGTGCGTAAGAAAGTGATTCTACTCATGATTCTACCGTGGCTGTCTTCCTACTTCCAATTTGCCGTATTCTGTGCTAAAATAACCTCACAAGAAAAGAGGTAGAAAAATCATGTATGATAAACTGACCGAAAACGATATTAAAAAAATGCAGGAAGAAATCGACTACCGCAAACTGGTTGTCCGTCCAAAAGAACTCGAGGCTGTAAAAGAAGCCCGTGCCCAGGGCGATCTCAGCGAAAACTTTGAATACAAAGCTGCCAAACAGGACAAAAACCGCAACGAAAGCCGCATCCGCTATCTGGAAAAAATGATCAAAACCGCTCACGTTATTTCAGATACCTCAAAGGACGACGAAGTCGGCATCAACAATACCGTCCAGGTTTACATCGAAGAAGATGATGAGACAGAAACCTACAAACTTGTCACCACCGTTCGTGGTAATTCTCTCAAAGGATACGTCAGTATCGACTCGCCATTAGGAAAAGCCATTCTGGGTCATAAAGTCGGCGACCGCGTCACTGTAAAAGTAAGCGATGCCTATAGTTATGATCTCATCATCAAATCCATCGAAAACACTGCGGATACCGATGATGAACTCCGCAGCTATTAAAGGACAGAAAGAAAGGAAAATACCAGTGATGGAAAAAATTGCAAGCTTTACGATCGACCATATCAAACTTAAACCAGGCATTTACGTTTCAAGAAAAGATCATGTGGGTGACAGCGTTATCACAACCTTTGACCTGCGCATGACATCTCCAAACGATGAGCCTGTTATGAATACTGCTGAAGTCCACACCATTGAGCATCTTGGCGCAACGTTCCTTCGCAATCACGAAGAATGGAAAGATAAAACTGTATATTTTGGTCCAATGGGCTGCCGTACAGGATTTTACCTGCTGCTGGCCGGTGATTACAGCTCGAAAGATATCGTTTCACTCGTAATAGAAATGTATGAATTTATCCGCGATTTCAAGGGCGAAGTCCCGGGTGCATCTCCGAAAGACTGCGGAAACTATCTGGATATGAATCTGTCCATGGCAAACTACCTTGGCAAAAAATACCTGGATGAGGTTTTGTACGGAATTGATGAATCCCGTCTCGTCTATCCGGAATAAATTCTAAAAATGGTAACTATTCAGCGCCATGCAATTTCGCATGGCTCTGAATAGTTACAAAAAATGAAAGAAAACAGGGGGAAACAGAGTATGAGAACCATGGAAAACGAAAAACTGCGTGTGCAGATCAGCGATCACGGTGCAGAACTTTGCAGTATCTACGATAAGGAAGCTGACCGTGAGGCAGTCTGGATCGGAGATCCGGCCTTCTGGAACCGCCACGCACCGGTTTTGTTCCCGTTTGTCGGAAAAGTAAACGGTGGATTCTATACCCACAAAGGTATCAAATACCCGATGGGCCAGCATGGCTTTGCACGTGACAAAGAGTTTGCGTGCATGGAAAATACAGAAAATAAAACCGTACATCGTCTGGTATCGACCGATGAGACAAAAAAAGTCTATCCGTTCGACTTTGCTTTTACCGTAACCCAGAAACTTTCAGGCAGAACCGTGACTGTTATCTGGGAGGTAGAAAATACCGGAGAGGAAGACCTTTATTTTTCTGTCGGAGGGCATCCGGCATTTATGATTCCGGAGCAGTACGACATTGTCTTCAACAAAGATCTTCGGAACCATGGCGAGACAGAGCTTGAATATGTTTTGATTGATCCAGAAACAGCAGGTGTTGATGCGGCACATCCACGGAAACTGTCATTAATCAACGGAAAAATCCCATATACCAGAACCCTTTTCGACGAGGATGCTCTGATCTTCGACAATACGCAGGTAGAGCGCGTTGGCGTGGAAGTAGATGGGAAACCGTACGTTACCCTCACCTGTAAAGGCTTCCCAAGCGTTGGTGTATGGTCCAAGCCAAAAGCAGACGCTCCGTTTGTTTGTCTCGAGCCATGGATCGGCCGCTGTGACAACGTTGGCTTTGATGGTGAATTAAAAGACAAATATGGTGAACAGCACCTGAAGGCAGGAGAAAGTTTTCAGGCAAGCTACACCATCGCCATTGGCGAATAAACCAGGTAAAAGAGAAAAAACTCTAAAGTATGGGGAAAAGAACACGTTTCCTATGCTTCGGGGGTTGAAATTTTACGGTTTCTTTACTATAATTAGCATCAAGCCCAAAAACGCATGTGGTTTGGCATGCACAGAAGAAAAAACAGGAGGGAACGTTTTTGAAAAGAGAAACGGTTATCGTACTTGATTTTGGCGGTCAGTACAATCAGTTAATTGCAAGACGTGTACGTGAGTGTAACGTTTACTGTGAGATTTATTCTTACAAAACAGATATTGAAAAGATTAAAGAAATTCAGCCGAAAGGTATTATCTTTACCGGCGGCCCGAACAGCGCATATCTGCCGGATTCCCCGACCTATACAAAAGAAATTTTCGAACTTGGAATTCCGATCCTCGGCATTTGCTACGGATCACAGCTGATGATGCATCTGCTGGGCGGAAAAGTAGAAGTAGCTCCGGTCAGAGAATATGGAAAAATTGAGGTAACCGTAGATACCAGTTCCGCACTGTTCGAAAATGTATCTGAAAAAACAATCTGCTGGATGAGCCACAACGACTATATTTCCAAAGCAGCCCCGGGCTTTGAAATCATTGCCCATACGGAGGACTGTCCGGTAGCAGCCGTTGCAAACGTAGAGAAAAAGCTCTATGCAACCCAGTTCCATCCGGAAGTTCTTCATACCAAAGAAGGAAAGAAGATGCTTTCCAACTTTGTATACAATGTATGTAAATGTGCCGGTGACTGGCACATGGATTCCTTCGTAGAAGAGTCTATCAAAGCTATCCGCGAAAAAGTTGGCAACGGAAAAGTACTCTGTGCCCTTTCCGGCGGCGTTGATTCCTCTGTTGCAGCCGTTATGCTCTCCAAAGCAGTTGGAAATCAGCTCACCTGCGTTTTTGTTGACCACGGTCTGCTGCGTAAAAACGAAGGCGATGAAGTAGAGGCTGTATTCGGACCGGAGGGTCCGTATGACCTGAATTTTATCCGTGTTAATGCACAGGAGCGTTTCTATGCCAAATTAAAAGGCGTAGAAGAGCCGGAGAAAAAACGTAAAATTATCGGTGAAGAATTTATCCGTGTCTTCGAAGAAGAGGCAAAGAAAATCGGTGCCGTAGACTTCCTTGTACAGGGAACCATCTACCCGGACGTTGTAGAGAGCGGTGTCGGCGGAGAATCCACCGTTATCAAATCTCACCATAATGTCGGAGGACTGCCGGATTACGTAGATTTCAAAGAAATCATCGAGCCATTGCGCAACCTCTTCAAAGATGAAGTAAGAAAAGCCGGTCTGGAACTCGGCATTCCGGAATATCTTGTATTCCGTCAGCCATTCCCGGGTCCGGGTCTTGGTATTCGTATCATCGGTGAAGTAACCGCCGAGAAAGTGAAAATGGTTCAGGACGCCGACGCAATCTGGCGTGAAGAAATCGACAAAGCCGGCATCGCTTACGAAATCGGCCAGTACTTCGCAGCACTGACCAACATGCGTTCCGTTGGAGTCATGGGAGATGAAAGAACGTATGATTATGCCATCGCCCTCCGTGCCGTAACCACTACCGATTTCATGACAGCCGAAAGCGCAGAAATTCCGTGGGATGTCATCGGAAAAACAACGAGCAGAATTGTAAACGAAGTAAAACACATCAATCGCGTTATGTATGATTGCACAGGAAAACCACCGGCAACCATTGAATTTGAATGATGAAATGGACTTTAAGAACCTAGTATTCATGCGGGTTTCAAGCAAATTTGTTTAAGCGTTGGCAACGATTTGGCAACATTTAGAGTATCACTCACTGAATAACAGAATACTTCAATAACAGAAAACCTTACTGATTTTCAGAAATAAAGCTGAAAGTCGGTAAGGTTTTTGTACGTTTCGAGGTTGAAAATTAGTCGGATTCGGGGTTCAAGTCCTGTAAGATAAGGTCGCTGAGTTCTTGTGAGGGAATGACCTTTCTCCATTGTTTTGAGGTGTCTAATTCAGGATATTTGTACCGCCACTGGTCGTATTCTTCTTTGGTTATCTCGCCCTGTTCCAGACGGGCAGCCTGTTCCTGCCATGCATGGAACATATCAAACATAGTGGTGTAGGTTGTTCCGGCAGATTTATCTAACCGCAGACACACTTCTCCGTCAATCTCTCCGATTTTTAAGCCATACATATCTTCCAACGCAAAAAGCGTGTGCATAAGTCCGATATAACTGTCTATTTCCGGCACAGTGATTGCACGAGGACTTACATCGAGGAGATGTGCCATTTCTTTTACAAGGTCTTGTTTCGGTGTTCTGGATTCTGATTCGTATTGTGCCATACGGACATCAGAGGTCTTTCCCAGAAAACCGAGGAGTTCGCCTAATTGTTTCTGTGTCATGCCTTTCCGGTTGCGGAAAAAGCGGATTCTTTTGCCAATTGCCATAATAAAACCTCCGATACTAAACATTTCTGTTGAAGTTAGTATAACATGATGAAATAGGAATAGCAAGCGGGACTTAAATAAAAAAAGTTAAGATTTTTCTGCAAACCACTTGACTTAACGGAATTTATTTAGTATCATAAAAACAGAACTTAAACAAAAAGAGTTAAAATTGAATGACCGTTCAAACCGAACAAACGCCATGACCTTTAAAAAAGAAGCGAGCGTTCCTTATGTAGAGGGACTGGCACAGCGCCGAAAAGGGTTGCCTGTCAGAACGGGAAGGAGAGAACGGCAGGAATTTTAGGGAAAGGAGAGGATATAGATGGCAGAAAAATCATTTATGACGGTGGAAGAAGTGGCAACAGAATTAAGGGTATCAAAGTCCAAAGCCTATCAGGTTGTAAGGGAATTGAACACAGAATTGCAGAAACAAGGGTATATGACAGTAGCGGGGCGTGTAAATACTACTTTCTTTCATAAGAAGGTCTGTTACAGCGATTAAGTTGGAAGGAGATGATGGAAATGGCTGTATATAAAGACAATGCTACGGGAACGTGGAGGGTAATTTATCGTTTCACGAATTGGAAAGGGGAACGGAAACAGACACAGAAACGTGGGTTTGCAACAAAAAGAGAAGCACAAGCCTGGGAACATGAGGTTATGCTGAAACAGAACTCCAAACTGGATATGACATTTGCCAGCTTTTTTGAACTTTATGAGGCAGATAAAAAGCAGCGTGTCAAGGAAAGTACATGGGAATCTAAAAGCCATGTAATACGCACAAAGATTTTACCTTATTTTGGAAATCGGAAGATTGCAGAGATTGAAGCAAAAGACATTATTGCATGGCAGAATGAACTCATGGCGTATCAGGATGAGAAAGGTAAGCCCTATTCAGCAGATTATCTGAAGACAATACACGCACAGCTTACAGCAATTTTTAACCATGCTGTAAACTTTTATAATCTGCCTTACAATCCGGCAAGACGGGCTGGCACAATGGGAAATGAAATTCCAAAGGAGATGGACTTCTGGACAAAAGAGGAATATCTAAAATTTTCAGAAGCCATGATGGATAAGCCACGTTCCTTTTATGCTTTTGAAATGCTTTACTGGTGCGGTATCCGTTCCGGTGAGCTGTTGGCTCTTACTGCTGCTGATTTTGATTTCCAGAAGCAGACGGTCACAATCAGCAAGACGTACCACCGTTCCAAAGGGCGTGATATTATTACAAGCCCTAAAACAGCGAAAAGCAACCGTACCGTAAAAATGCCCCCGTTTCTCTGCGAAGAAATGCAGGAGTATATCAAAATGCTCTATGACATCAAACCAGATGAACGGCTGTTTACGGTTACAAAATCTTATCTCAACCATGAGATGGAGCGAGGTGCAAAACAGGCGGGAGTGAAAAAGATTCGGGTGCATGATATTCGGCATAGCCATGTATCGTTGCTGATAAATATAGGATTTTCAGTGCTGGCGATTGGGGAACGAGTAGGACACGAAGCAGAAAAAATCACTTACAGGTATGCACATTTATTTCCAACTGTTCAGACAGAAATGGCAGAAAAGTTGGAAATGGAGCGAATGGAAAAGGAGGACAGCAATGGAAAGAAGTCTTGATTATAAAGGGCGTTGGAGAAACCATACTGTAGCATTTCGGGTATCAGATGAAGAAGCGAAGCTGCTTAATGATTTGGTAGCATTGTCTGGTTTGACAAAGCAGGAATATATCATAAGACGACTGACGTGCAGGGACGTGGTTGTACAGGGGAATCCGAGAGTTTATAAGGCATTAAAAAATCAGATGGCAGCTATTCACGAGGAATTAAAGCGACTGGAAACAGTAAGCCCGGATAATGATGAACTGCTCTATACGTTACAGGTAATTGCAATTACGTTAGAGGGATTGAAAGGAGAAGATGAATGATAGAAAAAATGAAAACGACTGCTCCCGTATCATCTGTTGGCGCAGATGGGGTGCAGCCGAATGTAAAAAATCACAATGAAATTATAGCAAATTCACAGGAACAAATCAATCAGCAAGCCATCAAAAACCCAGAGAAATCTGGGGATGGCGGACTGCATATCATGTCCATGCCGGAATTGTATGACACTGTTTTTGTGCCGAGAGTACCGATTGTAGACGGTTTTCTCTATGGCGGCACATATCTTTTTGTAGGTGCGCCAAAGGTAGGAAAATCATTCTTCATGGCACAGCTTGCCTATCATGTGGCAATGGGGATTCCGTTGTGGGATTATCCGGTGCGGAAAGGAACAGTGCTGTATCTGGCATTGGAAGATGATTATGCAAGACTTCAACGCCGACTGTCCGGTATGTTTGGTGTAGAGTGTGCCGATAATCTGTATTTTGCAACACAGGCAAAGACCTTGAATGAGGGATTAGACAGGCAATTAGAAGGATTTTTGAAAGAGCATAAGGACGCAAGGCTGATTATTATTGATACGCTCCAGAAAGTGCGTGAAGTTGGCGGGGATAGATACAGCTATTCCAGCGATTATGAGATTGTGACAAAGCTGAAATCATTCAGCGATAAATATGGTATCTGCCTGCTGGTGGTTCATCATACACGCAAGCTGGAATCGGAGGACAGCTTTGATATGATTTCCGGCACAAATGGACTGTTGGGTGCGGCAGATGGGGCGTTTATCATGCACAAAAAGAAACGGACAGACAATGAAGCAGTGATGGATATTGTGGGGCGTGACCAGCCGGATCAGGAACTGACTATAGAATTTGACAGGGAGCGTTGTGTATGGAAATTCAAGAAAGCAGAAACAGAGTTGTGGAAACAGCCACCGAACCCTCTTTTAGAAGCAATCAATGTGTTTCTGACAGAGGACAGACAGGCGTGGGAGGGAACAGCGACAGAACTTGTAAAGCAACTGCCGGATATACAGATACAGGCGAATGTGCTTTCCAGAAGGCTGAATACTGTCAATAGCCAGCTGCTCAATGACTATGGGATTTTCTATGATAATAAGCGGGGGCATGAAAGAAAAATCATTCTGAAACGCCTTGAAGTAAAAGAATAAAAGCGACGATATGCGTCGGTTGCGACGGTATTTTTGATAGCAGGCTGGTGTGGAAAATATCGACGCTATCGACGCAAACTGACGCAGAAAGGGAGAGAAGATGAAGAATGTACAGATTCCTTATGAATTGTTTATGTTGCTGATCCGTCACTATCTGGTGGAGGATGATACTTGTTTGGATGAAATCCGGCAGGGATTAGAGAAGAAACTGGATTCTTTGGTGCAGCATGAACTATATGGGAAATTTAAGACTGCTCCAACACAGGAGGAACGGGAAAAAGCCAGACAGGAATATCTGGATAGACGTGGAGTGCTGGACAGTTTCCGCTGGTAGTGTTTCTTGATGAGAATAGACAGGGGCGTGTCACACCCCTGTGATAGCAGACAAAGAGAAAGGTGTGATTGGATGATAATTCAGCCGGAATGGGGAACTCGGAACGTGAATAAGTATTTTTACGAAAGTGAAGCCAGGAGGATTGCTGACCTCAATGAAATTTTCGGAGAGGTAGAGCTGACAGAAGATGAACAGCGGATACTGATATGGCTTGCCGGATGGGATGAATATACGATAGAAAATATGCTTTCAGCTATCCGAAAAGCTATGGTGGCAGAAGCAAAGCGGCTGAAAGCCGCCCGTCCGTAGGACAGAAAAGCTCCCGGCAGGGCGCAATGGCAGCTTTTGATGGACGGAACGGCTGTCAAAAGTGCCTTTGCGTTACTTTCGACGAAAGTAACAAAGCTATGTGCCGTATCCGGCACTGATTACCCCTAAACAGGGAGAAGGGATAAAGATTGAAGCGAACAATTAGTTTTATGACAGGAAAAGGTTCTGTTAATCATAACAGCAGAAAATTCCATGCAAAAAATATAGATTCGGAAAGAAGTTATCTGAATGTAGAATACTGTAACGAAGATGTCAAAGACGTGTATCACGAATTGTTTGATGAAGCTCTTGTTCGATACAACGAGAAGCAGACCAGAAGTGACCGTAAGATTGATGATTATTATGATAAAATTTGTTTCGGCAAACAGGAGAAACCGTTCCATGAAATCATTCTGCAAATTGGAGATAAAGACAATATGGGAGCGACAACAGAAAACGGACAGCTTGCTGCAAAGGTGCTTGATGAATATATGCGTGATTTTCAAAGACGGAATCCTACGCTACGGGTATTTTCTGCGTACTTGCACATGGATGAAGCGACACCGCATCTACATATTGATTTTGTACCATATACGACAGGAAGCAAAAGAGGACTCGATACAAGAGTTTCTTTGAAACAGGCGTTATCGGCTCTTGGGTTTAAAGGAGGCACCAGAAGCGAAACAGAATTAAATCAATGGGTACAGCATGAGAAAAAACAGCTTGCGGAAATTATGTTGGAACGTGGGATTGAATGGGAACAGAAAGGCACACATGAAAAGCATTTATCAGTTTTGGACTTTAAGAAAAAGGAACGGGCAAAGGAAGTTGCGGAGTTGGAAGCGAAAAAAGAAAGTTTGGAAGAACATAATGTTGCCATACTGGAAACCAGTGAAAAGTGGTTGGGAGAATTGGAAAATCTTGAACAGGAGATTCACTCCGCACAGGAAATTCGTGAGGAAGCAGATAAAAAAGTAGAAGTGGCTAAGAAAGAAGCAGCACGATATGAGAAAAAACTGGCGGAGATTGCTCCTATGGTAAAGGATATGGAACGATTTGCAGTTAAGTATTCGTATGATCCAGAGGAAGTGCTGCCGGAAGCAGGAACATTGGAAAGCGGAAAGTCTTATAGAGAGAAAAAAGCAAAACCACTGATTGGGAAAATCATAACAGTTCTGCGGGCTGTGTATCGGGAATATTTGAGTGTTTCTAACCGATTTGAAAAACTGCAAGATGCATATAACAGAGAGCAAGACAGAAATGAAAGGTTAAAGAACCGATTAGAAGAATTTTTAGGGGAAAATCGGGAACTTCGGACGATTGCAACGGATTTTGGTCGTGTAAGAACAGTTATGGGGGCTGAACAAGTAAATGCAGTTATTGACCGGGCAAAGCAACAGGAACAGATAGAAGCTGAACAGAAACGGGCTGTAAGGAGAAAACACAGTAGAGAAGTTCGGTGATTGAAAGAGGGCTGCTTAAAGCCCTCTTAACTGTCATGAAGTGAATCCTCGTCAGTTAGTCGAGAAAAGTGTAGCTATAAAGTTTACTCTTGATGGACTGATAGGGATTTGCTGGTTTTGCTTTACAGTGAAATGACTGGGAGATATAATGAAAACAATTACTTTATGACTAGATATAGGAGGACAATATGAAACGGTCTTTAAGTATAATATGTGTTTTTTTTATTGTATTTTTATTGAGTGGATGCGGAAAATCGTCATTTGATGGTAGCAGAACAGGGAATGATAGCCAGTTTGTTATGAAGTACAAAATTTTTAATACTACGGATGAGCAATCATTGTTCTTAGAATCGGGAGATACTATTAGGACGGAAGTTATAGTTGACAGTGGAAAATTGTCGATAAAAATTCAAAAAGATAGTGATACCCCGATTTATGAAAGAGATGATATAGTAACCTCTGAAAATTTTGATGTTGAAATTCAAGAGAGTGGAACATATAAGATTACAGTTATAGGAGAAAATACAAAAGGTGGTGTAAATTTTAAGAAAGTTGATGGAGAGAAAGCGGAACAGGAAGAAACACAACAAGGGATAAGTGAAAAGAAGATTGATTTAGGCGGGGCATTTCAGGAGATTAATGGCTGTGCGGTGATTTATTCGCCAGTACAAGAGGAATATTCATTTTTTAATGAAGATATGTGTCGGCAAGAAGTATCGCCCTATTCTACTTTTAAGATTATTTCAGCTTTATTAGGATTACAAAGAGGTGTTATTGTTGATGAATCGTCGACAATGGGGTATGACGGAACGGATTATGGAAATGCAGAATGGAATGGGGATTTAACATTAGAAGAAGCATTTGAGAAATCATGTATATGGTATTTTCGAGAAGTGATAGATTTAGTTGGTAGGGATAAAATGCAGGAAGAATTAAAGAATTTACAGTACGGGAATTGCGATATTTCGGAGTGGAATGGTAGCAATATCAATCCTTTGGAAAATCTAAATGGTTTTTGGTTAGATTCTTCGTTGAAAATTTCGCCGTTGGAACAAGTAGAAGTTTTGAGTAGGATATTTGAGGGACATAGTGATTACGATAGCAGAAATATAGAAATTTTGAAAAGAATAATGTTAGTGGATGAAAACGATTCCCAGAAAATTTATGGAAAAACAGGAAGTGGGAATGGAGAGGCATGGTTTGTTGGTTTTTCTGAATCAGATGGAGAACGGAAATACATTGCTATATATTTAAATGATAGTGAACATAGAGATCAGATTTCTGGAAATAAAGCTAAAGAAATGGCTTTGGAGATTCTGAAATAAATGGCTGTGCTTGTTGTGTTTTAGGGACATTGGAAACCTTGTTTCTCAAAGGATTATATTGCGTTATACTTCAAGAGTGTTTTGAGGGAGATAAATGACTGGTATATATTGACATAGGGGTAGTTATGAGTTATATTTAAAGTGCCTTATATATGAGATATAAGGGAAAGGAATTGTTGTCAATACCTGAAAGAGCTCTTTCAGATATGACTGGTGTTCTGGTTGCAAACTTATGAATAACCACATAAGAATGTTAATTAGAATCATCTCCTTCTTATCTATTCTAACATAGATATGTATTGAACGAATAATGGATAGCTGGCACCACATCAAAGCTGTCGAAAGACAAAATTGAATACCATGTTGAAAGAAGACCTATCAGTCAAGAGATGCTATCCCTCATGCTGGTAGGTCTTTCGCTAAATAGGAAGAGTGTATGGATTTATACGAATGGAAAACGAAAAATGCAAATGCAAGAAAATATGCGCATTTTGATGAAAAGGTTTCATTGGACAAAGTTTGGGATTATATCAGTGATCCGACTAACATTGTGAAACATGGATTTTATCCTTTTATACATTATGAAAAGAAATTTAATAAATTTACTAGGAAAGACGGAAGAGGTTATATAAAAGAAAAATCTAGGCACTTATGTTATTCTGCACATATTGATAGATATATATATTCTTATTATGGGTATCTTTTGAATCAAAAATATAATAAATACTTAGAAGAACGTAATATGAATTTGGCTGCGGTTGCATATAGAGATAATTTGCACAAAAATAATATTCATTTCGCAAAAAGAGCTTTTGATTGTATTAGAGAAACGAAAGAAAGTTTTGTAATAATAGGAGATTTTTCTCATTTTTTTGATTCTTTAGATCATGGCTATTTGAAAAAACGAATGTGTGATGTTTTAAAAGTTGATATGTTGTCATCGGATTTTTACGCAGTATTTAAAAATATAACAAAATATTCGATTTGGGAATTAACAGAGTTACTTAAACTAAATAATTTAACAGACACAGAAGAAGATATACAAATTTTAAATTCTAAACGTAAAGTTTTATCTGAAAAAGATTTTAAAAAGCATAAGAAAGAATTTATTATTAGACATAAAGAAAACTATGGGATACCACAAGGGTCGGCAATTAGTGCGGTATTAGCAAATGTATATATGATAGTAGTAGATGAGCAAATGTATAATTTAGCGAACAAATACAAGGGTCTGTATATGCGATATAGTGATGATTTTATTATTATTCTGCCTGGAATATCAGAAGATGATTTTAGGGAGATATTGAATAGTATAATAGATGAAATTAAACAAATTCCAAATTTAATTTTACAACCAGATAAAACACAAATATATAAATATAGAGATACAACATTAAAAAGTTGTAATGCATTGTTTTTAAAGGATGTGTTAAATGGAAAAAATGAGATTGATTATTTAGGATTTACATTTGACGGTAAAGAGATAACAATTAGGGATAAAACTATTTCGAAATATTATTACAGATTATATCGGAAACTTAAAACTATAGTGAAAAATGAAGGCTATACTCCTTCGGGAAAAAGAATAAGCTGTAAAAATTTATATGAGAAGTATACTGTTAAAGGGGCGCATTTAAAAGATTCAAATGGACATATTAAAGGAAATTTCATATCGTATGTTCAGCGTGCTCAAAAAGTTTTTGGAGAAAATGAACCTATAGACAGAAAAACAAGAAGACATATGCTGAAAATTCGTAGGATATTGGATGAAATTTTTTTATAGATTTGTGGAGGATTTTCGGATATTTATAGATAAAAGATTAAAAAAATTTATTATATATGTGGGTTGATCAAACAAACTGTAAGATATGGGGGATGTTATGCTTAAAGATATATTAATGTCAGTGTCTAAAAAAATGCAAATTGATTTTGAGGGAATAACGAGTAAAATACAGCATAATGGAGAAAAAGGAACGGCAAGGGAAAATATACTTGAAGAGTATTTGAAATGTTATATACCTGAAAAATATTGTTTTTCGAAAGGTACGATTGTAGATTGTAAGGATGTACAAAGTAGACAGGTGGATATAATTATACATGATAAATTTTTGACACCATACCTCGTAGATATGGATGGTACTAAAATTGTGCCGATTGAAAGTGTTTATGGGGTTGTTGAAGTTAAATCGACGTTGACCAAAGAAGAATTGAGGAAGTGTGTTAAAAATATTGAGAGTGTGAGAAAACTTGAGAAAAAGACAACTTCAGGCTACTCTTTTCCGACAGCGGGGATGGTATTTGCGTATGATTCCGATGCTTCTCTAGAAGCGGTATATAAAAATCTCAATGAATTGTCGGAGGATGTAGAGGTTGATAAAAGGATAAGTTGTATATGCGTGTTAAATAAAGGGGTTATTTTACCAGTGAATAAAAATGGACTGACAAATGTATCATTATTACCAGATGAAAATACAGTATACGGAATATTTAATAACGCAAATGATGCACTGCTTTTATTCTATTTGATTTTGACTCAAATACTAAATAGTATAACGATATTTCCACCGGATATGGTTGCATATGCACAGAGTACAGCCATATTAGATACTTCTTTTTCAATACCGGCAGATTATGTGCCAGACGACGGAACAATTAGTGTTATGGATAACATGGTAAGAATGTCTGAAATAAAGACTTTAAAGGAGTATGGGACAAGAATGCTTAGTGGCAAATTAAAAAAAGAGGAGTTTCTTGAGCATGTGTTCGGTACATATATACCGTCATTAAAAATGATGCATGGTTCTTTGGATTTAGTACCAATGAATTCTACTTTAAATTATTTTGGAAAGTTAATGAATAACAAGGTGATAATAGACGCATATAAAATTTATGAGCGTGGTACAAAGATTACATTGGTTGAAAAGAAAATTCTTGATGATTTAGAAAATTTTATGTATGCTATATATGACAGCCATAGAGAGGAAATGCTAAAAAATAACAAGTAGTATAAAAATTGTAATTGTCTGTATGGCAACATTTTGGCAACAGAAAATCAGTAAGCCAGAATAAATGATGTAATTGAAGTAAAAAACGGTGTGTATTTGCATAAAACTTAAACTAATATAGTTAATAACAACAAAGAACACGCCGAATTTGAATAACGGACAGAAATGCCGAAAGCCTGTATTTATGCGGGTTTCCGGCATTTGTTTTGTAAACGGTAGAATACGAGCACCTTGACAAATAGCAGACCGCTTTTGCGGTCT
>NZ_QTUL01000029.1:0-2139 GCF_003435675.1 Blautia sp. AM23-13AC | reverse complement strand
GAGTCAGTAAGAGTAGACCCGAAACCGGGTGATCTACCCATGTCCAGGCTGAAGCTGCCGTAAGAGGTAGTGGAGGGCCGAACGCACATCCGTTGAAAAGGGTGGCGATGAGGTGTGGGTAGGGGAGAAATTCCAATCGAACCCGGAGATAGCTGGTTCTCCTCGAAATAGCTTTAGGGCTAGCCTCGATGGAGTCTTACGGAGGTAGAGCACTGAATTTCTAAGGGGGCGTCAAAGCTTACCAAGGGATATCAAACTCCGAATGCCGTAAAGATGCTCATCGGGAGTCAGACTGCACGAGATAAGTTGGGCAGTCAAAAGGGAAAGAGCCCAGACCTGCTGCTAAGGTCCCAAAGTACGTGTTAAGTGGAAAAGGATGTGGGATTTCGAAGACAACTAGGATGTTGGCTCAGAAGCAGCCACACATTCAAAGAGTGCGTAATAGCTCACTAGTCGAGAGGTCCTGCGCCGAAAATGTCCGGGGCTGAAACACGACACCGAAGCACAGGATACCGCAAGGTATGGTAGAGGAGCATTGCTGGCGCGATGAAGCAGTACCGGAAGGAGCTGTGGAGTGCCAGGAAGAGAGAATGCCGGAATGAGTAGCGAGAGAGAGGTGGGAATCCTCTCGGCCGAATATCCAAGGTTTCCAGGGTAAAGCTGATCTGCCCTGGGTAAGTCGGGGCCTAAGGAGAGGCAGAAATGCGTATCCGATGGACAGCAGGTTGAGATTCCTGCACTATCTTAAAACAGAACTGTGGGGACATTTGTGGAGAGCACAGGCGCGGAACGGAAAGCCGCGTGCAAGCGAAGGAGGAGTCACATAGGAAAAACCGTGTGGCAATCCAAAGGCGTGATGCGGACCGAACGAAAGTAGGGAAGTGTGTGAGCCATGAATCAAGAAAAGCCGCTATTGTTTTTAAGATACCCGTACCGTAAACCGACACAGGTGGATGAGGAGAGAATCCTAAGGCCGGCGGAAGAAGCATTGTTAAGGAACTCGGCAAAATGACCCCGTAACTTCGGGAGAAGGGGTGCCAACGAGAGTTGGCCGCAGAGAATAGGCTCAAGCAACTGTTTAGCAAAAACACAGGTCTATGCAAAACCGTAAGGTGAGGTATATGGGCTGACGCCTGCCCGGTGCTGGAAGGTTAAGAGGAGAGGTTAGCGCAAGCGAAGCTTTGAATTTAAGCCCCAGTAAACGGCGGCCGTAACTATAACGGTCCTAAGGTAGCGAAATTCCTTGTCGGGTAAGTTCCGACCCGCACGAAAGGCGTAATGATTTGAGCGCTGTCTCGACAATGCATCCGGTGAAATTGAAGTACCAGTGAAGATGCTGGTTACCCGCGCCAGGACGGAAAGACCCCATGGAGCTTTACTCCAGTTTGGTACTGGGGTCCGGCAGTGCATGTACAGGATAGGTGGGAGGCTGTGAACCTGGAACGCCAGTTTCAGGGGAGCCGGTGTTGGGATACCACCCTTGTGCTGCTGGGCTTCTAACCAGCGGCCTTTATCAGGCCGGGGGACAATGCCAGACGGGGAGTTTGACTGGGGCGGTCGCCTCCGAAAGGGTATCGGAGGCGCTCAAAGGTTCCCTCAGAATGGTCGGAAACCATTCGAAGAGTGCAAAGGCAGAAGGGAGCTTGACTGCGACACCGACGGGTGGAGCAGGTACGAAAGTAGGACTTAGTGATCCGGTGGTATTAAGTGGGAATGCCATCGCTCAACGGATAAAAGCTACCCTGGGGATAACAGGCTTATCACTCCCAAGAGTTCACATCGACGGAGTGGTTTGGCACCTCGATGTCGGCTCATCGCATCCTGGGGCTGTAGTAGGTCCCAAGGGTTGGGCTGTTCGCCCATTAAAGCGGTACGCGAGCTGGGTTCAGAACGTCGTGAGACAGTTCGGTCCCTATCCGGCGTGGGCGTAGGATATTTGAGAGGAGCTGTCCTTAGTACGAGAGGACCGGGATGGACTGACCTCTGGTGTACCGGTTGAACCGCCAGGTTCACGGCCGGGTAGCCAAGTCGGGAAGGGATAAACGCTGAAGGCATCTAAGCGTGAAGCCCCCCTCAAGATGAGATATCCCATTCGAAAGAAGTAAGACCCCTTGAAGACGACGAGGTAGATAGGGCAGG
>NZ_QTUL01000028.1:0-2630 GCF_003435675.1 Blautia sp. AM23-13AC | reverse complement strand
AAAAAAAAAAAAATGTATAAAATACACAAAAATAAAAATTGCGGAGAAAATAGAGTGATACGTATAAAAAATATAATAATTGCGTAAACTTGATTTGCCTGAGAGCATATGCTATAATGGCAATAGCTAAGAAAAGATATAATGTGTCACGTAGACACAAAACGAACCCCCAGTAGCAGCCACTACTGGGGGTTCTTCTCATTTTACGGTTGAGCCTCCGTTAGGTTAGTTGTCGCTGTTATATCTAATAATTTATCTCCATTCCCTTTAGTAACGTGTAACTTTCCAAATTTACAAAAGCGACTCATAGAATTATTTCCTCCCGTTAAATAATAGATAACTATTAAAAATAGACAATACTTGCTCATAAGTAATGGTACTTAAATTGTTTACTTTGGCGTGTTTCATTGCTTGATGAAAATGATTTTTAGTAAACAGTTGACGATATTCTCGATTGACCCATTTTGAAACAAAGTACGTATATAGCTTCCAATATTTATCTGGAACATCTGTGGTATGGCGGGTAAGTTTTATTAAGACACTGTTTACTTTTGGTTTAGGATGAAAGCATTCCGCTGGCAGCTTAAGCAATTGCTGAATCGAGACTTGAGTGTGCAAGAGCAACCCTAGTGTTCGGTGAATATCCAAGGTACGCTTGTAGAATCCTTCTTCAACAATCAGATAGATGTCAGACGCACGGCTTTCAAAAACCACTTTTTTAATAATTTGTGTGCTTAAATGGTAAGGAATATTCCCAACAATTTTATACCTCTGTTTGTTAGGGAATTGAAACTGTAGAATATCTTGGTGAATTAAAGTGACACGAGTATTCAGTTTTAATTTTTCTGACGATAAGTTGAATAGATGACTGTCTAATTCAATAGACGTTACCTGTTTACTTATTTTAGCCAGTTTCGTCGTTAAATGCCCTTTACCTGTTCCAATTTCGTAAACGGTATCGGTTTCTTTTAAATTCAATTGTTTTATTATTTGGTTGAGTACTTTTTCACTCGTTAAAAAGTTTTGAGAATATTTTATATTTTTGTTCATGTAATCACTCCTGAAGTGATTACATCTGTAAATAAATACAGAAGTTAAACGATTTGTTTGTAATTTTAGTTATCTGTTTAAAAAGTCATAAGATTAGTCACTGGTAGGAATTAATCTAACGTATTTATTTATCTGCGTAATCACTGTTTTTAGTCTGTTTCAAAACAGTAGATGTTTTATCTACATTACGCATTTGGAATACCAACATGACGAATCCCTCCTTCTTAATTACAAATTTTTAGCATCTAATTTAACTTCAATTCCTATTATACAAAATTTTAGAGACCGTTTCAAGTTTTGTGTAAACGTTAAAAACTGATATAAGATTTGTGAATAGTTACAATGGGCAGAGCCGATTTTCCGGATTCTGCCCATATCTGCATTATACAGTAGTTTTTAGGCATGTCAATAAAACCTGCCTAAAATTGACTGCTTTACAGGTTCCGCCCTGCCAGACGTTCTTCAAAATAAATTTCAAGCTGGGAATGGATCTGTCCCCAGTCCTGCCTGTGTCCGGTCCATTTTTTCGTGATATCCATGGTTGCCAGATACAGCATTTTCAAAAGGCTGTCATCCGACGGAAATACCGCCTTGCTTTTAGTCACTTTCCGGAGCTGGCGGTTGAATCCTTCAATGGCATTTGTGGTATAAATCAGCCGTCTTACTGCCTCCGGATATTTGAAATAAGTGGACAGGGTTGCCCAATTATCATGCCAGGATTTATAGATTTTTGGGTACTTGGAATCCCATTTATCCTTGAACAGTTCCAGTTCATTTAAAGCGGTTTCTTCCGTCGGAGCTGCATATACAAGCTTCAGATCAGCCATCAGTTTTTTGATGTCTTTGTATGAAACAAACTTCGTTGAATTACGGATCTGATGGATGATACACTGCTGAATCTCTGTTTTTGGATAAACAGCCTCGATTGCCTGTGGAAATCCATTTAAACCATCAACGCATGCAATCAGGATATCCTCAACGCCTCTGTTTTTTAATCCATAATCAATCAACCTTACGAAAAAAACATAATAAAATTTTTATGTTGAATATTGTTATTCCATATGGATCTGCGTTTCTTTTAGGAACGTCTCTTGCAACACTATTTATAAAAAAAATATTGCCTATTAGCATCATTATTGGAATAATAACCTTGGCTTTAATATATTTGATAAATTATCTTTTTTTATCAAAATTCCTTCATTTTTCCTCAAATCTTCAGCAATAGACAATAGGGAAAAAGGAGTTATTAAATAACTCCTTTTTCCCTATATATTTTCATTGTTTATATCTTTCCACCACTTATAAACGGTATGCTTTGCAAGTCCTGTCTCTCGGATGCAGTCCGCTTTCTTTCCTGTCGGGTGGCTCTCCTGCCATTCTCTGACTGTCCGCTCTGCTGTTGGTCTGCCCTCTTTTACTACTTCGCCTATAACTTTCATATCCTCTTTTTTTCGCCTTGCAAGATATAAATGAGCCTCTTGTTTTCTGTAATTTCGCTTATTTGCTGGTATCGTAACCTTTGTGTTGTCCTCTATCCATTCCCGGCTTGCTATCGTTGACAGCCTTTTTCTGTCCCCTTT
>NZ_QTUL01000027.1:0-2951 GCF_003435675.1 Blautia sp. AM23-13AC | reverse complement strand
AGATCTTTGACCTCCGGGGCAAGGCTCTCAATCGTGCCGCCCAGATTGCAAAGGCGATGGGTGCGCTTTTGTCTCTCGCCTTTCTCCAGATACTTCTTTCTGTTCTCCAGACGCTCCAGCTTGTGCTGTTCCTGTGCAAGCTGTGTCTCGACCTGTTCCTTTTCGGCTCGGAGCTGTTCAAGGTTTTTCGGTTTTGCCATTTTTCGTGACCTCCTTTTTTGAAAATGGGGATAAAAAAAGACCGTCAACTTTTCGCAGATTGCGACCAGTCAACGGTCAGTTTTTCGGTATTCAGTTGTTGTGTTCAGTTCGGTAAATTGAAGTTGGTCAAAGTTGTTGGCGAAGATATTCCACAACATTTCCATTCGTATCATAGAAACAGATGTTTCCTACATTGAGGGGCAGGACAATGGCGAAAGGCTTGCCACTATCAATATCAATCACCTGAATGCCGTTGCCATCATCTACTTCAAGTCGAACAATATTTTGGGTATTCATTGAGATAAATGCCCTTTCGTTATTTCCCTCAACAACAAACTCTGCAATGTAATCATCAACCTCAACTATATCTCCACCACCACGGAAGAAATATCCAAAAGACAAGCCAGGGCGATTTACATAGACAGAAAAAGTGTGGTCTGTCTTGTCCTGTGGGTAAGAAATAAATGCAGCCATTGTGTCGGAAATGCTTCCATCAACAATCCAATCATCCAAAATTTTTTGAGATTGGCGAATGTCTGCTTCTAAACTGTTTGCGGTTTTACCAATGTCATTGTTTGCATAAAGGAAACCGAAAACCAACACACAAGCCAAAATAACACCCAAGAGGATTATGGGTAATTTCTTTTTCATAGAATCACACTCCTTTATCAAATTAAGATTCTTGATTTTCAAACTTGCTGGCGGCGAACGGTTTGTCAAAACCGTTTGCGGACGGCAAGTCCACAGGGGATAGCCGCTTTAGCGGCGCAAGGGGGTGTAGCCACCTTGACGGAACGAAGTGACGCAACATTCTCGGTCATGCAGTTTTCTTCTGCTGACGGAGAATGAAGCTCCGCAGGACGCACTACTCTCGACAGAGAGTATAGAAGTGCGCCCTTTAGTTCCTAAAGGGGTTTGCTCCGGCTTAATTTCTCGACAAACTGCAATTAGTCATTTCAGTAAGTATTTTCCGAGTCCTATCTGAATCAAATATAGGACAAGGATATGTGCTGGATAAAAAACATAGAAGAAGTATTTTAGCTTCAGTTTACCACGCTTTCCGTTGTATAGCAGAATAAGCAAGCAGGCAAGAAGCGTACATAAAGGCGGTTGATTCCCCGTTGTCCCCATGTAAGCCAAAAGGAACAGCAACACTTGATAGATTCGGTGATTACGGCAAATATAAAATGCTGATATGAATAAGATCCCCTGCATACCGTAGTCACAATGGATTCCTTCCGCAATGCCGGAAAAAAGCACTACACTGAGAACTTGCAGGACTGCTGATTTTATTCTATCCACCGGTAGGTCTGATTTACACGAAAATCTTTCAAGGCATACCAATGTCAATAAGCCTAAAAACAAGGTGAAAAATACATTTTGATACTTCAAGTAAAACGGAAATGTATCTTCCATTCGTGAATACGCACTAAAGAAACCTATGTCAAATGGAACTTCCGAAATAAGGGCAAATGCAAGCATCAACCCAATATAGCGTTTTTTACTTCTTGTGTGTTGGAATCCTTCTGCCAGCAAAAAACAGAATAGCGGAAAAGCAATCGTCCCAATGCTTTGCAAATCAAACCGTATGAAATAATCTATCTCTCGGAATCTCTCCCACGACATTTGCCCGTTATCTGCCATAGCCCCCCAGTAGTTTGATAGCAGCCATTGCAGCACAATTTTACATAGATGGTCAATAAGCATTGTCAGTACAGCAATAACCTTTAGCGAATTTCCTGAGAGAAATTGAATGCGATTTATTTTCCTATCAAGGCTCATAAAGCAACCTCCTACCAACTTCCAATTCTACGATTTTTCGCATTCAAATTATACCATAAAACTCGTGAACAATTCTATCGCAACTTTGGAATATATGAGAAAAGTCCGAACAGTTTTCTGCCCGGACTTCCTCACTCAATCATAAATCAATTCTGCTTTCACAATCTCCTCTGCCTGTGCCTTGCAAGCGTTCATCTGCCGCACCCATTCCATTTGATTATCGGCTTTCAGTTGCTCAGTCACACCGTTTTGCTCTGCCAGTGACCGCACGATCAGCTCCATGCGGTTTCGTGCCGCTTCGTCAATCTCGGCACAATGTTCAAAGAGCTTGTCGGATAGCACCAGTTCATTGAACAGTATCGGGCGGTGCATTTTCAGATACGCCTTGCGAAGTCTGCCGTAGTGTCCGATGGGCTTGGTCTTGCGGATAACGATGTTCGGGATAAGATAATCGCCGTTCTGTGTGTAAGTGATATTCATGCTGATTGTACTCCTTTCATTGGCTCTCTCTGCGGTAAGCTGCTGACAGGGACGAACACGCCCTTTGCAATGTCCTCTGCACGAATGGCGGCTTTCTTGGCTTCGATTTCTGCCTTTTTCCGCTCCTTGATTTTATCCTCGTATCGCTTCTGCGCTCCGCTGGCTTTACGCTTCAAGTAGTTCTGATGAAGTCTGTCCTTGCGTTCCTCTCGCTTGCGGATTTCTTCTAATTCCTCCGGGGTCAGCTCCACTTCTCCAAACGCCGGGGGAACGAAACGCCCAACAAAATTGAAGTAAATCTCAACCTCCTGTGTGGTCTGTATACTGCCCTTGCGGTCACGCTCATGCACAAGGATTTTCTCGATAAACTCGTTGAGCATGGCAATGGTCAGCTTGTCGAAGTTCTCATATTTGTCAATCAGAGCGATAAAACGGTCAGCGTCCTTTTCGTGCTTCTCATAGCTCTTGACAGCCTTTTCCAGAACAGA
>NZ_QTUL01000026.1:345-3016 GCF_003435675.1 Blautia sp. AM23-13AC | reverse complement strand
TACACCAGCCAGACCGGGAGGACGGCGGCATACCAAACCCGCATTTTCATGTGCTTTGCCCCATCCGCCCCATCGAGCAGAACGGCAAATGGGGACTAAAGCAACGCCGGGTGTATGAGCTGGACGAGGACGGCAACCGTATCCGGGACGCAGACGGAAAGTTTGTGTTCAACGCCGTTCCCACTACCGACTGGGGCAGTCCCGAAACGCTGGAACATTGGCGTGAAGCATGGGCGGAGATGTGCAATGCCAAGTTTGCGGAAAAAGGTATTGATGTTCGTATCGACCACCGAAGCTATGAGCGTCAGGGCGTGGAGCTTCTTCCCACCGTCCACGAGGGCGCAACCGTCCGGGCAATGGAGAAGAAAGGTATCCGCACCGAGAAAGGCGAGTTCAACCGCTGGATCAAAGCCACCAACGCCGTGATCCGGGACATTAAGAAGAAAATCGCTCTCCTGTTTGATTGGATTGCCGAAGCAAAAGCGGAGCTTGCCAAGCCGCAGGCACCCGACCTTGTTTCTCTGCTGAACGCCTATTACACCCAGCGCAGAGCCGGGGCATATTCGCAGAAAGGCAAGGTCAGCAACCTAAAAGAGATGAACGAGACTTTCAATTATCTCCGGGCAAACGGCATTTACTCCCTTGAAGATTTGGAAAGCCGTGTCAGCGAACACAGTGCTGCCACAGAGAGCTTGAAGAAAACGCTGGACGAACAGACCGCCCGAATGAAAGCAATTAAGCAGCTCTATGACAGCTCTGCTGCTTTCCAGAGATTGAAGCCTGTCTATGACGGCTTGCAGAAAATCAAGTTTGAGAAGCCCAGAGCCAAGTACAAGGCAGAGCATGAAGCGGAATTGATACAGTTCTACGCCGCCAGACGAAAGCTGACCGGGGAGTTCCCGGACGGCAAGGTGGATATGAAAAAACTGTCCGACGAGTATGACGCTCTGGAACAGGCGCACGAAACCACCTATGGCGAGTTTAAGACCGTCAGAGACGATTTACACCGTCTTTGGAAGGTCAAGTCATGCGTAGATACTGCCGCCCGTTTTAACGAGCGCACAGAGGAACAAAAGCTCCAAAATCGACCCCAAACACGACAGAAAAAGGAGGAACTATCCCGATGAATTACACCCAAGCACAGATTGACCGGGCAAACGCCGTCAGTCTGGAAGATTTTCTCCGTACACAGGGAGAGACGCTTATCAAAAGCGGACGAGAATACCGCTGGAAAGAACATGACAGCCTGACCGTCCGGGGAAACAAATGGTTTCGCCACAGCCAGAGCAAGGGCGGCTATCCCATTGATTTCGTCATGGAATTTTACGGCAAGTCCTTTCCCGAAGCCGTCCAGCTCCTGACCGGCGAAAGCGGCGAGGGGCAGACTGAAGCCAGCACAACACCGCCCACAGCGTTCCACTTGCCCTTGCACAACCGAACAGCCGACAGAGCAATTCAATATCTTTGCGAAAGCCGGGGTCTCAACAAAACGCTTGTTGAGGCTTTTCTTCTTTCCGGGGATATTTATGAGGACGCAAAGCGGCACAATGTTGTGTTTGTCGGCAGAGACCGAAACGGCACACCGAGATACGCCCATGTGCGAGGAACGGCAGACACATTCAGACAGGATATTACCGGGTCTGACAAGTCCTATCCGTTCCGCTATGAGGGAAACGGCAACCAGCTCTTTGTCTTTGAAGCACCGATAGACCTGTTATCGTTCATCTGCCTTTATCCGCAGAACTGGCAGACAAGGAGCTATCTTGCCCTGGGCGGCGTTTCGGGCAAAGCCCTTGACCGTTTTCTTTCTGAATGCAAGGACACCCGAAAAGTGTTCCTCTGCCTTGACAGCGACACCGCAGGAAGTGAAGCCTGCACCCGGCTGGCACAGGACATTCCCGGCGAGATCGCCGTCATTCGCCTTGTCCCGGCAAGGAAAGACTGGAACGATGTCCTCCGTCAGCAAGGGGACATTCCCAGCCGCAAATTCATAGCCGAGACAATCACGCTGCGAGAGCTGCCCACCGCCCAGCCTGTCCCCATGCTCCGCATGGCAGATGTGGAGCTTACGAGCGTGGAATGGCTATGGTTTCCGTATATCCCCTTTGGGAAGCTGACGATCATACAGGGCAACCCCGGCGAGGGCAAGACCTACTTTGCTATGCGCCTTGCGGCGGCTTGCACCAATCGAAAGCCTTTACCCGGTATGGAGACACTTGAGCCTTTCAATATCATCTATCAGACCGCCGAGGACGGTCTGGGCGATACCGTTAAGCCCCGGCTGATGGAAGCGGACGCAGACCTTGAAAGAGTACTTGTCATTGACGATAGAGACACGCCGCTGACCCTTGCCGATGAGCGCATAGCAAGGGCAATCCGGGAGAACAACGCAAGGCTGCTTATCATCGACCCGGTACAGGCGTTTCTGGGCGCAGATGTGGACACGAACCGGGCAAACGAGGTGCGCCCGATATTCCGCAGTCTGGGAGACATTGCACAGGCTACCGGGTGCGCTATCGTGCTGATCGGACACCTCAACAAAGCCGCAGGAACGCAAAGCACCTACCGGGGATTAGGGTCTATCGACATTACGGCGGCAGTCCGCAGTCTGCTCTTTATCGGCAAGCTGAAGGACAGCCCCACAACAAGGGTACTTATCCATGAGAAAAGC
>NZ_QTUL01000026.1:0-335 GCF_003435675.1 Blautia sp. AM23-13AC | reverse complement strand
GTCCGCAGTCTGCTCTTTATCGGCAAGCTGAAGGACAGCCCCACAACAAGGGTACTTATCCATGAGAAAAGCTCCCTTGCGCCGCCCGGACAGTCCCTTGCCTTTTCTCTGGGAGACGAGAAAGGCTTTGAGTGGATAGGGGCTTATGACATTACCGCTGACGAGCTTCTTGCCGGGACAGACACCGCAAAGACCGAGAGCAAGACCGCACAGGCGCAAATGCTCATTCTGGAATTGCTTGCGGACGGAAAGCGTATGCCGAGTGCAGAGTTGGAAAAGGCAGTCAATGAGCGTGGGATTTCCTCACGCACCATGAGAACGGCAAAGAGCCGTAT
>NZ_QTUL01000025.1:0-3108 GCF_003435675.1 Blautia sp. AM23-13AC | reverse complement strand
GATTATGGCATAACTTGAAGTGAATAAAAAGGTACTCAGGTTCTACCGTTTACAATGAGGATGGTGTTTCAGATTGAAAGTACCAATCAGAACGCCGCCCTGAATGAGATTTACATGACATGGCGCTACGCGCCGAACCCGGCAACGAAAGAAACGGCGGAAAGCCTTCTGGACAAGCTCCGTCCTCTGTCGGATCAGGAGTGTATGGATTTAATCCGCAAGGTGCAGACCGAATATCGTCTGCCGGAGAAGGCACGCACCATCGGGGAAATGCTGGCAGAAGCCAGGCAACGATCCGGGGCGCAGAAGTTATCTGGCCATGACATTATGGCTTTGGAGCGTTTCGACCCGGCAACCAGACACATGATCGTCTTTGATGTTCTTACCCATGACTCGCCTGTTGGCTGGAAGGGTGAGAAAATGCGCCTGTTCCTGACCGACGCCGGATACAGCAAGGCTTTGGAGAATCAGGAAAAGGGGCATATCAAAATCCGCAACCATGCGAAGGTGCTTTCCGGCGACCTCCACTATGACCATAAAGACCGTGAGAGGTAGCCGCCCCCAAAATGTATCAAAATCAGTGGGATATTTTCTGTTTCTTCCTCCGTGGCTTGCGTTCTGAACAGGGCGTGGATGTTTTCCCATGCAGGAGGCTATGGAGGCATACAGACGGGTAAACCGCTCAAAATCAACACTTTTTATTTTCGCAGGAAGGAGGTGCGAAGATGGCTGTTTTTCGTATTGAAAAGACCCGTGATTATACGGTCATGTCGAACCATCACTTGAAAGATCGGACGCTGACCCTGAAATCCAAAGGGCTGCTGTCCATGATGTTGTCGCTCCCTGACGAGTGGAATTACACCACCAGAGGTCTTGCGGCGATCTGCCGGGAAGGTGTGGACAGCATCGGTGCGGCATTGAAGGAGCTGGAAACCCACGGGTATATCCGGCGCACCCAGCTTCGGGATGAAAAAGGCAAGATCACGGATACCGAGTATGTCATTTACGAAATGCCTCAGTGCGAGCCGCCGTCAAGCCCAGGTACGCCTTTACCGGGTACGGCAAAGCCATATACGGAAAACCCGGATATGGGTATCCCGGATACGGCGGAACCGTGTACGGAAAACCCCGCACAATTAAATACTAATCAAACAAAGACTGATTTATCAAGTACGGAACTATCAAATCCTATCCAATCAAATCCCCCTACCCCCACAGGGGCAAGGATGGGAATGGATCGGATGGGAGCCAGAGAATGTTATCGTGAAGTGATTTTGGATAACATCGAGTACAGCTATCTGGTGCAGGACAGCCATATCGACCGTGAACAGCTTGACGAAATCGTTGACCTGATCGTGGATACCGTATGTTCTGCCCGCAAAGTCATCCGCATTGCCGGAGACGATTATCCGGCGGAGGTGGTAAAGTCCCGGTTTATGAAGCTGGACAGCTCCCATGTTCAGTATGTCATGGACTGCATGAAGGACAACACCACCTATGTCCGCAATATCAAGAAATACCTTCTGGCGGCGCTGTATAACGCCCCGACCACCATCAACAGCTACTATTCTTCCCTGGTGCAGCACGATATGTACGGGGACGGGCAAAGGGGGCGAGGCTAAATGCAGGAGGAAGTAACGCGGGGCGCCGTAACGCTCATTGTTGACGGAGCCAAGCTAAGCGAGCAAGTCTTTGAAAAGGCCGTCAAAAAGTTCCTGGAGGAAATCCAGAAAAGCCAGAAGCCAAAAATCTACCGCGGCAGGCAGAGCCTTAAACAGCTTGCCAGCCAGAACGCCGGTCTTGCCAATATCGAGATCAGCGACAAGAATATCAAGGCATTCTCCCGTGTTGCGAAGAAATACCATGTGGATTTTGCCTTGAAGAAGGACCCCGCCGCAGAACAGCCCCGTTACCTGGTCTTTTTCAAAAGCCGGGACGCAGATGCCATCACAGCAGCATTTCAGGAGTTTGCCAGCCGGAAAATGAGCCGTGAGGAAAAGCCCTCCATCCGGGAGCGGCTGACCCAGGCGAAGGAACAGGCGGCGGAGAAAACGGAACACCGCACCATTGACCGGGAAAAAGTAAAGGTCAAAGATCGGAGCGTGCAGAGATGAACATGAAAAAACTGTTTTTGCTGAACCTTCCGTATCTTCTGTTCGTATATCCCTTCGATAAGTTGGCACAGGCTTTCCGGCTTGCGCCCGGTGCTGACCTCTCCGGCAAGCTGCTCTCCATCGGAGACGGCTTCACGGCGGCGCTTTCCTCCCCATGGCTCAGTTTCCATCCCACGGACCTGCTGATCGGCATAGCCGGTGCGGTGATCCTTCGCATGGCGGTCTACCTGAAAGGCAAGAACGCTAAGAAGTATCGCCACGGGATCGAGTATGGTTCTGCCCGGTGGGGTACGGCGGCAGATATCGCTCCCTACATGGACAAGGACTTTTTCCAAAACATCCCCATGACGCAGACGGAACGGATCACGATGGCGAGCCGCCCAAAGCAGCCGAAGTATGCCAGAAATAAAAACATTCTGGTGATCGGCGGTTCCGGCAGCGGCAAGACGCGGTTCTTCTGTAAGCCGTCGCTGCTGCAAGCTCATTCGTCCTATGTCTGCACCGATCCGAAAGGAACCTTGCTGCCGGAGATCGGCGCTTTCCTGGAACGGAAGAAATACCGTATCAAGTGCCTCAACCTGATAAACTTCCGAAAATCCATGAGATACAACCCACTGGCCTACATTCGGTCAGAGAAGGATATCTTAAAACTGGTGAACGCCCTGATTATGAACACGAAGGGCGAAGGCGAAAAATCTTCGGAAGATTTCTGGGTCAAAGCGGAACGCCTCTATTATTCCGCGCTGATCGGCTACATCTGGTACGAGGCCACGGAAGAAGAAAAGAACTTCATCACGCTTCTGGACCTTATCAATGCCAGTGAAGCCAGAGAGGATGACGAGACTTATCAAAGCCCGGTGGACCTGCTTTTTTCTCAGTTGGAGGAACGGGAGCCGGACCACTTCGCCGTCAAGCAGTACCGCAAATTCAAGATGGCGGCGGGTGTTGTATGCTCTAAAAGACTTCTTAATCAAGCGGTTGGGAAGTCTCTTAG
>NZ_QTUL01000024.1:0-4058 GCF_003435675.1 Blautia sp. AM23-13AC | reverse complement strand
TGATACACGGTTCGGATGTAACTTCCAATATCATCCCTTACGCAGAATGACTTGTAGTAAACGAACTTTATGGTGCAAAACACCTATGGGTGGTCCTATTAGCAAATTCTTAGCAAGAGGACACCCCACCAAAGTTGATTGCTACTGCCATTCTTCACTCCCTTAGTCAAAATGACAAGACAAATACATGGAGGTTACTATGGACAAGAAAGAGAAAAAGTCTCTGCCGGAACCGCGCACATACACCGTGGAACAGATTGCAGCCATGCTTAACATCGGCCGCACAACCGCATATCAGCTCGTCAAGCAGGAGGAGTTCAGGATCGTCCGCATAGGCAATGCGATTCGCGTCTCCAAGAGATCTTTTGACGAGTGGCTGGAAAGTTTGGAATTGTGAATATCCCAAGAAAAACCATATATAAACTTTAACAAATGCTTTAACAAATCTACAAATTTGGTTGCCACGCAAAGACTTTGCATGGTATAATAAGCTATTAAATAGCTTGAGAGAAAGGAGGAGATTAATATTACTGTTGTTGATTTGTTTTGTGGTTGTGGTGGAATGTCACTGGGATTTCAAGAAGCTGGATTTAATATCTTGGCTGGGTTTGAGCATTGGAACACTGCTATTTCTTGTTACAAAAAGAATTTTTCACACCCAGTTGAAGATGTTGATCTTTCGAATGTTGACCTTTCGGTAAAAACTATTGCAAAATATACACCTGATATTATAATAGGTGGTCCTCCTTGTCAAGACTTCTCTGGTGCTGGAAACAGAATTGAAGGTGACCGTGCAGATTTGACCATTGCATATGCAAATATTATCCAAAAAGTTTCTCCGCAATATTTTGTAATGGAAAATGTTGAACGTGCAGCTAGTAGTAACGCCTATAAAAAGGCTCGCAAAATCTTCAAAGATGCAGGATATGGATTGACAGAAAAAGTTCTTGATGCAAGCTTCTGTGGTGTTCCACAAAAAAGAAAGCGGTTTTTTTGTATTGGCTATAAAAATGGACCTGATAGTTTTTTAGATGGACTGTTATCAACCAACCAATCGGTATTTCCTTTGACAGTCCGCGAATATTTTACGCAGGAAAATTATAATTTATCAACAGAATATTATTATCGACATCCTCGCTCATATAAGCGACGTGGTATCTTTTCGGTTGATGAACCTTCTCCAACTATAAGAGGCGTTAATCGTCCGAAGCCTAATAATTATAAAAAGCATAGTGGAGATTTAGTTTCCCCTGATGGAGTACGTAACTTGACTGCGCTGGAACGCTCTCTTATACAAACATTTCCTCCAAATTTTGTTTGGGATGACTCTTCCGCATCAACTGAGCAAATGATTGGAAATGCAGTTCCAGTTAAGCTTGCTCATTATGTGGCAACTTGCTTAATGCGCTTCATCAACGGCGATACCGATTTACATAACTTACGTTTTATAGATTGGCTAAAAAAAGAAAAGACTCTTTCCGCTGAAGTCGCTGGCGATACTCTTTCTAGAATAGGACGTGCAAGAAGAATTTTAGATTTTGAAGATAACGATTGCGAAACTTATCTGAAAAAACTAAATGAAGAGAATCTATTCAAAGGCATTGTACCTTCCGTTCGCGCACAAATTCGTAGAGCGGTAAGATTATATTTTGAATATGTTTCTAATCATACGGAGGTAGAATCATGAGTGAACCAAAATTCCAAATGTCCATCAATTTGCAAGTATTAAACCATTTAGGCTTAAATCTTTATAGCAATACCTCTGCAGTTCTTTCAGAAGTTGTTGCAAACGCTTGGGACGCTGATGCTACAGAAGTAAACATCCAAATTGACGGAGATACTATTTCTATTACAGATAATGGTATTGGTATGAATTTGGCAGATATAAACAACAAATATTTAACTGTTGGATATCAGAAACGAAGTGAGAGCGGTGAATCTCTTATATTTCATAGACCTGTAATGGGAAGAAAGGGGATCGGAAAACTCTCTATGTTTTCTATTGCTAATACTGTTGAAGTTTATTCTAAAAAAGATGCTGAAGTTAATGGTTTTAAAATCGATACAAATTCTTTAAGAGAAGCTATAAAAACCAATGATACATACTATCCCGTCGAATTGCCTACTGATAATTTATTATTTACTAATAATGGTACAAAAATTATTTTAAGCGATCTCAAGAAAAAAAGAACAGCCGCTTTAGCTTCTCATTTGCGACAACGTTTAGCACGTAGATTTGCTATTATTGGTGCAAAAAATAATTTTAATGTATCTATAAATAATGAAAACATTGTTGTGTCTGACAGAAATTATCTTTCTAAAGCACAATGTGTATGGATGTTTCTTCCTAAGGAAGGTTCTGATGAATTTAAGGAAGATTTGAAATCTCAAACTAAAACAGAAAAAATTAAATTGATTAAAGAACTACCATCTGCAATCACAATTGGAGAGGTTCCCTATCATATCACTGGATGGATTGCCACGTGTTCAGAACCAAAGGAATTGGATGATGATGAAAATCTCAATCGTATAGTAATTATGGTTCGTGGGAAAATGGCCAAAGAAGATATTTTTTCGGAAATTGGGACTACTGCACTTTACTCAAAATATGTTTATGGTGAATTATCCGCAGATTTTCTTGACTTAGATAATGAAGCAGATATAACTACAAGTAGTCGTCAAGATTTTTTTGAAGATGATGAACGTTATATAGCTTTAAAGGAATTTATTAAAAAAGCTCTGACTTCTGTACGAAATGATTGGGAAGAGACAAGAAGCACCAGTGGTGTCGATGAAGCGTGTAAATATGTAGTTGTTAGTGATTGGTACAATGAATTAAAAGGTGATGATAAAAAATCTGCCAAAAAACTGTTTGGAAAAATCAACCAATTAACAGTAGAGAAAGATGAAAAAAAGGAACTTTTTAAACATGGTGTTTTAGCATTTGAATCTTTCAAGTTAAAAAACGAATTAAGTCAACTTGAAAAAATTAGTGCAGAAAATATCGCAGCATTTATTGAAGTTGCAGGACGTCTTGATAATATTGAAGCAACAATGTATTATCAGATTGTTCAAGAGCGTTTAGCGGTTATCAAAAAAATGCAAGATGTTGTATCAGATGGAAGTTTGGAAAAAGTAATACAAGATCACTTAAGCAAAAATTTATGGTTACTTGATCCTTCATGGGATAGAAGCACAGAACTTCCGGTAGTCGAACAGGCATTTAAAACCCAATTTAAAACTATTAATGCCGGTCTCTCTAAAGAGGAATTAGATGCTCGGCTTGATATTCGGTACAAAAAGGCATCAAATAAGCATTTAATAATCGAATTAAAAAAAGGAGATCGAACTGTTAAATCGCAAGAAATAACAGCCCAAGTATACAAATATTTTTCTGCTACTAAAAAAATAATGGCTACTTTAGACCAACCAGAACCCTTTGAAATTATAGTTCTTTTAGGTCGCCACTTAGATGGGGAAAACTATGACGAAGATGTATATCAGGCAACAAAAAATGCATTAAAGGCTTATCATTGTCGGATTATGTATTATGACGAACTTTTAAAAAATGCTCAAAATCTATACAGCGATTTCCTTGAACAGAACAAAAATCTTTCAACGCTTAGTAATATTATTAATGAACTAGAACTTGATTAGTATAAGCTATTCTGTGGAACAATCCAATATTTTTCTCCAAGAAAACGCTTTCCATCTAATCGCCGTATAATAACACAATGGAGAAAAAATTTCGATTGCCCAATTATTACATATTTCGCATTAGTATCTAATCGAGGAGGTCGTTCGCCAAGTATCGAATAGCCATACTTACATTTTGTTTTGTACTGAAACATATAAATTTCTCCTTTCTTAGTTCTATAGCTAAAATAAATATTTAAAAATATTTTATATTCTTTTATATGCCATAGGTTAACCGCCTATGGCATTTTTATACTCAAAATTAGAAAAGGAGGCTGGAGATGAAACTGACAGAAGCAGAAATGAGGAGTAAACGGTAGAATACGAGCACCTTGACAAATAGCAGACCGCTTTTGCGGTCT
>NZ_QTUL01000023.1:0-14055 GCF_003435675.1 Blautia sp. AM23-13AC | reverse complement strand
GATTATGGCATAACTTGAAGTGAATAAAAAGGTACTCAGGTTCTACCGTTTACGGAGCATCCGTTGCGCTTATTAGAATAATATACTTTTACATAAAATATCCCTCAGGGCTTCAAACCCTGAGGGGCATCCTCGTTCATTTCAATTTTCCTTTTGTTTTTCAAGCTGTTCCATACAATATTTTTCTGCCAGAATTATAGATTCATCTGCAACTGAAATCTGCCGTTCTGATTCTTCTTTACTTGCAATATATCATAATCGCTGGCATGGCGAATCTCTTCTGCCTGTCCGATTTTCCTTCCCATTTCTCTTGGAAACACTGATGTTTTCACATAATCCTTATTGAAGTTAGCCACAGCATCCTTATGCCTTTTATATGCTTTACCGCTTACAGCATGTACTGCATTAATTGCATGAAAAATAGAATAGTATGCCCTGTTATTGGCTCCTTTATAATCTTCAATAGAAAATAATGCTCTTGCTGATTTCAGATCATTTCGGGCTGTTTCCAGACGATATAACACCAGATCCCGTCTAGTACCGATTTCCTGATTATGCTGCTCCATACAAAACTACCCCTTCTTTATGAATATTGGAATAAAATGGATAGTTCACAATCCACTTGTTAAAATGTGCTTCACTTTTTGCAATAGGCTTAATATCCGTGTCATGATCCATATTAAAGTCATAGGTCATGTACGAGAGCTGTTGTGCATATGCCTTTAATTCCAGATCCGACATATCTACCAGAATCATAATGTCCACATCAGAATCCGGACGGAAGTCACCCCTTGCATAAGAACCATAAAGGATTATCTGACGTACATGGGAACCATAAATCTTCTTGACCTCTTCCACATACTGTTTAATTAAATCCTGCATAATCTTTGGCATACATCATCACCTCATTTTCTGCTGATAATACTATAAGTTTCTCGATTCACAAATCTTTCTTCTTGATTTTATTATAACCAGTTTACCTTCGTTTCTCAATCAGTATTTTCCATGTATCAATTTTACTACTTTCTTCGACGAATTTTGTTCACCGTTATAGCCAATCCATCATGTCCATTTACTTTTAACGCATCGTTTATTATGCTTTATATAGTATTATTTTACCTTTCCAAATCAATATATGGTATGCAAATTAATATCAAGATACTAGGAGACAAAGTATTCCACTGCGTTTTCCGGGAAGAATTCCTTAAACTCACCATACAGCTGTGCTGCAAGTGTTTTATTGTGCGCTATGATCAAGGTTGGCTAAGCCCCATTAACAAGGCAAAGACCATCTGCATATGGATCCGTGTCTCCTTCGATGCTTCCAGCAACAGTTTAGCATCGTAATACCCAATTGCCACCTTTAAAAAGATAACTGTATCTTTTTTTCATAAATATTAATAATTCTTCCTATAAATAAGGCTGTCAGTATGGTTCCTATACCAAGACCATAAAAATGGGTATGATTAATTAAACATAAAATAATAGTGACAAACACAAGTGTAATATCAAAAGTATTTTTCACTATTGAAAAAGGAAAAGAGAAGACTTCTGAAATAGTTTTTACAATACCATCAGTTGGTGTTAAAATAAGATTTGTTTTCACGCTTAAAAATACGCCCATTGCAGTAATGAACATCGTCATAATAAAGCAAATAACCCTTAAGTATAAACTTAACGATAATGTAGGAATTATAAAATCATATAAATCAGTCAACCAACCAAAAGCAAACGATAACGGAATTTCTAAAATAAAAGTAACTGTGATCTTTTTGGATAAAATACATTGAATAATAACAAATATTAAGTAACAGATAATAGAAGCTGTTCCTAAAGAAATGTTATAGATTTGTGATATTGAATACATCACAGAACTAAAAGCAGCAACTCCTAAATCAAAGCGAACATTTAATACAACAGCAAAAGCTATTAAATTCAAACCAAGAAAATACAAAAAATATTTTTTCATTCTTATTACCTCATCATGTCTATGGTACTGTAAGCCACCAGAACCGGAGATTCTGCCTTGATGGCACACTTATAAAAAGCCCAAAGGTCTTGATTTCAAGGCTTTCAGGCTTAAGTTAACCCCAGCGGAGTCTGTTGTGTTTATCTTACTGGAATTTCACCTTCATCTATCAGTCTGTCTGGGGAAAATACAATACGGATTCTTCCGTCTGTCGCAACCTTGCAATCTCCGTCAAACGCATTCTTACCGCCATCCTCGATTTTCGCAGTTCCTGAAAGGATATTCTCACAGATGCGTATCGCTGTATTCATGATGCTATGATCCATGGAACCAACGAAAGGCATTCCCGCATATCCCACATGGCCATTAAAATTGCGGTCAAATTCACTTTCATAGGACTTGATTTTATCCAGAGCTCCCAATAGTGTATTAATACTGTCTCTGCAGAGCAGATTACCATTGCAGGCATCTCCAGAAAACAGGATTCGCTCTTTCCGATCAAGGAAACAACAGCCTCCCGATGTATGACCCGGTGTCTCAATTACCTCGATACTGCGTCCCCCCAGCTCAAACACCATCCCCTCCTTCAAAGGAAGACATTTTGGCATCTTTTGTATCCGCCGGATATCCGCAGGGCTACAGTCATACACATCGTAAGCTCCCATATTTCCCAAAAGTTCCACATAATCTGCGATGCTATCATAATTTATCGGTTTAAGACTATCCTCATCTTTTTCGTGAATATATACCTCTTCAAACTGAGCAGCTCCTCCGATATGATCCGGATGTCCATGTGTCAGCACTACATCATAGGGAAGCGGAGTCAGCCAGGAAATCAGCTTTTTCAGGTCTGTCATTCCGACACCCGTATCGATGAGTAATGCACGTTCCGTACCTTTTAACAAAAACATGGCTGTCATACCAGCCTCATTGATAACCCAGGTGTCTTTTGCAATCTCCGTCACCTGATATGTAGTCAGCTTTGCCATATGCATTCCATCCTTTCCGCATCAGTGCATAAATACATTTTCTGCATCCTCATCTAATGGTACAGTAAATGCCGGAGCATGTTTAACAAGAAGCTCCATCAGCCTGTGGTCATAATTATCTTTAACTTCGCAGATATTGTCAAAAATCATAATTGCCTCTTTACCTGGCTCACATACCGGCCACTGCGGAAGAGAAGGAACGGAAGGATTTCCGTATCTCGCAAAGTTTATCCAGGCACCACATATTCTCTCCTGCAGGCGGTCTGTTTCTCCCGGCACATTGCAGATAGGAATTCGGTCAATATTATGGAAAACAAACGGGATTTCAGAGCAATGCCATGCCAGTTTTCCTCCCTCATATGGGAATTCATAATTAAACATGTAGGAATATACGGGAGCTTCCTTATGTACTGACTTCTTCGCAATGAAATCTTTCGATGCATAACGGAAAATATAATCCAGCGACAGAACATCTACAAGGCGATTATTCGGATATGCTTTTTCGAATTCTGCTGCAATCTCTTCTGCATCCTCCTGAAAGCATTTTTCCAGAAGTTTCATCGTTTCCTCACGGGTCAGTTCATCCCTATTCTCCAGAACCGGCTTGAAATCAAATTCTCCAAAAACGCTACCCACTATCACCGGAATCTTTTTTGCTCCATCGGTAAATCCTACTCTGCGCGGATCACCGGCATACCATGAATTTGCTCTCGGCTCTCCTCCCACGTAGAGTCCTTTCTCCTGCAGCTTGGGTGACACCTTATTATATGCTTCCGCAAGGAAATAGTAAGGAATCGTTTCCAAATCCTCAACGGATTCCAACTTCAATTCCGTCAGAAGGGCCTCCACAATTGCGGTACCGTCATCCTCTGCCTCTTTTTTACCTTCTTCTATTACGCCGCTCTGGATAATCCCCTTATGGAATAAACCTTCTGCAGCCGGTGTATTCATCAGGGAATAAACTTTCATTCCACCACCGGACTGACCAAACAGGGTTACATTACCTGGATCTCCGCCAAAACCAGCAATATTGTCCTGAATCCAATGAAGGGCTGCGACCATATCTGCATTTCCCACATTAGCAGAATTGTAGTATTTTTCCCCATAAGCAGATAAATCAAGATATCCCAAAATATTCAGACGATGGTTCAATGACACGACAACCACATCTCCGTACTCACTCAGATGATCTCCCTCATACGCCACCTGTTCAATGGATGAGCCTGCAAAGAATCCACCTCCGTGCAACCATACCATAACCGGTTTTTTTGCTTCCGGATCCAGACTCTGTGTCCAAATATTCAGATACTGGCAATTCTCATCCATTGGCCAGTAACGATGTGGGATCATAACCTCCATCAACGGATGATCCTGCATCAGCATAGGGCACACATAACCATAGGCCAGAGCATTTTTAATACCTTTCCATGGTTTTACCTCTCTGGGCATTTGAAAGCGATCAGCATCAGCATACTTGATGCCATAGAAAGTGTATGTAGAATTCATCTTAAATCCCCGTATCTTACCCGCCTTAGTCTGAACTACCGGTTCTGCCTTACTACAGTAAAAACAATCTCCCATTTTGTATTCCACCTTTCTTTAGTAATTTTATGTATATCTTATTTCATTACCATTTTGTCATTTTTTTGTTACCGTTTTATTACATCTCTATCTCCACATACAGTTTGCATATTGGTCTCTTCCTGTATTGCAGCCCGATACTGAGAGGAAGTCATATGATAATGCTTTTTAAACGCACGAAAAAAGTTTTCCGTATTTTCATATCCAATCTCTTTTCCGACTTCAGTCATCCTCTCATTTTCTAAACTTTTTCACCTCATTATACAATAATTGTTGATACCCATCTACTATAATCCCATACATTTCAGAATGATCCGAAGATTATGGACTGCACATCTTTGCACATCTCCGAGACACAGACGAGGTTTCTTATCCAAATGTCCTTTGTACCCGATTGCTCTGCCATCATCTAAAATAAAAGCAACTTCCTCATTGGCCGGGCATATCTTTGGCACAAAGCTTGCCGGATCATTGAAAAATGTTTTCATATCATTTGCCTGCATGTAGACTTTTTCCCCATCAACCAAAATCTCTCCATCCTTCATCTCGGCAGTATGTCCTTCACCCAGAGGTGCCATGACTGTATCCGGTCCTTCCGGATCAACCGTAAAGGAATTCCAGCGGGCTGCGAAAACCGGTGCAAATGGTACTTCCTGCACCATAATTACCTGCCCACGTTCATCAAACTCCGGCATAACTGTTCTCACAGCCTGAAGAATATTCATGGCCCTTCCTTTTCCTCCCGGCATAATCAAATCATTTCCGGCATGCATGGATTTCCAGGGTGTACTGCTGCCTCCGTTCCAATCAGTCATGATCAGACCTTCAAATCCCCATTCTCCGCGGGCAAGATCCGTACATAAGTCATAACTATCTGCTGTAGGAACACCGTTGATCAGATTGTAGGAACTCATGATAGACAACGGCTGAGATTCCTGAATAGCAATTTTATAGGGTTCCAGATAAATCTCCCTCAGTGCCCGCTGACCAATCACAGAATCCACAGCATTCCGATTCGTCTCCTGATTATTAGCTGCATAATGCTTAATGCATCCACCTCCTCCTGGCAGGCTCTGAAGACCGCGTACCATTGCTGACGCCATCTTTCCAGATATGAGAGGATCTTCAGAAAAATATTCAAAATTTCGTCCGCACATAGGATCACGCTGAATATTCATTCCTGGTCCCAGAAGCAAATCAATCCGCATTGCCTGCATATCTGCTGCCATTCCGCATCCTACCTGTTCCAAAATTTCCGGATCAAAAGACTGAGCAAGAAGCGTACCCACCGGCCATGCCGTACAGTAATGGTATACCTGCCTCTTTTCCCCCGATTCCAGATCGGTTGCCTCAAACTGCTGTGTGATACGCACACCGCCCGGACCGTCTGCCAATACAATAGAAGAAACACCATAACTTTCCAGTGCGTGTGTTGTTTCCCCTGCCGCTCCAGGTACAGATTCCGAACTGGCTCCAATCACAGGATTGTTCTCATCCTGCACACCCCAGCCTGTACCACAGCAAAGATCCGCCAATTGTGCAGCATCAAGCTGTGCGGCAAATTCTTCCATTGACACTCTGCCCGAAGCCACATCATTCAGCTTCCATTCTTTCTTTTCCACATACCGTACTGTTTCGTAAGGCATAACCGGCTGATAGCTGGTATCTGTCGCATATGTAACCACCTTTTCATCGCTATAGGCTGAACGCGAATCCAGCGTTTCCGGTATCTGCACAGCCAGAAGAACCGGTACATCCTTCCATATAGTTTCATCCTTTCGGTCAGTTAACCCCTTCTTTTCCTCCAAAGTTTCCGTTAACGGAAGCTCCACCAATACCTGTTCTGTCAAAGCAGTTTGTTCCAGCCGAATCTTGCACACCGGTTTTGTATCTCTGGAAGAAGTACCGATACGCACTCCATAATCTCCTTTTGACAGAATATAACCTCCTGCATTTTCACTATAAGATGCAAGATTACGCAGCGGTATGCGGATTTTGATATCTTCCTTTTCGCCCGGTGCCAGTAACATCGTTTTTTGGAAACCTTTCAGCTCCTGTTCCGGCATATCCATCTCCGATACCGGTGCAGAAACATATGCCTGCACAACTTCACGTCCGGCAAACGCTCCTGTATTTTCTACTGTTACGCCAAGAACCAGTGTATCCTCATCCAGCGATGCCTCCAGATTTCCCAGTGCAAATGTCGTATAGGAGAGTCCATAACCAAAAGGATAACCCGGCTCAACATTAAATGTATCAAAGTAACGATAACCTACATAAATTCCCTCCGTATATACTGCCTTATTAAAATCCTGAAGGAAATTGCCTGCCGTAGGATAATCTTCATATTTTTTTGCCCAGGTTGCGGTCAGCTTTCCTGACGGTGTTGCCTTACCTGTGAGAATATCGGTAACGGCGGCTCCTCCCTCCTGTCCTGCCTGCCCCATGAGAAGAATAGCATCCGCACAAGCCGCCTCCAGATCCTGCACCGATATGGAGCCCGGAACATTCAGCACCAGTACCAATGAGGAAAAAGCTGACCGCAGCTTTTTAAGATTATCCATCTCCACTGCAGAAAGCCTGTAATCTCCAATTTCATACTTTTTATCCCCAATGGATACTTCTTTTTTCATGAAACGATCATTTCCCTCACCGGAATTTCTCGAAATGACACAAATAGCAGTTTCTGTTTCTTTTGCATATTCTTCCAGTTTTTCTGTTGTCAGCGTTTCCTCCGGAAACGCAAAAACACTCATGACCTGGTCCTTCATCTCTCTTTTGGCCAGATCATAGCATCTGGCCCACGCCATCTGCTGTTCCCGGTTCACAATCTCAAAACCTTCTGTTTCCATAGCATTCAGAATATTAATATGATAACGCAGAGACTGATCCACATCCTGATCACCACCGCCGGAAAGACCGCCGTTAAAAGGATCTCCCGATCCCGTTCCGCCGCGGATTGTTCTGGCAGCTCCGTTTCCAAACAAGGCAATCTTTCCCCTGCCCTTTAACGGAAGAACCCCATTTATGTTTTTTAAAAGTACCATTCCCTGCGTCGCCGCTTCTCTCGATATTGCAGCACCGCTGATCTCACGTTCGGACATCGGCGGATATATCGTATTACTTTTCATATTTTTTCCCTGCCTTTCATTTCTATTCCCCTCTTATCCATTTATGAAAAGAACCTGACTCCTTACGAATCAGGTCCCTTTATCAGTTTCCATATTTTTGTTTATGAAATTTTTTCTGCCAGGAAATCTGTCATCATCTGTTCTGTTTCTTCCAATCCATTAGCCTCATAATCCGCAATCAGCTTATCCCAGTTTGCATCAAAATTATCTACACTTTCTGTTACGCACTTAATCAGTCCCGGCCATGCAATCTCATTCAGAATTTCCACATTGTTCGTAATCTCCTGCGGTGTCGCATATGCCCAAAGTGGGGAATACGGCGGTGTTTCGAATTCATCTGGCTGCGGGAAGATATCGGTCAGCATCTCTACATTCCATGCTTCACAAGCTGCCTTCTGCTCCTCGTTATACTCTGCAATTACAGATTCTCTCGTAACAGGTGTGTAAGGATTACCATTTTCATCCACTGCACCGTCTCCATAAATCGGAAATCCCGTATAATTGCCAATACCAGTATTTTTTCCGTAATCCGGATCAGAACTTGCTTTTGCAATCTCTTCTTCCGTACGATATCTCATTCCATTCTCATCTACAAAATAGTTTTCTCCTTCAACACCCCATTTGTAAAGTACTGCACCCTCATCGGAGCAGAGATAATCAAGGAATTTAATTGCACGAACCGGATCCTCACAGTCCTTTGTGATTGCCAGTCCGTATCCAACCTGAAGACCCTGATACATCAGTGTGGGTGCCTTCGTCTCAGCATCAATTGTCACAGGAAGCGGACAATATGTTTTATCCAGTTTTCCTTCTGCTTTCAATGTTGCTTCCGCCTGTCCATAATGCCAAAGTGCATCAGTAATAGCTACAACACGTCCGCTGGCAAGCTTTGCAATGTAATCGTCATCTGTCTGTGTTGCAAAGTTTGGATCCAGAATTCCCTCATCATACATACGACTCAGCCATCTGAAATATTCTTTTTCTTTATCACTCACATGCTTATAAATGCAGTTATAGTTATCATCAACAAGCCAGGAACCGTTATCCGGTGCACCATCAGCAATAAATCCAGCGGGATTACTGAGTGTAATGAGCCAGTGCCAGTCAGCAGCACTCATGGAAATACCAATGGTATCCAGACCATCATCGGTTTTAGGATGTGCTGCCAGGTACTGCTTGATCAGGGCTTCATACTCCTCCAGAGTCTTAGGATATTCATAATTATTTTCCTTAAGAGCTGCGTACTGTATCTGGCAGTTTCCTCCGGTTGCCAAAATCTGGTATCCTACACCAGCATAAGAAAGCTGATATATTCCTTCATCTCCAGAACCCCATTTCAGCTTTTCAAACTCATCGCCGTACATTTTTTTAATATTTGGACCATATTCCTCGATCAGATCTGTCATATCAATAAGTGCACCTGCCTCATACAGACTGTTTACACTTTGCTTAGCATAAATCATATCTGGATATTTGTCCTCAGCAATCATCAAAGATATATCCTCGTCAGGATCGCCTGTACTGGATACCGGATAGGAAATATCCAAAGTCACACCTGTGGCTTCAGTAATCGCCTGAGCAACAGGATTTTCCCAGTTACCATTTTTTCCGTCTGCATTGTAGTACTTGAAAGTTATAGGTGACAAATCATCCTTACTGTCCCCAGTACTGCTCTCGCTGTTTTCATTCTTGCTGCTTTCGCTCTTACTGCTTTCCGTATCCTTGGAGCCACATCCTGCCACTGTTCCAACGCAGAGTGCTGCTACCATAAGCAGAGCTAAAATTTTCTTCCTTTTCATGTTATTCCTCCCTATATTCTTAGAAAGTCCTACTATAAGGCCAAACATTTGAGATTTTACAATACCTCTATTATTTGTCTCTCATTGCAATAACTCTCCAAAATTATTTTAGATTTTCACGCGCGTTTTTACTTATCTAAAAGATATCATGGATAGTATATTGGAAGATATAGAAGAATTAACCTTTAAATTTAGAAATATTGACTAATCATTTTTGTAAAAAAAGGTACACCCGTGCGAACCTTGAAAATTTCATATAAAACAATAAATTTATGTCAGGAAATGGTATCATGATCTCAGATTATTTGTGAGGTGATCCCATGTCTTTTGCTAAGAATGAATAATTTCTTATTCACAGAAGAAGGGACCAGGGTTATCAGCTGTCCTGCCGGAAATGCCCCGAAAAGCTGCAGCTATATCAAGCAGACAGGGCAATGCCGGTCAGAGGACTTTTAGCCACAAAGCTTCGGTTCGGAATTAAACTTGCAGCATTGAATTTTAAGAAACTGTCAGCATATCTGGACAGTCTGGATCAGTGCGCCTTACTTTCAGCAAACAGCTAAAAAAGCAACAAAGAATCTGAATGTATGTTAATGGAAAACACTACTAATATGAAATATTTGTTGTCTTATATGAAATTTTCAAGGTACGTTAGTTAATGAGTTACTATAAAACGAGTGTTTTGACACCCATATCATACTTATTAGACATTTTTAAATTAATCTGATATACTTTACATGAGTTCTCGCAATGAGAATACTACACATATCTCTATGGGATACAGAAATGCGTACTACGTTTATTGATGACGGAAAATAATCACTCTCTCCTATTTGATTGAAATCCAGACAGGGAGGTATAACGAATGAAAGATTATGGAATTTATGAAAAAGTAAAACTAAACGGAATCGTTCCTGGACGATTGATTCGCCATACCCGGGCGGACAGTGCAATCATAAAAAGTCACTGGCATCCAGAGTTGGAAATAAATACGGTTTTTGAAGGCTCTTCCCGCTTCTTTATAAATGGAAGAATTGAAGATGTAACGCCTTCACATGTTGTTGTGATAAACAGCAGAGAAGTCCATTCGTCTATCCCTTTTTTTCCACAGGGCGGGATCTGCGTTACAGGGGTTACGATACAAATCAGCTACGATTTTCTAAAAAAAGTGATTCCAGATTATGATAACTGTTACTTTATTCTTAACAATATGGCAGAACGGAAGATACAGTTACTTCTTGAAGAAATGAATAAGAAATGTAAAACACAAGATGCAGCATATATGAATATTTATGCAATCAAACAAATTTGTGAAATTGTGTATATTCTTGCAACAGAATGTTGTATGAAACGGGAAAAGTTCGAAGCGACAAGTTCGGAAAGTTTTCAGCGTTTTGAACATGTTCTTAATTATGTTCATGAAAACTACAGCAGCAATCTCAAGACCAGTGAAGTAGCAGAACGTTTTTTCTTCTCCAAAGAATATTTTTGCCGTTTATTCAAAAAAAATACAGGTATGACATTTAATCAGTATGTGACACAGTGCAGGGTTATTCATGCAGAACAATTGCTTAAGGACACAAACACACGGATCTCTGAAATCGCTCAGGAGGTGGGCTTTTCGGATGAGGGAAGTTTTATCGCTCAGTTTAAAAAATATTATTCGAAAACCCCTGGAAATTATAGAAAAATGATAACAAAAAATCCATTTTATGATTAGGGGGTCAAAAGGTACACCCGTGCGAACCTTGAAAATTTCATACAAAACAACAAATTTATGTCAGGAAATGGTATAATGATCTCAGATTATTTGTGAGGTGATCCTATGTCTTTTGCTAAGAATGAATAATTTCTTATTCACAGAAGAAGGGACCAGGGTTATCAGCTGTCCTGCCGGAAATGCCCCGAAAAGCTGCAGCTATATCAAGCAGACAGGGCAATGCCGGTCAGAGGACTTTTAGCCACAAAGCTTCGGTTCGGAATTAAACTTGCAGCATTGAATTTTAAGAAACTGTCAGCATATCTGGACAGTCTGGATCAGTGCGCCTTACTTTCAGCAAACAGCTAAAAAAGCAACAAAGAATCTGAATGTATGTTAATGGAAAACACTACTAATATGAAATATTTGTTGTCTTATATGAAATTTTCAAGGTACGTTAGTTAATGAGTTACTATAAAACGAGTGTTATAAAAATGACTGGTCAATATTACTAAATTCAAAGGTTAATTCTCCTATATCTTACAATATACTATCTATGATATCTTTCAGATAAGTAAAAGCGCGCGTAAAAAACTTAAAATAATCTTGGAGGATTATCACAATGAGAGATAAGAATAATGGAGAGATTGCAAAATCTCAAATGTTTGGATACGCACTTTTTGGCTGTGGAGCTAATTGTCTGGGTGGTATTCTTGGTTCTTTTTAACACTGTATCTGACCGACAATCTGCTGTTGTCCATGTCGTTTATTGCTTTTATGATGTCTGCCGGACGTATTATCAACGCAGTGACAGAATTTTCAAGCGGTTTTATCATTGACCAGACACACACTTTGTCTCTGTGTAAATATGACGCTCAAGCTGCAAATAATGGCATTGCACAATCTTCTGTCACCCTGTTTGCTGAAAGATGCGGATATGCAGTCGTTCCTTTGGTCTGTAGCATTTTGTTAGTTTTGATTAGTAACTTTATGAATCCAGATGAAGAAGTTATAAAATTGAGAAATACCCAATAAAGGAGAGAATTCTAATGACACAATTATTCAATAAATTTTATATTCCTGAAGATGTAGGCATTTCCTCTGTAGCTATTGCCCAGTTTCTGAAAGAATGTGATGAAATAAATTATAAATTGCGGACTCTTCATATTGTTCGCCATGATAAAGCGATAGCAGAAGTTTCCAAATATCCGTTTTGTGCACTTGATAAAAGATTGGTATATTCCGTAAGCAAAACATTTACATCCACGGCTATAGGGATTGCGGTAAAAGAAGGTTTGTTGCGGGTAGATGATTTCGTTCTTGATTATTTTCCGGAATGTCGAGATTTGGACATGGATGATGCAGCCCGTACCATAAAAATTTGCCATCTTTTGACTATGAGTACGGGTCATGGCGTGGATACAGTGGGAGATATGTGCAATGGCATAAGACCCTGGCCGGAAATCTTTTTTACCAGAAAAATAGTATATGAGCCAGGAACTCATTTTGTCTATAATTCCGGAGGAACTTATATGCTGTCAGAACTTATCAGCCGTGTGACTGGCATGTGCCTGAAAGATTGGTTACAGACGCATCTATTTGATCCTCTGGAGATTACAGATGTCAGTTGGGATAAACATGGAGATGTTAACACTGGAGCATGGGGGCTTTTGATTGCTCCACGTGATCTCACAAAACTGGGACTTTTGTACTTACATAAAGGTGTTTACAATGGCATACGCATTCTCACGGAAGAATGGGTTACGGAGGCATCATACCCCCACATTTCCACAAACGTGCAGGGATGTGCCGGATGGGGCCGCCACTATGGATATCAAATTTGGGAGAACAGTCCGGGGAGCTATCGTGCTGATGGAGCATTTGGCCAGTATTGCATGGTATTTCCGAAAATGGATATGGTTATTACAACTACTGCTGAAGAAACGGATGGAAGCAGAATTTTCCCTCTGATTGAAAAGTATATCCTTAATAACATAACTGAGCAGCCGAAACCTCGTGATGCATGGTGTTACCAATACATGAAAAACGTAATGAACCAGTGGGAAACTCCTGTTGTATATTCGCCGAGTGCTTCTTATCTAATGCATATGCTTCAGGGAAAAGAATTTGATTTACGCAGTCGTACATCAGATGAAAAACATACTCTTCGCTTTGAGATTGGCAACAGCCGTATGGAGTTTGTAATCGATGAAATACAGACTATTCACAGTTCCTGTACTGTTGATTTGTTTGGAGAAACCACATATGCAATTGAAATTCCGTCAAATAGCCCACTTATTGGAGACGAACAGAGAAACCGTATTTGGAAATATGCTGCCCATCACAGTTGGGTAGACCAGAGTACCCTTATTTTGACTATATGCTGGCAGGAAACCGGGCATTCACAAACATGGAAATTCTATTTTCATGAAAATACCTTGACTTTGATTGTCACAGATAGTACTAAAGGAATGTTTGAATTGTTTGGTGCGGTGAGTGACCGGAATGTAAGATTTGCTGATATGATTTTTGATGGTGCTTTTAGATAGAAACACGTAAAAATACTCCGGGGATTTTTATTTTTCCCCGGAGTATTTCTGTCAATATAATGTTCATTATTTTTTTAGAAACCCTTAATTTTCTCACCACACACAGAACACATTTCCAGAATATACTATATTTATCAAATGAAACAGTTACCTATTTTGTGAACTTCCTGAAAAAAGTATCCTAAAGACTGTTTTCCCCATCCCTCACCAGTCAATATCATCATCTCTTCCGTGAACCTCACATGACTAAAGTCACGTGCTTCCGGCCGCTTTAAGCGGCAGACAAAATATCGGCGGATACGCCTGTTATTTAGATTTTGCACAGATATGTGCTTCTT
>NZ_QTUL01000022.1:0-22553 GCF_003435675.1 Blautia sp. AM23-13AC | reverse complement strand
TTGACTTTTTATTTGCAGGCTAAAGTAACGAGAATGCGACGCGCCGTTTTCAAAAGACACCTACAAAACCCTCTTCGACTGGATCGACCAGAACCATTTTTCGACGGGCCAGTATTCCTACAAAGAAGCAGTGATCGACGAACTGGCAACGGCGTCTGTGAAAGAATATGTGACGAAGATATCGGTACAGGTGTTTCGTACGTGAAACGTTTTTTATCAAGAAAAAAAAGCCAGAAGCAAACGATACACAGCGTTTCTGGCCTTTCTTATTTTTGACTTTTATTTCTGACCCAAAGGGTCCAGGAACGCAACGTCTGCCTGTGCGGAAACGATCTTACCGCAGTCGGAAAACGAACCGCCCTGTTTTATTCGTGGATTTTTCTGGTATTACACATTTTAACAAATTCCGGATCAAAATGTTTTACCGCAGTTCCCTGATAGCCGAGATCCAGTGAGCTGATTCTCTGCATTTCCTCTTCGGTCAGTGTAAAATCCCAGATCTGAAAATTCTCTTCGATTCTCGTCTTGTGAACCGATTTCGGAATGACCACAACGCCGCGCTGTACATTCCAGCGTAGAACAACCTGTCCTACCGTCTTTCCATGTGCAGCCGCGATTTCTTTTACCATTTCATTGTCAAACGGATTGTGACGGCCTCCGCCGAGCGGTGCCCATGCCTCCGGCACGACCTGGTACTCTTCCATAACTTTTAACGCAGGCTCCTGTGTGAAATACGGATGCATTTCTATCTGGTTGACCATCGGACGGATCGCTACGGTCTCGCAGAAGTTTGTCAGCACATGAGGATAAAAATTGGAAACACCAATGGCTCTTAACTTTCCTTCTTTGTATGCATCCTCCATAGCACGCCATGCACTGAAATAATCTTTCATTGCCTGGTGCAGCAGATAAAGATCAAGATATTCCACGCCCAGCGTCTCAATTGAATGATCAATCGCTTTCTTTGCCATTTTATAATTCTGCATATCCTGTACCCACATCTTGGATGTGATGAACAGTTCTTCACGGGTGCAGATTCCTTCTGCAATCGCCTCACGGACGGCTTCCCCAACGGCATCTTCATTTGTATAAGAAGCCGCCGTGTCGATCAGACGATAGCCCGCCCGGATGGCATTTAATACAGATTCTTTGCACTCTTCTTTATCTCTTACCTGAAAAACCCCAAAACCCTCCATCGGCATTTTTATACCATTTGTCAATACTTTATATTCCATTTTTGTTTCCCTTTCTTATCAAATAAATGCAGTAAACACATGTTCTTCCATCTTTGGCAGGCCGTATTTATTTTATTTCTGGCTGTCCAAATCGATCTTCATATTCACATATGCTGCCAGTTTTTCCTCATCCGGGTAATAGTAACGCACGTTTTTATTCAGGCCTTCCATTTTCTTCATCTCTTCGTCGGTCAGTTCGAAACCGAAGATATCGAGGTTTGCCTTGATGTGCTCCGGATTCGTAGAACCCGGGATGACGATATTTCCAACCTGGGTGTGCCATCTTAAGATCACCTGCGCGGTGCTCTTTTCATATTTTTCCGCAAGTTCTTTGACAATCGGCTCCTCAAGCAGTGCATGATCACCGTGTCCCAACGGATACCATGCCATCACACGGCAGCCGCACGGAGCAAGTGCGGAAATAGTCTCCTCATCGCGGTAATACGGATGCGCTTCCATCTGGATCACATGCGGTTTGATTTCGCACTCTTCCAGCAGTTTTTTCAACTTTTCACCCTGGAAATTGGAAATACCGATAGCTTTGATTTTGCCCTCTTTGTACGCTTTTTCCAGTTTGCGGTAGCCTGCCATGAAGTCGCCTGCCGGCTGATGGATAAACATCAGATCGATGTAGTCGGTTCCAAGCAGTTCCAGGCTCTTTTCTACCGTTCCCTCTGTCAGATACTGGCTCGCCCATATTTTGGTCGAGATGAAAATGTCCTCTCTTGCCACCCCGGATCTTTTAACTCCGCGCCCAACTGCACGCTCGTTCATATAAGCCTGTGCAGTATCAATCATGCGGTATCCGCATGCTAATGCGTCCACAACCGCCTGCTCTGCCTGATCCGGTGTCATCATAAAAGTTCCGATTCCCACTGCCGGGATCTGCACCTGATTGCTTAATGTAAAATTCATCATCATAACCTCCCTGTTTTATTTTGATGTGTGATATTTTGTTATTTCCCTGTCTTTGTAGCTTTAGTTTATCACCCGGGAGTTGCTACCGATCAAGGACTTTTTTGAAAAAAATTTCTAAAATCTAATCGTTCATTCCTGTTTCGGATCGACTCAAATGTTTGCAAAAACGTCATACCATGAATCCCTCATCCATAGTATGACGTTTTTCTTCTCTGCATTTTGTTTTCTATTTTTTTATCTTTTCAATCCTGCATTCATGTTCTTTCGTCCTTTTATTATAGTTGATCCCCACAAGAAGAAGATCTCCTGTGTATTCCAGAATAGAATCCGGATATTTTTTGTCCCGGATCTGTTCCATAGCTGTATCTGTGCTTTTGTTCCACTTAAGTTCTACCAGCAGCGCCGGATAACTTGTTTTGTATTCCGGTTTCGGAAGATAAACAAAATCTGCAAAACCGCGCCCAGCCGGCAGCTCTCTTATCGGTTTGAAATAATACTGCATAGAGCTTAAATATGCTATCGTAAGCACGCTGCTCAGGGAATTTTCATCATTATATTGGATCACCGAACTGTACTCCTGATGAATTCTCTCTACGCCATCCGCTACCGCTTTTTCATCCATATCCAGGGTTGCATCCAGCAGATCTGTGGATTCCTTCTGAAAAGTAATCATTTCATTCCATTTGTTGCGTTTCACCGCATTGTTTAGTTCATGTCTGATTTCCTCATTCGGAATAAAAACCTGCTGCCTGTCCTGATCGTAAGCCAGATATCCGAGATGGATCAAATACGTCAGTATATCATCCCGGTTGGCAAAGCTTACAGTATCATTCTGGAAAGACGTCACATCCACATCCACGGCGGCCCCCGACATCATTTCTATGATAGCTGCCCTCAGTCCGTCGAAATTCATGTTAATCAGTGGCACGATTGCTTCATAGCTGCCGGTATTGGACCAGTAGCTTTTATATTTTCCGTTCAGCATCAGGCTGACAACGGCTTTGGGATTATATACCTGATACCCTTCCAGAGAATATCCATCATACCATGATTTCACCTGTTCATAGTTCTGTCCGTACCGGTCGCATAAATCATGCACTTCCGCTTCTGTAAAGCCAACATACGGTGCCATTCTTCCTGCATCCAGCATGGTGAATTCTTCGAAATTGTTGAGGGCGGACTGTGTCTTTAATTTCTTGATCGGCAGAATTCCTGTCAGATACGCCAGTGCAATATATTTTGACGGTTCCGATCCTTTGAACATGCCTCTTAAAAAATCAATATATTCTTCCTGCACTTTATGGTTCTGCGCTTCATCTCGGATCAGTACATCCCATTCATCGATGATGACAACAAATTTGTTTCCCGCAGCAGCCTTAATATAGGACATCGCCCCATAAACCGTCTTCACAGTATCCGGAATCAGTTCTCCGTATTTTTCCTTCAGTTCCTGCAGAATTCCGTTATTGATATATTCCACAACGCAATCCGCATTTCCGGCATCCATCATGCACCACTGGACATCAAAATGAATCACATCATACTGGTTCAGATGTTTTTCAAAGGACTCCGCCTTATGAATCGCATAGTCCGCAAACAGTTCTCTGGAATCACTGCCTTTGCTGTAATATGCCGACAGCATCTCCGCTGTGATTGACTTTCCGAAACGCCTCGGACGGCTGCTGCAGATAAATTTTGATGTAGTACTGATCACTCTGTTGGTATATTCCAGAAGCGGTGTTTTATCTACATAGATTTCTGAATGAATGACTTCCGAAAATGCTTCATTTCCCGGATTTAAAAATCTTCCCATGGCGGCCTCCTTCCTGTTCACATTGTGATCTTTCCTGTATTCATTATACACGGAAAGAACTCCGATGGGTAGACTTTATCCTGCAAAAAATGCTGCACCACAGATTCTCCCAAACAATCAAAAAACAGAGCGAAAATCTCCTGGACTTTCACTCTGCTTTTGCTTCTTTTACAGTTTTGCGCGGAAGAACGCACAGATTTCGTCCCACACTTCCTTCTGGAAGAAACGAAGATCTGCGTGGTCGGCATCCTCGATCGAAAGCAGTGTGACGTCACATCCCGCTTTTTCCAGTTCGTCGTGCAGTTCCTCTCCCTGTCCGAACGGAACAGTATGGTCATCCTCTCCGTGAATAATCAGAAACGGCGGTGCGGCTTTTGTCACGAAGCTGACCGGACAGCATGCGAGTGCTTCTTCCGGATGGCGCATCACGTTTTTGCCCATCAGAAGGGATTCCGGAGATGCCGCACACTGCTCCGGATCACTGTACGGGAATCCGCGGAAATCGGTCGGCGGGTACCACGGGCAGGCGGCCTGTACGGCACTGGAATATTCCAGATTTTCTCCCACATCATAAACGGGATCTGTCGCAAGCGCTGCCATGCAGGTCAGATAACCGCCCGCAGACTCTCCCATCACACCGATGCGGTCCGGATCAATGTTGAAGCGATCGGCATGTGCACGCAGATAACGAATTCCTGCTTTCACATCCTGCAGCGGCGCCGGAAATTTTGCCTCATTGCTTGTGCGGTATTCTACCGATGCAACAACGAATCCCTGCTGTGCCAGTACGGACAGATAGGCAAGATGTGCCGAGCGGTCCATCTGGATCCAGGCCCCTCCGCAAATCCATACCACACACGGATATTTTCTGGTGTTATCCCGCGGGTAAATCAAATCCAGCTTCAAATCCTGCACCGTGTTTCCAAACCAGGCATCCGCCTGTGCAAATGTAATTCCTGTTGTGACGCAGAATTGTGGTTTTTCTGCTTCTACCTGAATTCTTCTTCTCATGTAATAAAACCCCCATATTTCTGTTTTCCTGACCGTTCGTCGCAGCCTCCGGAAATCACCTTTTTTGTTTACTTCTCCTCCATTGCCTTTTTGATCGCACCAAGCAGCTCCTCATACGTCTCATACGCCGGAATCTGCGGATAGTCGGCTTTAATTTTGTCGGTCGAGCGGAACAGAAATCCTGCTTTGCTTGCCTGAATCATGCCAAGGTCATTGTAGGAATCACCGCTTGCGATCGTCTCAAATCCGATGGACTGCAGTGCTTTTACGGTAGTGAGCTTCGACTGCTCGACTCTCATCTTAAAACCTGTGATCTCTCCGTTGTCTGCTACTTCCAGAGAGTTGCAGAACAGCGTCGGATAGCCCAGTTTTTTCATCAGCGGTGCGGCAAACTCCGTAAAGGTGTCGCTGATCAGGATCACCTGGGAGAAGGTGCGCAGCTCGTCGAGGAACTCTCTTGCGCCCGGCAGCGGGTCGATCTTTTCAATCGTAGCCTGAATTTCTTTCAGTCCAAGGCCGTGCTCTTTTAAGATTCCAAGTCTCCATCTCATCAGTTTATCGTAATCCGGCTCGTCGCGTGTCGTTTTTTTGAGCTCCGGGATTCCGCTTGCCTCCGCAAACGCGATCCAGATCTCCGGTACCAGTACTCCTTCTACATCCAGGCATGTAATATACATTGTTATGATCCCCTTTCCTGCGCTACCCGCCTTGTTTGCCGACGGGGTTTTGTTTTTTTTCACAGCATCACTTTACCACACTATATCATAGAATCCATATCACTGCAAATTAAAATCACGTTTTATTTTTTTATACGTATATATCTCTCTAAAATTACATTCTTTTTACAAAATCGTTGTTTTTTACAAATTCATATATTTATTTATATGTTTTTTGACTATTGATTTATTTTTCATATATTTATATAATAATTACAAGCATTTTTATTAATTTTCTATTTTATCATCCATATTAACGAACGAATTTACTTTTCAGATAGTGCACTAATCTAAGGATAAATAAAAAACTAAAACCATCCAACAATACTTATGAAAGGAGACCACTCATCATGAAAAAATTAAAAACATGTCTTGCATTTTTTATTTGTTGTATTCTGTCCTTAAATATGGTAATTTGCAATGTAAAGGCAGATAATAATGTTGTTCTATCTAACAAAGCATATCTATTAAAAACCGGAATGCCACAAAAGGAAATAGAAAAGCTGGATGATGACGTCATGCAGTTCATTGTGGATGACTTAAAAAGTGGAGGTAAACATTTTGAATATATTAATTCAAATATCGAAAATCAAATATCGATACTCAGTAGCGAAACTTTAACCGGTATTTCCTTTACTGCATCAGCTTTTAAAAATGCATCAACCATTTATATCTATCCAACATACGAGTTTACTTCTAATAAACAACCTCGCGGAAAAGACAGTTTTTCTTTTCAATTAGGCGCTGCTATGAGACCGTATGAATATGGTGGAAAATTATGGTACAAAGATAATACTATGAACGATTGGAAAGTCGGTGGAACTCTTACTGCAAATAATCAGCAATTATCTGGTGCTGAATTTTCAGGGAGTCAACTAGGAACACCCGACTATGCCATGAAGCTTAAAGGTGTTACATACTGTCACGCTACTGCAGGTAATAGCAGTGATAAAAGAATTGTAATGGGATACTTATATAATCCCCAGAAAACCGGCTACAGTATCTCTTTTTCCTACAACGGTGGTGGAATTAGCTACTCTCCATCAGGAACAGCCTATACTGCATATAAAACAATGAACCTAAGTTATTAAACTTTCATTCACCACATACAAGTACATTTAATTTCTAATTACTCTTTCAAAGTAACAATTTGCCTATCCAGAAGCACAAATTTCTCTGATAGGCAAATTGTGTTTAAGGTATTTTCAAGTAATTTAAGTAAAATCATGAGCAAGTCGCCATTACTCGTAGAAAAACGGGCAGATTATGAATGTTTTAGGAATTGCAGGAACAAAAAGTACAGAACAACCATTCAAAAAAACTTTTAAATCCGGCATCAACTGAATAAAGCCATAAATAAGAGGTAACTCATTATGAAAAAAATCAAATTTTTATTTTTCACCCTGTTATTCTGTTTTTCTGTTCCAGTCAAAGCAGACACTGCATTCGAAAATGACGATACGGTATTGTGCTCTTTTTTAAAAGAAAACGTACCAGAAAATGCTTCGCCAATAGAATCCAGTTTAGAAAACGAGTATCGAAAAACTTCTTCCAAACCTATCGATTTCTATTTTTTTAAACGATCTGAAAAGACAAAAAGTTTCCAAGATCTGTATGCCGCAAATGTACTCACCTATCAGGAAAAATCAGATCGTTCTTTGTTATATCAGACAGTTTTCGATTTTCAAAATATAACCCAGGTAAGAACTGCGAAAGAAGACTTTATCCGTCTGGAGACAGATCCACTGATGTATCTTTTTGAATTAGAAAAAGCAGAATTGTGGACTCGGAACAGCACGGAAGAACCCTGGACGCTGGAACGGAAAATCACAACGCCTGGAAACCCAGATTTTTATCTTCCTTATAGCCAGTTTTCTTCTGATAAAAAATATTTTCGAATTCTGGCATCTTTTTCCTGGAGCCCGAGCCCTGCTGAGGAAAGCGAAGTTTCTTCGCCAGAATATCATTGCATTTATACCTCTGTGTATCCGGTATATCAGATTCCGGTGAAAGTACTCGTTTTGATATGCGGAGGCGCAGCTTTCTTCTTTCTCTACCGGAGACACAAAAAAAATCATATCTCCCAAAAAGATGTTCCGTAAGCTGCGCCTTTTCAACATGTTTTCGTCACTGTTCAGAGCCAACTTCCAAAATGCTACGCATCTCATCGGTGTGGCTTTATCTGCTTTTCATTGCATCCCGAATCCGCTCCAGTGCCTCGGTCAGGGTTGCGCGCGGGCAGGCAATGTTGATCCGCTGGAAACCGCGTCCGCAGTCTCCGAAGATTTTGCCACTGTCAAGCCACAGCTTCGCCTTGTTGATAATCAGGTCTTCCAGTTCATCAACGGATAGCCCCGTCTCGCGAAAATCGAGCCATACGAGATATGTTCCCTCCAGGTCGATCATCTTCACGCCCGGAAGCTGCTCCTCCACATACTGCTTTGTAAATTCTGCATTTGCCTTCACATAGGAAAGCATTGCCTCATACCACTCCTCGCCCTTGTTATATGCCGTCTCGCATGCCACCAGCCCCATCACGCCAAGCTGGCTCGTTCCGGCTGCGTCAAGCTGTTTCCGGAATTTTGCACGGAGTTCCGGGTTGGCGATAAAGATATTCGACATCATCATACTTGCCAGATTGAACGTCTTGCTCGGTGCCGTGCAGGTGATCGTGATATCCTCGTATTCTTTTTTGATTGCGGCAAACACCTGATGCTCGCCTTTGAAGATGAAATCTCCGTGGATCTCATCACTTACAACCGTCACGCCATACTTTATGCAGAGATCTCCGATTGCCGTCAGCTCCTCTTTCGTCCAGACTCTTCCGACCGGGTTGTGCGGATTGCAGAGGAAAAAGAGCTTCACGTTTTCAGCTTTCAGCTTCTCCTCGAAATCCGCCACATCCATGTGATAGCGGTTATCATCGCCGAGCACCAGCGTGCTGCTGACAACTCTTCTGCCGTTATCCGCAATGACTTCCGAAAATGGATAGTAAACCGGTGACTGGATCAGCACGGCATCCCCAGGCGCGGTGTAAGCTTTGACTGCCATCGCAAGTGCAAACACAACGCCTGGCGTTTTGATCAGCCATTCTTCTTTCGGCTCCCAGTTGTGATGGCGTTTCATCCACCCCGCAACTGCCTCAAAATATGGAGTCTGCGCATCGCTGTAGCCGTAAATGCCCATTTTTACACGCTCCACCAGCGCATCCTCGATGTAGGAGGATGTCTCAAAGTCCATGTCCGCCACCCACAGCGGCAGCACGTCAGCTGGCATACCGCGTTTTACTGCGAAGTCATATTTTAAACAGTCTGTATTTTTTCGGTTGATGATTCTGTCAAAATCAAGATTTCTTTCCGTCATTTTTCTCTTCCTCAATTTCTGCAAAAACCTTCTCAAGCTCGCCGATCAGGTCCTCGATATTTTCAATTCCGACGGAGAAGCGAAGGGTGCTCTCCGTAATTCCGTTCCGCTCACGGATTTCCTTCGGCACATCGGCATGTGTCTGCGTCGTCGGATACGTAACGAGTGTCTCCACGCCGCCGAGGCTCTCTGCGAAACGGATCATTCTTACCTTCTCCAGAATGGCAAGGGCAAACTCTTTGCTCTCGAGCTGGATTGTCAGCATAGCACCGAAGCCTCTTGCCTGTTTTTTCATAATCTCATGGCCCGGGTGATCCGGCAGTCCCGGATAGATCACTCTTGTGACTGCTTTCTGCTTCTGCAGCCATGCAGCGATCTGCTCTGCATTCTCCTGGGAACGCTCCATGCGGATGCCTAAAGTTTTCATGCCGCGCAGCACCAGCCAGCAGTCAAACGGAGCAAGACCTGCACCTGTTGTCTTAATCAGGAAACGCAGTTTTTCCTGAATGTCTTCACGGTTTGTCACGATAAAGCCTGCCAGCGTATCATTGTGGCCGCTTAAGTATTTCGTGCCGCTGTGGATGACAACATCCGCGCCGAGATCGAGCGGGTTCTGGAAGTACGGAGACATGAAGGTGTTGTCCACGATCAGAATCAGGTTGTGGCGTTTTGCAATATCCGCCATCTTTCGGATGTCGGTTACGTTCATCATCGGGTTCGTCGGGGTCTCGATGTAGATGGCTTTTGTATTTTCTTTCACATAGCTTTCCACGTCATCACGGCAGCAGTCGATGCCGGAAAATTCGACGCCGTTTTTCTCGTTCACATGGTGGAACAGACGAATGCTTCCGCCGTACAAATCGGAATCCGCAATGATGTGGTCTCCCGGGCGGAACAGCTCCATCAGAAGTGAGATCGCTGCCATGCCGGAGCTTAATGCAAACGCATCAATTCCGTTTTCCAGCACAGCCACCATCTTCTCCAGATGCTCTCTGGTCGGGTTCTGCAGTCTGCTGTAATCAAATCCGGTGCTCTGTCCTACGCCCGGATGCGCATACGTTGCGGTCTGATAAATCGGGTAGCTGAGTGCGCCGTAGTGGCTACACTGTCCCTCGTCCTCTTCTAAATGGATACATTTTGTGTCAATTCCTCTTGCCATATGAATAATCTCCTGTTATTTCGTAATTTTTCTTTCTATACTAATCTGATAGGTTTTGTAACGTAACCTATCATAACAGAAAATGCGGCGTTTGTATATTCCCTTTTTTCTTTGACTTGTTATAAGTTTTTCCTATAACTATCGTAAAAAAACGCCGCCAGAAGATTTTTCTCCCGGCGGCCGCCTCTTGCATCCATATTTTAAATAAGTTCCGCACAGATCGGATAATGATCAGAAAGGCACACACCGTCCTTCTGCTCCGTCCATTTTTCCACCTTTTTCAGTTCCCAGTCCCCTTTGAGAATGATGTAGTCAATCGAGCACTGCGGATCGTTCGGATCATCGCGATGATAGTTGTGGAAGGTAATGCCGATTCCTTCCGTCGCATTCACAAGACCGGCAGTTTCCCTCAGCGGTTTCATCTCTTCGCTGTCCGGCTCGGCATTGAAGTCGCCGCTAAGAATCACCGGCACATCGGCAAATGCTTTCTCTGCTCTCAGATGTGCGAGAATCTGCTCCAGGCCAAGCTTTCTCGCCCCGGCGCACTCGTGATCCAGATGGGTGTTGATGACGCGGAACACTTTTCCGGTCTCCATATCCTCAAATACCACATCCGTCGCAGTACGCGGGCACATACTCTGTACCGGATAGCGGGATCCCGGCACGTACGGTGTCGGTGACAGCCAGAAGGTTTCCAGGCTCACACTCTGAAAACGTTCTTTCCGATAGGCAATGATCATTGCCTCACCGGTCAGATCCTTTTCTCTTCCACATCCGGCAATGTAATATTCTGTCAGATTTTCCTTCAGCCAGGCAGCCACATGCGGCAGTACCTCCTGAAAACCGATGATATCCGGCTTTTCCTGTCTGATTTTTTCCAGAATCAGCGGTCTGCGGTAGATAAAATTATTGGCTCCATCCTGGCCAAAATCACAGCGAATATTAAATGTTACAAATTTCATGGTAAAACCCTCCTTTTATTTGTTTTCCTAACCCTTATTTTTGCTGGAAAGCGCTGTGCTTTCTCTTCTTTTTCTTCGTATTCACACGGCGCAGACACGCATAGCGCAGCTTCAGCCGCATTTTCCAGCTGCAGCCCGGTACCGGCTCCATCAGCTTTTCCAGAAAATGGTTCAGCGTACGTTCCTCATAAGGAGACAGCAGAATCTCACCGTAGATATGTTTCTCGATCAGATGGCAGACACGCGTATATTCGCCTGGCTCGATCGCCGGAAATCTGCGGGCGAGTTCTGCATCGGTTGCTGCTGTTTTCCAGCCAAGACCGGCATCTATGCCCCACAGACAAAGATACTGGTAAATTCTTGCTTCCGTTCTCCGGATCCGCCTGCCCGGCCGCTCCTTCTGCTGTTTCTTTGCCGCCGGTCCAAGGCAGATGATCCGCGCCGCCTCCGCCGCAATCACAAGCAGCGTCAGCAGAATCAGAAGCACGCCAAGCAGCCCGAGAAGAAACAGCGAAACACTGCGCAGTACCGGAAGAACGGCTTCGCCTGCCTTGCTCTTTCGGTTTTCCACACCGGTAATCTGCTCCGCCGACAGCGAATTGTTCTCCAGCACCACATTCTTCTGTACAGAATCTGGACTTCCGACCATTTTCTGAAGAGATGCAACATTATACAGGAACCGTTTGTTTTTTAGGTATTTTCTTTCACTTGTTTTTCTGTTGCTCCTTCCTCCATTTTTTGCTCTGCCTTAAATTCTAAAGACCATCCCAGAAAAACGCAAGTATTTTTAGTACTCCAGATACGCCCCTTTCATCGGGCTTGCTGCGTGGAGGCTGAAAAGACGGAGTACGCCTTTTTTGTATTTCGGCTCGCGCGGTTTCCAGTTTTGGCGGCGTTCTTTTAAGATCGCATCGATTTCTTCCATGGACTTGCGCTCACCGGCGATTCCGATGATGTTAAGTTTTCGTTCCTTCACATCAATCTCAATCAAATCCCCTTCCTCGACGAGTGCGATCGGGCCGCCGTCTACAGCTTCGGGACTGCAGTGGCCGATAACCGGGCCGGTGGAGGCGCCGGAAAAACGGCCGTCGGTGATAAGCGCGATGCTCTTTCCAAGCTCTTTGTCGCTGCTGATTGCCTCGGAAGTATAGAACATCTCCGGCATACCGCTGCCTTTCGGGCCTTCGTAGCGGATGAAGACGGCGTCGCCTTTCTGAACCTTATGTTTCAGCACGGCATCGAGGCACTCCTCCTCGCTGTCGAACGGTCGGGCACGGAGGACGGCGTGGAACATTTCTTTTGGGCAGGCCGTGTGCTTGATGACGGCTCCCTCCGGCGCAAGGTTTCCGCGCAGAACAGCGATGCTGCCGTCCGTTCCGATCGCCTTGTCATACGGGCGGATAATATCTTCTTTTGTAATTGAAGTTCCATACCGCTCATTAAATTTTGCGAGCCATCCGCTGCACTTCTCATAAAATCCATTTTCACGAAGCTCCGCCAGATTTTCACCCAGTGTCTTTCCGGTCACTGTCATCACATCGAGATGCAGATGATCTTTGATTTCTTCCATAATCGCCGGAACGCCGCCCGCATAATAGAAGCACTCTGCCGGCCATCTTCCTGCCGGGCGGACATCGAGCAGATACCGCGCGTTGCGGTGCAGACGATCGAATGTGTCGCCGGTGATCTCGATGCCGAACTCATGCGCAATGGCCGGGATGTGCAGCAGGCAGTTTGTGCTTCCCGAAATTGCCGCGTGGACAAGAATCGCATTCTCAAAACTCTCTTTCGTCACAAGATCGCTTGGCCGCATATGCTCCATCTGTGCCAGTTTTACCGCCTGGCGGCCTGCCTCCCGTGCATATGCCAGAAGATCCGGGCTTGTCGCCGGCATCAGAGCGCTTCCAGGCAGGGCGAGGCCGAGTGCCTCCGCCATGATCTGCATCGTGGATGCCGTTCCGATAAACGAACAGGCACCGCAGCTCGGGCAGGCATTGCATTTCGCCCAGTCGAGCTTCTCCTCGTCGATCTCACTGCGCTCAAATTTTGCGCTGTACATGCCAAGCTGCTCCAGTGTCAGCATCTCCGGTCCCGCATTCATCGTTCCGCCCGGCACAACAACCGCCGGAATATTGACACGCGCAAGGCCGATCAGATTGCCCGGCATACCCTTGTCGCAGCTCGACAGATAGACGCCGCCGTCAAACGGTGTCGCATTCGCGTGGATCTCGATCATATTGGCGATCATCTCGCGGCTCGCAAGACTGTAGTTGATGCCGTCCGTTCCCTGGCTCTCGCCGTCACAGATGTCGGTGCAGAAATACCGCGCCCCGAAGCCCCCCGCTTCCGCAACGCCTTTCCGCACTTCCTCGACCAGCAGATTCAAGTGGCCGCTTCCCGGGTGGCTGTCCCCGTACGTACTCTCCACCATAATCTGCGGTTTTTCAAGATCCTCTTTTTTCCATCCTGTTCCAATCCGGAGCGGATCCATCTCCGGTGCAAGTTTCCGCATTTCCTGACTCTTCAGCATTTCCTTCTCCTCCCGCTGTTTTTAGGTATTAAAATACTCTTTCTGCTTTTCACTATAGCAATCCCTGTATTTGATTGCAAGACAAAAAAGCTGCAGTCTGCAGGGATTCCCCACAGACCGCAGCCTCTCTGAACAGCTCACAGATTTCTCTGTTTTCTGTTTGCCTGCTTTCGCAGATAATTTCCAATGCTTGTAAAACTAAGCAGCGTCACAATCAGAAAAACACCCGGGATCAGAATGATCCACCATGCCTTTGTCATCAGCGCTTTTTCCGAAAGTGACAGCATGCTGCCCCAGGAAATCACCTCCAGCGGAAGACCGATTCCCATAAAACTCAGTGTGGATTCTGCTACAATCGCACTTCGGATGTTCATAACCACCATAAACATAATAGACGAAAAAAAGTTCGGTGCCAGATGGTGCCATAAAATATAGAAAAAACTGCCTCCCATACAGCGCGACGCAATCACGTATTCACTGTTCCGGATCTGCCGTACTTCGGTCCGCACAACCTTTGTAATGCTTGTCCAGCTTGTCATTCCGATCACGGCAGAAATCGTAATCACATTGGATTTTCCCGCAGCGGCCAGAAGAAAAATGACAAGAAGAAGATTCGGCACCGACAAAAAGATCTCGGTCAGCCGCATCAGAAGTGCGTCCAGCCACGCCGGTGCACATCCGCTGACTGCGCCGAAGAGAACGGCAATCACAGTGGAAATCAGCGTAGAAAGCAGACCGATCGCCAGCGATATTCTGCCGCCGTACCAGATCATCGAGAAAATATCTCTTCCCATCGTATCGGTTCCAAACAGAAATTCCCGGCACGGCATGACGGAACAGTTTTTCAGATCCATATATGAGGGATCCTTCGTCATGATCTGCCGACAGAAAAGGCAGCCCAGCACAAGAAGACCCAGAAAAAGCCCTGCTGCCACCGGCCGGTCCTGATACCATTTTTTCTTTTTTTCTGCTTCTGTTTTTTCTGCAGGCCTCTCTCCTGCAAATTGAAATAATTGTGTTTTTTCTGTCACAGCATCATTACCTCCGATGTTTCTGCCGCTTCTTTCTCCCGCATCCGCGGATCAATTCTCTCGTTGATGATCTGTGCCGCCATATTGCACAGAATCACAACGATTCCGGACATCAGGCAAAGCAGCATCAGAAGATTGTAATCTTTGTACCGTGCGCTCTCATACGCCAGCGTTCCGATACCGGGATACGAGAAAACCGTTTCTACAATATAGGTTCCCCCCAGCACATGCGGAACAGAAATGGCCATGATGCCAAGATACGACGGAATCGTATTCCGCAGGCAATGCCGGAACAGAACCGTCTTTCGTTTCAGCCCCTTGGCTCTTGCCAGAAGCACATACTCTTCCCGCACTTCATCCAGAATTTTATTGCGGATCATGTATGCGTAATACCACAAATGACTCAGCACTACGACCGTCATCGGCAGGATCAGATGACAGACACGGTCAGAAAAATCTGCCTGTTTTCCAACAGAGTAGGCACCGGAACTCGGCAGCCATTTGAGCTGCATGGAAAAAACAAGAATCAGAAGCAGCGACAGCCAGAATTCCGGAATACATCCCGTGATGGTTCCCACCTTACAGATGATGCGGTCCAGCCATGTATCTTCCTTCCATGCACAGAGAATTCCAAGAAGCAGCGCGAGGGTGAAAATCAGCAGAAACCCAATGCCGCCAAGCACCAGCGTATTTCCAATTCTTCCCTCGATCACGCGCGTTACATCCATTTTATATTTGTACGAAATTCCGAAATTCCCATGCAGCGCATTGCCTGCCCAGCGGATATACTGTACGGAAATGGGATCCTTCAATCCCAATTTTTCTTCGGCCCACGCTCTTTCTTCGGGCGTCATTTTTTCCACGCGGTCTCCGTAATATGATACCAGCGAATCTCCCGGCGCAAGCCTTGAAATATAAAATACGAGCACAGACAGCAGCAGAACACTTGCCAGAAATGCCGCTGCTTTTTTTCCATAGTAAAGCACTCTGTTCCGGCTTTTCATCCTGCATCGCCTCCCTCCATCAGCACAAAATGATCTTTTTCCACTTCCCGCAGTGTTCCCGTCCGGGGAAATTCTGTATTGGAAAAATCCGGTACAGCTCGCGCTCTTTCCCTTCGCGGATCCGGAATCGGAATGGCCGCGATCAGTGCTTTCGTATACGGATGCAGCGGATTTTCAAACACGGCTCGCGCCGGACCGGTTTCCACCAGCTTTCCATGATACATCACACCTACTCTGTCACACAGAAATTCGACCATATCCAGATCATGCGCAATAAACAGGAACGAAAAACCGTGCTCCTTCTGCAGATGACGGAACAGATTCACAATCTGCGCCTGGATCGACGCGTCCAGCGATGCAATCGGCTCATCTGCTACCAGAAGCTCCGGCTCCATCGTCAGAGCCCGTGCAATCGCAACGCGCTGCCGCTGTCCGCCGGACAATTCACCCGGATACTTTTTCAGATATTCCGGATCCAGACCTACATACTTCATCTGAAACTTTGCTTCCTCCTGATAGCTTCCGCGCAGCGGCCGGATTCTCTGCACTCGCATCGGCTCCTCAATGATATCGCAGACCTTCATTCTCTGATTCAGACTGGAACCGGAATCCTGAAAAATCATCTGGCGCGTTGTCTGCAGCATTTTTTTATTTTTCCGAAACTGCCCTCTGTCACAGGTATCCACATTTTTATAATAAATATGCCCGGCATACGGCTTGTAAACATTCATTACACAGCGTGCCACCGTGGATTTTCCGGAACCGGATTCTCCTACAAGACCAAAAATTTCTCCTTTTCGAATTTGAAACGACACATCATCGACCGCTTTTACCGCTGTTTTTCCGGACAACGGAAAAATATGAGTCAGATGACACACATCCAGTAAAATTTTATCTTTCATTTCCGTTTTCTCCTATCGGCGGAACAACCTTCGGTGCTCTCGCATCCAGCAGCCACGTTGCCGCATAATGGCTGTCTGTGATCCGGAACATCGGCGGCTCCTCCTCAAAATCAATTTCCAGCGCATAGTCATTGCGGCTGGCAAAAGCATCTCCCTTTGGGGGATGGAGAAGAGACGGCGGCATTCCCGGTATGACCGGCAGGCTTTCCTTCCCCCTCGAAAATGACGGGATCGAACGCAGAAGTCCCCACGTATACGGATGGCGGGGATCATAAAAAATCTCATCCACGGTCCCGATCTCTACGATTTTTCCTGCGTACATGACCGCTACCCGGTCTGCAATCCGTGCCACGACGCCGAGGTCATGTGTGACAAAAACGGTTGCCGTTCCGAGTTTTTTCTGGATTTCCCGCAACAGATCCAGAATTTGTGCCTGAATCGTCACATCCAGCGCCGTTGTCGGTTCATCCGCAAACAAAATTTCCGGATTTCCCGCCAGTGCAATCGCCAGTACGATTCTCTGCCGCATTCCGCCGGAAAAATGGTACGGATATGCTTTTTTCCGCTCCTTCGCCTGCTCAATCCCCACCAGCTGCATCAGTTCTGTCACTCTTTGTTCCACTGCTTCTTTTCCCATGCCTTTTTGATGCACCCGTACTGCCTCTGCAATCTGCGCTCCGACGGTCATCGTCGGGTTCAGGGACGTCATCGGGTTCTGAAACACCATCGAAAACAGCTTTCCCCGCAGCTCCCGCATTCTGCGCTCCCCGCAGCCTGCAAGATCTTCGCCATTGACCAAGATCTTTCCGTTTTTGATCTTCGCATTCTCCGGCAGCAGCTTCATAATGCTTTTACAAAGTACACTTTTTCCGCAGCCTGACTCGCCAACCACAGCAAGCACCTCTCCCGCCTGCAAGGAAAAGCTGACATCCCGAACTGCCTGCACTTCCCCTTCATCGGTAAAAAAGCTGACCGAAAGATGCTCCACCTTTAATCGTTCTTCCATTCTGTTTTTCTCCTGTACGGACAAAAAGGGGGTAAACATACCCCCTTCGTCTGCTTTTTCTTTATTTATTCTGTCATTGTCCAGTCCTGAATATTCCAGAAAATACCAACGCCGTGATGGCCAAGTACGGTATCCTCAGAAATTCCCTGAATGCCGGAGTCCGCTACATAATTTGCATCAATATAACAGATGAATGCATAGGCCGGATCTTCTGCCAGTTCTTCCTGGAATTTTCCGTAATATTCTTTCCGCACTTCCGGATCGTCACTCTGGCGGGCAAGAGACAGATACTCATCTACTTTTTCATTGGAATAGCTCGAATAATTCGCCCCTTTGTCCGTGCCGAAAACCTTATATGTATGATCGTCCGCATCGAACGGGCTTCCCCAGCCGATCAGACAGGCCATCTGTCCGCCCCAGTCCATCTGTGCCGGAATTTCTACGGTACAGTTGATTCCGGTTTCCCGGAGCTGCTGTGCTGCTGCCTGGGCAATATCAATGCGGTCCTGCTCACCGGACATCACGCTGATGACAAAACCGATTTCTTCGCCGTCCCGCTCATAGAAACCATCGCTGTTTCTGGTGCATCCGGCCGCTTCCAGAATTTCCTGTGCTTTTTCCGGATTGTAATCATAATGTTCTACATTTTCGTTATTATAAATGTTACGCTGCAGAGGACTGTATGCCGGCATTCCCTCGCCAAGAAGTACAGAATCAATGATCGCCTGACGGTCAATAGAATAGCATACCGCCGGAATGATGTCTCTGTTTTTCGTCCAGTAATCATTTGCAAAGTTAAATAAAATTCCGCGGTAATCTGCCGTTGTCATATCGTAGCAGGTAAAACCGTCTTTTTCTTTGAAATTCTGTGCATTTTTCGGGTCAAGCAGCGCCAGATCCAGTTCGCCGGATTCCAGCTGCATTGCCTGTGCATTATCATCCGGTACAATTTTGAAAATGACCTTGTCAATCTTTGGTGCACCGAGGTAATAATTTTCATTTTTTGTCAGAACGATCGACTGGCCTTCATCCCAGCTTTCCAGCTTGTACGGACCTGTTCCGACCGGTGCTCGGAAGAAATCCGACTCCTGCATATTTTCACCTTCCAGCAGGTGCTTCGGCAGGATGGCCATCGTCATGTATTCCAGGAAAGCCACGTTCGGCTCGGAAAGGCGGAAGGAAACGGTGCTGTCATCTATAACTGTAATCTCTTCTACATCCTCATAATTTGGTGCATTTTCAGATCCGTTTTCCGGATCCATGATCGCTTCGATGGTGAATTTCACATCGTCCGCCGTAAATTTTTCTCCATCATGCCATTGGATGCCGTCCCGGATATGAAAGGTGTAGGTGCAGGTTTCTGCATCGTACTCCCATTTTTCTGCCAGACCCGGAACAATGTTGTCATCCGCATCGTGTGCGGTCAGTCCGTTGAACAGCAGTAGATTAATTTCACCGTGCTCATCCATCGCCGGATTAATCCTGGTATAATCAGCAGAACCGTAAACCAGGGTCGTCTCTTCCTCCCCTGTCTGGCCGGAAGAAGCTTCCGTCTCTGTTTTCGACAAATCTGTACTGTTGCTGTTTTTCCCGCTGTCCTGACCGCATGCCGCAAGGGATGCTGCAAGAGACACCATCAGCATCAAAGATAATATTTTCTTTTTCATCCTTTTCCTCCCATTTTCAGACCGTTTTTACCCGGACTGACCGCTTTTTTGCTTTGTACTCCCATGATCTGCGCGCCTGATCCATGTACTGTTCGTTCATTATATTTGATATTTCAGGCTCTCACAAGCCGGGTGGGGGGATATTTTTTTCTTTTCTTGTAAAGTTAATCGTCTCATGCAGAGGGAGTTGCCCGTTTCTTTTTTGTTATCCTATTTTCTTTACCCTATCACATCCGTAACCGCATTCACCGCTTTCGCCACAAAGCTGATCGTCTTTTCATTGAACACTTCCCCGTCTTTTGAGATCGAAACGTGTGCGAGTCCGATCTCATCTTTCTCGCTCGCTTCGGTGCTGCCCATGAGGGTTGTCCATTTGATATGGACATCGTCGGCAGTGATGGCGTGGTCGCATATTACGATGTACTGTGCTTCATCGAACAGCGGCGAATTGGATTCCGCATAGACGATGATGTCGTTGTTTTTTTCCTGATAGACGCGCACGGTATAATTTACCAGGTCTTTTTCATCCGTAATATAGTCCTTGTTCGGCGATACGGTTTCTTCGCAGATCAGGCTTGCATCTTTTGGAATGGTATTCTTCTCTTTCGTTTTGGTCATCCCGATCATCAGCATACAGTTGCAGAGCGCTGCGATCAGAACTGCAAGCAGCAGGATTTTTATTCTATGTTTCATTGTTTTCTCTTCCTTTTCCCATGTCATAGTTTGTCACTGATGTTTCATTTCCATTATACATGATTCCCCCAAAATAAGAAACGTTAAAATACGTCCGTCCCCATAAAAGCTTTTTTGAAAAAATTTCTCAAAGAAAAAGTTTTCCATTTTGTTCCAAATATGTTATGCTATACTATCCGTTAGGCAGTTCTAACTTGATGCACTCTCGCAATAAAGGAGGTCCTGCATGCCTTTAAATTTAACCGTTTTCAATCAGTTTTACGCCATCAATAAAATCTGCGGCCAGGAAAAGCAGCGTCATTATCTGGAGTCGCTTGGGTTTGTTCCCGGGGCCAGGATTTCGATTCTGTCGGAGCTTCACGGTTATTATCTCGTCATGGTGAAGGGCAGTAAAATCGGGCTGGATAAGAGTCTGGCCAAGAAAATTATTGTGTATGCCAGCTGAACCGATGGCAGGGTTCACTTTTTGCATACGCATTTAGAAAGTATGGAGTATTATGGAAAAGAACAAAAAAATCATCAAACTGTGCTATCTGCAGATCGCATTCTATGTCGTCTTTCTGACATCGCTGCTTCTGCATTTCAAGCGTGGGCTGGATCATCGCGCCTTTGCGCTTCTGATTATCCTTACGCTGCTCGGCTGCGCCTCTGCACTGACGCTTACCGATTATCTGAAAAGCCTGATCCGCCGCTCCGGCTTTGATGTCGCCGGCGTGCACGATAAAAAGTCGCTGGAAGAAAAGCTCCTCCAGCTTCAGAACGCAGACGATACACTCGATGTCAGCGTGATGATGTTTGATATGAACAATTTAAAGATGATCAACGACACGTACGGCCACGAAGAAGGCGACGTCTTTATCCAGACCTTCGCCTCCTATCTGACCCGCATTCTGACCGAGGACAGCTTTCTGGCGCGGTTCGGCGGTGATGAATTTGTCATTGTGCAGAATCATGCAACCTGGAACCAGCTGGAGCAGATGAATCTTCAGCTGCAGACGATGATCGACACCTACAACCAGACGGCGGATCACCCGCTGAGCTATGCCGTCGGATATGAGCTGAGCTGCAAAAATCATTATTATCTGATCATGGATCTGCTGCAAATGGCGGACGAAAAAATGTACCAGGACAAGCGGTATAAAAAACAGCTCCAGAAAAACGGACCTCTCGCCGCCCGCCGCAGTATGCTTGCTGAGAGCATTTCCACGGATTCTTTAAAAGAAAAAATTTTTACGCTTCTCAATAACAGAAGCGAAGAAAAGCAGTACGCCTTTCTGATGACGGATGTCGACAATTTTCATCTGATCAACGATTACTGGGGTTATGAGATGGGTACGAACATTCTGAATTTCATCCTGAAAAAGCTGGAACTCTTTCCGCAGACACTCTTTGTGAACCGCTATCACTCCGATATCTTTGTCGGCATTATCGATATCACCGGGCAGGATCCGGCCGTGGTGCGGGAAAAGATTTCCGCCTATCACAAGCAGGCGATCCGCGAAGTGCTGGAATCGTACCCGCTGAATTACATGACGCTGAACACTGGCGTCTATTATCTGAATGACACGGACACACCAGCGGAGGAAGTCATCTCTCATGCCAACATTGCGCGGCGGCGTGCGAAGGAAACTTCCACCTGCGTCTTCGAATACAACGCCGAGCTTTCCAGCACGGAACAGAAGCGCGCGGAGACCATTCATTCCTTCCAGAATGCCCTTGCGAAAAAAGAATTTCAGATTTATTTCCAGCCGAAAATCAGCGGAAAAATGCAGGAAATTGCAAGCGCCGAGGTGCTGGTACGCTGGCTGCGCGAGGACGGCACGCTCTGGTTCCCGGACAGCTTCCTGCCGATTCTGGAGGAGACCGGAGAGATTGAGTCGCTCGACTATTATGTGTATAATGCTGCTTTCCAGTGGCTCGCTGACCGCCGGGAAAACGGACTTCCGCTGCTGCCGCTCTCGCTGAATGTGTCGCCGGTTCATTTCCGCAAGATCGATACGTTCACACAGCGGATCACACAGCTGCTCGATCATTATCAGATTCCTTCGAAGTACCTGGTTTTTGAGATCACAGAGACAACGTACATTCATAACATTGATGCCGTCAACCAGATGATCCGCTTTTTCCACGACCGGAATATCCGCATTTCCATGGACGATTTTGGGTCTGGATATTCGTCCTTAAATTCGCTGAAGGATATTCTGTTTGATGAAGTTAAAATTGACAAACATTTCCTCTCGGCGGGCCTCTCCGAAAAAGGAAAAATTGTACTGGAAGAGATGTTCCATCTTTTAAAACGCACAGACAAATGGATTGTCTGCGAGGGTGTGGAGACGAAAGAGATGGTAGATTTTCTGATCGCCGAAGGATGCGACGAGCTGCAGGGATTCTATTATTATAAACCGATGGAACAGAAAAAATTTGAAGAGCTGATCGCTTGACAAAGTCCGAATTCTATACTATGGTTATCTTACCCGGTAGTTACTACCGAGTGAACCTCACATGACTAAAGTCACGTGCTTCCGGCCGCTTTAGGCGGCAGA
>NZ_QTUL01000021.1:0-29468 GCF_003435675.1 Blautia sp. AM23-13AC | reverse complement strand
CGCCTCCTTTGATTTTGAGTTTGGCTTGCGACACCATTCTCATTCTATCACAGGAGGCTTTATTTTGTTATCCTCACCACTTCCGACTACTCTATTCTCCCCAGCATAGCTGGGGGATTAGACTTTTCATTCAGATGTTTAATGTATGAAATGACGAAACAGCCATCTTGATCAAGTAAAACGCAAGGCAATGTATGAGTTTACATGTCCTGGTTGCGGAAAGCAGTTCTCTGTTTAAAGTAAGCACCAGAGGAAATACTGTATAGCCATGCCCGCTATATTAGCGCGAGGTTCGGAGGTGTGACAGTATGAGCGAGAAAGAAATGAAGAACGAGACTCTCTGCCAGAGTGTTATGTGGGTGGCGAAATCACTTCTCAAAAAGGGTTGCATCACTTAGGGAGAGTATTGTCAATTTGATATAAAGATGACCGAGAAATATAGATAGATATTCGGCTTATTGACAGAAACTCACTTGATATAAGCGAACTTCAGAGTGGTGTATGCTGAGGAGTGATATTATGGGCATAATAAGAAAAATCGAACCGCCTGTGGCTCAGAAAAAATCGAAGAAAAGAATCACTGCTTACTCTTGCGTTTCAAGAGATACGGGCACCTGTTGCATTCCTTCTCCGACCAGGTTAGCTATTACAGCACTCGGAAGCGAGAGAACTTGGAGCAGATGATTAGGACGTACTGACCGGCAAGAACGATTCGATTATCCTGAAGTCGGTCGGCGATTCGCAAAAACATGACCGACAGTTTTACCAACATTCGACAAATCAAAGAGAGTGGTACCGAGATCTACTTTGAAAAAGAGAACATCTGGACATTTGACGTCAAAGGAGAACAGTTGTTGATAATCATGAACTCTCTGCCCCAGGAGGAAGCACGAAATATTTCGAAAAATACGATCTGGAGAGGGCAGAGAAAGCGCTTCGCTGATGACAATTACTATCTGAATTACGGCCAGTTCTTTGGTTACGACCGAGATTCGGAAGACAGATTGGTGGTAAATCAGGAGGAAGAAGAGGTGGTGAAATACTTTTAACAAAAATTTCTGGCAGAGGTTCCTGCTTACAAGATTGCACAAGGAATTGTAGCTAAAAGGCATTAAAGCGGCGTGGCGGAGAAAAAATGGTACTGGAACATCGTCTGCGGCATTCTGGTCAATAAAAAGTACAAAGGTGATGTTTTGTTTCTCAATTCAGAGGATCTATATCTTCGATTTACTTAGTAAGAAGACGTTTAAGAATCATGGTGAGATGTAGCAGTATTACATTGAAAATGATCACGAGGCGATTATCGATCCGAAAGTCTTTAAACTGACTCAGATTGAGATTGCCCGCCGGTCGAAAGCCGGGAAACACTACAGTGGCGTGGATATTTTCTCTTCAAAATCAAGTGTGGTCAGTGTAGCAGTTGGTACGGTTCGAAAATAGGGCACAACGATGACCGGTATCGTAGGATTATTTATCGCTATAACCACGAGTACATTGACGTATAAAAATGCTCCACACCGCATTTTTATAGAGGACGAGTTGAAGCAGTTCTTTGTGCGGGCGCTGAACTGCTGAATACGAAGGACAATCTGGAAGAGCATATCAAAATGTTGATTCGAATAGTTTCTGATAACACAGAGCTGATTGCCGAGTGTGATCACTTGGGCAGGAAATGGGTGTCATGGTCGGCATGATGAAAGACATGATTGCTGAGAATCCTCACCGGGCTTAGAATTAGACAGAATACTAGGAACTTAAGCAGTGCCTTTAGATATCAGACTCTGCTGATATCATACCACAGAATAACCAATGTAGATGAGATGGAAAGGATATATCCTAGGTGTCTCAGATCATCTATAATTTTATAGAAAGAATAAGTGCATAACCATCATTTCTACTGGCTACACACTTATTATACGAGGAGCTACAGCGATGGCAAAAGCAATTATTTACAAAGGCTACTTATCGGACACTGAGGCAGAACATTTTGAAAGACTGAATCCGGGGTGGACAGTCAAGAACTGCGATGTTCTCTGCTTTACTGATGACAGCGGAACAAGCACAGAATATGTGATTTTTACTGGCCCGTGGACAAAGACAGAAATGTGCCGGGATTGTGGGGAATGCTATGTAATTGCTTCCCTAAGTCAATATTTCAGAGTGAATAAAGGCAATTTGCAGGTAACCATTACTGGCAGGGATGAGTAAAAATTAATAAACAGCATGGGGCAAGGTTTTAATGTCTCGGATCTTTTGTTAATGAAATGAAACAGAATGTATCATTATGCAACAAATTGCATTGAAATGGCACCGAGCATGTGATACAATAAAACTATCGTTACTTTTGTTCGAAATTTGGATAAGAGCGGAGGTATAGAAATGAACGCCAATCAAAAAGAGCTTTTTATCAAGAATATGACAGAAAACCTTCCGACCTTGAGGAAAAAGCTTGATATTTCTCAGGAAGAATTATCTGAAAAAATAGGTGTAAGCCGCAGTACTATAGCTGGAATAGAGAACAAAAAGAGAACCATGTCATGGAATATGTTCCTTTCTCTGCTGCTTATTTTTATTAAAAATGAAGATACAGATAAACTTTTAAATGTAATGGGGATATATACGGATGAATTAAATGCTTTTATAAAGAAATGAGTCCGTTTTTTGGGACACCATCACTTGTATAATAAAATTGTAAGTATTAGAAGACCAATATAACAGAGAGGAGTTATAGATGCATACAATAGAATTGCCACCATATGCACCGACGCTGATAGAATCAACACGCGCGATTGGCTACTCCCTCGAGGCGGCCGTTGCCGACATTATCGATAACAGCATTGCTGCAGGTGCAAAAAATGTAGACATCTTCTTTTTCCCCGTAGACGGCGCATATGTAGCCATTCTTGATAATGGTAATGGAATGGGGACAGAAGAACTGAATTCTGCAATGCAGTATGGAAGCAAAAATCCCATAGATGCCAGAGATGCTAAGGATCTCGGACGGTTTGGCCTTGGATTAAAAACAGCCTCCCTTTCACAGTGCAGATGTCTTACTGTTGTTACAAAACAAGGAGACAGGATTGAAGGACGGCAATGGGACGTTGACCATGTCACGGAAACCGGTTCGTGGTCGTTGATTGTTCTTGAGGCTGAGGAATTTGAAAATATTCCCAACATTAATGAGCTCAGAGCGTACGAATCTGGAACACTAGTTGTGTGGCAAAAGCTTGACAGGTTAAAAGCGGGAGAAATCAATTTTGATCAGGCTTTGGGACGTAAAATAGATGGTGTCAGAGAACATCTTTCTTTGGTCTTTCACCGTTATTTAAGCGGAGAAAGAGGAATCACAAAGATGAAAATTTCTATCAATGGAGAGAAAGTACCAGCGGCTGATCCGTTTCTTGAAGCAAAAAGCGTACAGGCTATGGATGATGAAACACTTGTTGTGCATGGACAGAAGATTATTGTGCGGCCTTATATTCTTCCACATATATCTAAAATGACGTCTGCTGAAATAAAAGCATTAGGTGGAAAGGAAGGACTGCGAAGACAGCAGGGATTTTATGTTTACCGTAATAAACGATTGCTGGTATGGGGAACATGGTTCCGGATGATGCGTCAGGGAGATATGTCTAAGCTTGCACGTATCCGTGTAGATATTCCGAACACGCTTGATGATTTCTGGACTCTTGACATCAAAAAATCGTCAGCGCTCCCGCCAGCAGAGGTTCGTAAAAATCTGGAAATCATTATTGGTAAGATTGCTGAACGTAGCAAGCGTACCTGGACCTTCCGAGGCAAAAGGGAAATCGATGATAAGGCGATACATGTATGGAACCGAATGAAAAATACACATGGAGGTTTCTATTATGAAATAAACCGTGATCACCCGATGGTAAAGCAAATTCTGGAACAGGATCCAGATATCGCGCCAATGCTTGGTGCATTGCTGAAACAGGTTGAAACGGGGCTCCCGTTAAATCAGCTTTATGTGGATTTGAATAATGATGAACAATTGACAAATGATCAAGAACAAAGCGAGAAAGATATAATTGTTGCGTTGAAAAATATGTTGACTGATAGGATGTCTTCGGCAGAAAAACTGACGTTTTTGTCAGCTATGGAGAGCATAGAGCCTTTTTCGCAATATCCAAAATCTATTGCCAAGTTAAAGAAGGAGGCTTCAGAAAATGCCTAATACGAATGCAAATCCGAGTATTGAACAGCTTGAGAATACAATCTCAGCATATATTAATTCTGTCTATAAAGACGTGCCACCGACTGAAGAAGAATTTAAGGAAAAAGCTGATTTAATACGAGTAAGCACGACAGCGATTATGCCGGTAAATGATCAGGAATATGATGAGATTCTTAAACGTCTGAAGCAGACACTGGTTATCCAGATGGATATAGGGACTTATATCAATGACCGCAATAACGGACATCAGTCATGGCTTCCTGCTAAACGTGCCGATTTCGACTTTTTCTTTTGGAATCGCTATAAAAAGTATCTTGAAGAAGTAAAACATTGGAATCCGCGTGTTACGGCAAATCTTGGCAAAGTCTCAGATGAAATTCTGGATCTTTGCGGCGATCCAAGTGAGAAGCAGTTCCTTATCAAGGGCCTGGTGCTCGGCGATGTTCAGTCCGGCAAGACAGCAAACTACACTGCAATCTGCAACAAAGCAGCCGATACAGGATACAGAATCATCATTATCCTCGCTGGTATGCAGGAAAACCTGCGTGAACAAACCCAGGAACGTCTGGACGCCGAATTTACTGGACGAAAAAGTGAGTATTATCTGGATCCGAAGGCGGAACAGGGAATCAAAAATACCCCGGTAGGTGTTGGACGTTATGGTCATGATAAGAAGATTGTTGCTTTTACTTCGGTCACAAAAGATTTTGACAGCGCTGTACTTCGTAGCAATAATCTCGGAATTGAAAACGTTAATTGTCCTGTTGTTCTGGTAATTAAAAAGAACAAGAGAATTCTTAATAACCTCATCAAGTGGCTGGAGAGCAATAATACCCTTAATGCTGCGGGTCAGATTGAACTTCCACTTCTGCTGATTGATGATGAGGCTGATAATGCATCTGTAAACACCAAGGATCCTGATTCATCTCCAGCAGCTATTAACGACTGTGTCCGCAGACTTCTTGGAAAGTTCAGCAAGGCAACTTACCTTGGAATTACGGCAACACCTTTTGCAAACATCTTTATTGATCCGGGCAAAAATGATGACCTTTTCCCTGCGGATTTTATCTACGCTCTGTCAGCACCGACAAACTACATTGGAGCCGACCGAATATTTGGTGATGGCGGAGATTTCTCTGGAATGTTGCAGCCTATCGATACCTTGGATTTAGAGAGCGTATTCCCGCCTAAACATAAGAAGGATCTTGTGGTCAGTAGATTGAATGACGAGCTTATAGAAACGGCAAACTATTTCCTTTTGGTAAATGCGATTCGTGACCTGCGCGGCGACACAACTGAGCATCGGTCAATGATGGTTCATATCAGTCGTTTTACGAACGTTCAGAACCAAATTGCTGATCTGTTCCTGATATGGTTGGAACAGGTAAAATCAGACCTTCGCAATTACTCTCAGCTTGCTCCTTCAAAGGCTGAAAAAATCGAGAATATTCGCGCTCTTCATAATGTATGGGAAAAATATGCCCTGAGCATTGAAGCTGGTGTGGATTGGGAAGAGATTCTTCACACGTATCTTTACAGAGCTGTTGCACCTATTGATGTTCGTGCAGTCAATATGAAAACTGGTGCCAGCAGTCTGGATTATTTCAATCATAAAAATGATGGACTGCGTGTTATTGCGGTCGGCGGCAACAGCCTTTCCAGAGGATTGACACTTGAAGGTTTGTGTGTTTCTTACTTCTATAGGAATACGCAGATGTATGATACTCTCCTTCAGATGGGCAGATGGTTTGGCTACAGACCGAATTATGCTGATCTTGTAAAAATATGGATGTCTCAGGATGCCATTGACTGGTACAGTCAAATTACAAGAGCGACGAATGAGCTGAAAGATGAAATTATTGCAATGCGCAATGCCCATCAGACGCCGAGAGAATTTGGGTTGAAAGTTAGACAGGACCCGGGATCTTTAATTGTTACTGCCCGCAATAAAATGAGAACTGCTACCAGTATTACATGCCCAATTACGGTATCTGGACATCTGCTGGAAACGCCAAGGCTGAAAGCGGCACTGCCTATTTTAACCGAAAATGAAAAAGTATTTAAGGATTTTATTGCCAATCTTGCTTCGCAGGGTGAGCGTATACCATCTGATGATGAACGTGCAAAAGGACACTATTTCTGGCAACATGTTTCTGCAGAGTCAATTGCGCAGCTTCTGCTCTCATTTGAAACACACCCTTGGCATTTGAGTTTCAACGGCAGAGCCTTGTCTGAATATATCGAAAAACATGAATGGTCAAATGGCTGGGATGTTGTTCTGATGAATTCAGGCGAAGGATTCGCATATCCAGGCGGTATTGTATGCGGAGATGAAACACTCACAATTGCAAATACAGAAAAGCGAACTATCAAAGCTGATTCTAAAATGATTAGTATTTCCGGAACCAAGGTTAGAGTTGGTTCCGGCGGATGTACCCGAATTGGTTTAACATCTGATCAAATCGAATCGGCGAAAACAGCCTTTAAGAATGAAACTGGAAAGAAGAATGTTCCTGATAGCGCATATCTTGTAAAGGATAGAAATCCAATTTTGATGTTGCATGTTATTCAGACAGACCTGGATCCTGCATCGTCAAATCAAGATATACCTCCATTTCTGTTTGCATTGGGCATCGGTTTTCCGAAGACAGCTGGCGGAACTGAAACAGCCAATTATATGGTCAATCTTGTTGAACTGTCCAATTGGATGGATCCTGATGAGGAGGAAGATGAATAATGAACGACTATGAGCAGGAACTGAGAGAAAAATGGAGTAATATCAGTTATCAACAGGGCGGTTCTCTTGAACTTGGAATTCAGCATCCGCTCGAATGGCACGTTGGTTATTTTTCTCCGGAAGCAAAATCTATTGTTATTGTAAGCGATGAGCCTGTAAGCAAGATTGAATCATCGAAGAGCATTCAAGCCTCCTGTATGCCGCGTAAAGACGGCAGATATGCGACCTCCTTCACTCTTATTTCGCGAGAGCAGGAAGATGTATTTGTAACAATGTGTGGAGATATGATTCGGTTTTCAAGCACAGAAAATGACAGAGCTCGTTCTCTGATATGCGTTCTTAAGAGATATGCTGCATGGCTGAAGTTGCTACAACACAAAAATAGTGCTCTTCTTGGTGTGGCGGCTCAAAAGGGGCTTATTGGAGAACTGCTTTATTTGAAAGACAGAATCGAGAGAGGAATGCCTGCAGCTGATGCTTTAGCTGGGTGGGTAGGCCCCGAAGGTGCTGATCAGGATTTTGTTTATGAAGATGGCTGGCATGAGATAAAGACCACAGGTGCCGAGTCTGCTAAAGTTACAATATCTTCCGCAGAACAACTGGATAGTGCCCAGTCAGGAGAACTTGTTGTGATGCGTGTAGATAAATGCGCCCCGGCGCAGGCAGGAGCATTCACACTGCACAAACTGGTTCATCAGATCATAGGGATGCTTAATGTGAACGTTGAAGCAACTGATATCTTTGTTTTAAAACTCGGTAGCGTTGGTTACATTGACATGCCGGAATATGATCAACAGACTTTTGTATTCTCGTCAAAGGCAAGATATACGGTGGATGAAACATTTCCGCGTCTTGTTCGGAACAGCCTTCCGGCAGAAATTATCAATTTAAACTATGTGTTGAGTTTACCGAGCTTGGAAGATTGGAAAAAATAAGGAGGACCGCAAATGGATTCCAGTGAATTTAAAAAAGATTTTTTGGAAAGCATAAAGACTGCGGCAGCAGTCACTGGAGAAGGATCCTGTGCGGCATTTGTAGACAATATGTCTCAGTATCTCATTGATTCTGAAGTTTTGTATGATTTTACGCCGTCGTTTTATACGGGACGTTCTGGCCGTAGCAAATACCGTGTCGATGGATATGTTTATGATGAGTTTGACAATACAATGAATCTGATCATTGCCAACTTTGACGGCAATGATCTGGAACGGCGTATGACAAACTCTGTAGCTATGCACGATTTTGGCCAGCTAAAAGTATTTCTTGAGGCAGCATTAAAAACAAATTTATATAAAGAAATCGAAATGAGCACGCCCTGTGCTGATCTCGTTGAATTCCTGCAGCAAAATGCAAAGAAAATCCGCAAATACCGATTCTTGATTTTTACAGATGCTGATTTAAGTTCAAATGTCAAAGCAGTTGATATTGAGGATTACGATGATGTTCCTGTAGAAGGACAGATATGGGACGTGGATCGTCTGTTTCGAGTTTGCTGTTCGGAGCAGGGGCGGCAGATTATTGAGATTGATTTCCGACAGTATTGCGGAGAGGGTATACCGTGTTTGGAAGCGAGTTCTGCTGCAACAGATCAATACAGCAGTTATCTGGGGGTTATTCCAGGCTCGGTTCTTGCAGACATATATGATCGGTATGGAAGCAAACTTTTGGAAGGAAATGTCCGCTCTTTCTTATCTACTAAAGTTGCAGTCAATAAAAAGATCAGAGCAACCATCTTGAATACACCGCAGATGTTCTTTGCGTTCAATAATGGTATTTCTGCAACTGCTATGGATGTTGAAATTACCAACACAGATCATGGACATTTCATTACGTTTGCCCGCGATTTTCAGATCATAAACGGCGGCCAAACAACGGCATCAATTTCTAATGCAAGATATAAGGATAAGGCAAATCTGGATGATATTTATGTTCAGATGAAGCTCACTGCAATTGACGAGTCCTCTCCGGAAGAATCCGACGAATTGATTAGGAATATTTCGAGATCATCGAATAGCCAGAACAAAGTCAGTGATGCAGACTTCTTTGCTTCCCATCCATTCCATAGACGCATGGAGCAGATTTCCAGGCTTATGTTTGCTCCTGCTATGGACGGTGCACAGTATGAAACAAAGTGGTTTTATGAACGTGCAAGAGGACAATATCTCCAGGAACAGATGCGTCTTACGCCTGCAAAGAAAAAACAGTTTGAACTACAGAATCCGAAGAATAAGGTCATCAAGAAAACCGATCTTGCCAAGGCACAGAACACTTGGAGAGGTTTTCCACACATCGTCAGCAAGGGTGCACAGACAAACTTTTCGTCTTTTGCGGAATATATTGATGAGCAGTGGACAGCTAATGATGCGCAGTTTAACGAGCGCTACTTCCAGTCAACGGCTGCATTGATTCTGATGTTCCAATACCTTGAAAAACAGATCCCGAAACAGCCATGGTATGAAGGAGGCTATCGTGCAAATATAATTTATTATACGATTGCTCAATTCCGCAGACTGATAAAACAGCAGTTCCCGGGTTCTGATCTGGATTTGATCATTTTGTGGAACAAACAGGGTCTGCCTGAGCAGGTTGAGGAGTCTCTTCTTGCATTGGCCGAGTTAGTATTCTTGAAGATTACTGATCCGCATAGAAAGGTCATTAACGTAACGCAGTGGTGTAAACGCCAGGAATGTTGGGATAGTGTAAAGGGGGTAACCCTTACGCTTCCGGTGAGCCTGGAATCCTGTCTGATCACAACGGATGATGAAAAAGCCGCTCAGCGTTCAGCTAAGAAAGAGCAGAAGGTAGTTAATGATATTAACGCCCAGGTTGAGGTCGTAAAATACTCTGCGGATCAGTGGAAACGGTTGTCTGAGTTTGCAGTAATGAATCACCTGGTTACTCCTACAGATGTTTCTGCTCTTGCTATCGCATGCAAAATACCGGAGAAGCTACCTAATACTTATCAGAGTAAGCGGCTGCTGGCTCTTTTGGCGAAGGCAGTGGAAGAAGGATTCAATATTAACCAGTAAGCGAGGAAATGAAAATTGTATAAAGTGGTTGATTTGTTTGCTGGTGCCGGCGGCTTGAGCCTTGGGTTCTTACAAACAAAAAAATATGAAATAAAAGTAGCCTTTGAAAATAATCCCAATATGCAGGCTACCTATCGGCGCAATCATCCGAATGTTGATGTTCGCGGAGATGTGTGTTCAGCAAATTATAAAGAGATTCAGAAACAATATGGTTCGATCGATGTTGTGATCGGAGGACCTCCATGCCAAGGTTTTTCAAATGCGAATCGTCAGAAAAACCATGCGATCAGTCAGAATAACATGCTCGTAAAACAGTATATACGAGCCATACTTGAATTACAGCCTAAAGCCTTTGTCATGGAAAATGTTAGTATGTTGCGGTCAGATGTCCATCGATTCTATCTTGATGAAAAGGATGCACAGCTGATCGGACAGTATGATATTCCAATGACAGAAACCAAACTGACTCTCCTGGATCAGGAGTTTATGTTTGATGGAGCACTGGAAATTGCAAGTAGCATAGAGCGAATTGCAGAATTTATATGGCCGGAAGAGCATTATGCAGCTTTGAACGTAATATACAAAGCAGCAAAAAATCCGAAGAAGATGATTGCTGCTTTGGAAAAGCATAGAAAAAAACTTTTAAAATATGCAGCCGCCTATGCTTCTTATGAGAATACTGACTACATTTCGGAAAAAGCAAGGGAAGCTTTTCATGCGGTTGCACAGTATTATAGTGGCGTATTTGACATTGCTGACATTCAAGAAGCAATTGAGCCGGCAATTATGATTCAGCGTATGCTCAGCAAAGCGTCGGAGATTTACTCCAATCACCTTGTTGTGGAACGATTTGAGAATGCGTTTGGGCTGGTAGCTATTATCAAGTCATTTGCTGTATTTGATTACTTAAAAGCGATCCTGGGATCCAAACCTAATGATTACGCTATTACTGCAGATGTGCTTTGCGCCGCTAATTACGGTGCTCCACAGAAACGTATGCGTTTTGTTGTGATGGGAATAAAACGCTCTTTATCCGATTCAATAAAACTGCCGCAGGGAAGCTTTACTGAAGAGAACTACCGCACAGTCCGCGATGCAATCGCTGATCTTGAGAACGTAGCGCCTGTCAAAAATATATCTGATGATGTTGGAACACCACTTGGAGAATGCACTGAAATCAGTGAACTCGGCAAAGCATTGAGAGACACAAGCGTGTTAAAGAATCACATCATTACAGATACAAGAGATACAGCCATGGAACGATTTAAGGCACTTAAACAGGGTCAGAATTTCCATGCACTTGATGATTCACTTAAAACGAATACATACACAGATATTTCTCGGACGCAGAACACGATTTATCTGCGCCTGGATTATGATGCTCCAAGTGGAACCGTTGTGAACGTCCGCAAGTCAATGTGGGTTCATCCAACACTGGATCGAGCCGTTAGTGTGCGTGAGGCAGCAAGGCTGCAGACATTCCCAGACAGTTTTGTATTCTGTGGATCAAAGGATAAACAGTACCAGCAGGTTGGAAACGCTGTGCCTCCAATAATGGCAAAAGCCATTGCAAAAAACCTTGCAGCCCAATTAAAGAAGAGCATTCCGAATTCAGATACGTAATATGGCGGATAACCACATTGAGAAAATGTGTGGTAGCGCCATGTTCCACACTCAAAGCAAAACACAAAGCCCGAGGAGAAAGTGAGTAAGTACTTTTTCTCTAAGGGCTTTCGATATAGAAAGAATGTACGCAAATTTCCCGAATGCCCAGATATTGTCTTATCAAAGTATCATAAGGTCATAGTTCAATCTTATCTTTTATGACAGCAGATCCGGAATATACCCTGCTTCAACTGTTAAACAATGATCCTTCTTTTACTCTCTAATGATGCAGACACCAACTATCTAAGCAAACATCCGTCTCCCCGTGAACATGATGTCTCAGGTTATACTCGTTATTGAAATGACAAAGAGATTTATGTAGAACCTTATAAACGAAGCAGTAGAAAGTCGGATGCTTGACAGCACAGCTATTGTTAAAAGATGCCCCCTTTTCTGAAAACGATGGAAGCTATCAGACCACATTGGGGTCTGAACCCTTACGAACTGTTTAGATGGTAACTTTTTTGAAAAGAATATAAAATCACTCTAACTCGCAAAGGATCAGGGATAATTTTATATCTGGCTACATCATTATTTAGCGGTTACTCCAAAAGAACATATGTGATTATAAAAATGTGATATGGTATATCAAAAGAATTTACAGAAACATAAAGAGAATAGAATATTTTAAGATAGAGGGAAATAATATGGAAGGCAGAAATGGAGTTAAATGGAGTCGTGAGGAAACGATATTGGCGTATGAGCTGTATTGCCGAACATCATTTAGTAAAATTAGCCAGACAAATCCAGAAATAAAGAAACTTTCAGAGCTTCTTGGAAGAACGCCTGGTTCGGTTGCATTGAAGATGCATAATTTAGCACATTATGATCCGGAACTGAAAAAAAGAAATGTAACTGCAATGGCACATGGAAGTAAATTAGACGGTGAGATATTTACAGAATTTTGTAATGACTGGGCAGAACTTTCATATCGGGCTCAGGTGATTCAGGCTAAAATGCAAAATATACAAATAAATGAATTAATTGATGTGGGAGACATTGATAATATTCCATCAGGTGAATATAAAGAGAAAGTAATGAGAACTCGCGTTGGACAGTATTTTTTCAGAATGTCAGTTTTAAATTCTTATGGAAATAGATGCTGCATAACAGGAATGAGAAGATCAGAACTTTTAATTGCAAGCCATATTAAGCCATGGAGCGTTTGTGATGAAAAAACAGAGAGAACTAATCCATGCAATGGTTTGTGTTTAAATTCTTTGCATGATAAGGCTTTTGATAAAGGATTAATAACATTAGATAGCGGTTTAAAACTGGTGATTTCAAAAGAAATGAAGAATGTCCAAATGGACGAAATGACACGAGAATGGTTTTATGGATATGAGGGAAAACAAATACATTTGCCAGATAAGTTTCTACCGGGTAAGAATTTTATTGAATATCATAATGACGTGATCTTTTTGAGGTAATAGACATGGATAACTTAACACCAGATCAAAGAAAGAAAAATATGCAGCATATAAGGTCTGATAATACAAAGATAGAAACGATATTAAGAAAAGCTTTGTGGAATAAAGGATACCGGTATAGAAAGAATTATAAAGAACTTCCTGGAAAACCGGATATCGTACTGACAAAATATAAAATTGTTATTTTCTGTGATGGTGAATTTTTCCACGGAAAGGACTGGGAAGTTTTAAAACCCAAACTAGAAAAAGGAAATAATAGTGAATATTGGGTGGCAAAGATTTCTAGAAACAGAGAGCGAGACGATGAAATAAACAAGAAACTCTTATTTATGGGATGGACAGTAATTAGATTTTGGGGAAAAGATATAAAGAAAAATACAGATGAATGCGTAAAAGTTATAGAAGAAGCCATTTTTGATATGCAAATGGAAAATCAGGATAGTGATTCTTTAGAATACGATTAAAATAGAAAGTGCATATAACGAACTTGACAAGTAAGTATCTATAAAATGTCTGAAGAAGTGTTTTCGGTTTGAATAAAGAGAAAACAGTTTTGCACAGCACATACTTTACATTTTCTATCAAGGAGATCATCACAATATGGAAACCAAAACAATCGCTTATTACAACCAAAATGCCTCATCTTTCATACAGGGTACTGTTTCTGTAGATTTCCAGAAGACGCAGGATAAATTTTTAAACGTTCTGCCGGGAAAGAGAGTGCTGGATTTCGGCTGTGGCTCCGGAAGAGACACGAAGTATTTTCTTGGAAACGGTCTTGCTGTTACGGCGATGGACGGTTCAGAAGAACTGTGCAAATACGCCAGTGCCTATACCGGTATTCCGGTAAAAAACATGATATTTCAGGATTTGGATGAGATGAATCAATATGACGGTATCTGGGCGTGTTCATCGATTCTGCATTTACCGAAAAAAGAATTAAAAATGGTATTCCATAAGATGGTAACAGCGTTGGACACTAATGGGATTATTTATACCTCCTTTAAATATGGAACGTTTGAAGGCGAAAGAAACGGCCGTTTTTTTACGGATTTCACACCGGATACTTTTTCTGATTTTATCAAGGATGTGGAGCAGATCCGAATAGAAGAAGAGTGGATTACGGATGATGTAAGACCGGGAAGGGAGAAGGAAAAGTGGCTGAATCTGATATTGAAAAAGACAGGTTTCTAGCAGAACACGCAGATTTTAGATTTCGGGAACAGGTGTGTTATCCAAATGGTGGAATTTCCCGGTTTTATGATAATGGGATAGATATGGTTGTTATTGATGATGGTATCTGCTCTCATGAGCCAAAAGAGCCGGTTTTTCCCTATATGCTGATTACGGAGAAGCAGAATGATTATATGCATCGCTTTCAAAGGGTGTTTCGTTTTCTGGGATATGCGCGGGAAAATCTGGATTCATATCTTGCCAAAGATGGAATTGTCCTGGAAGGCGGTTATATACGAAACACAGGAGATCGGAGCGAGCAGGCCGATGCTTCTCCGCTGGAAATTCATTTCGAAGAGAATTTTTCAAGTGTTTATGGAATGAATGCGCTGAGATATCTGACGCGGGAATATGGAATTTGTGATGAAAATGGAAGGAATTATTTTCTCGATTATTTTGTCAGAACAAAGGATCAGAAATATGCGATCGAAGAAAACGGCCTTGATTACCATCATCCGCAAATTATTGGAGAGGAAAAATATCGCAATCAGCTCAAGAAACAAAATACGTGTGCCCTGTGGGGGATCAAATTATTTCGCTTTTCCAAAGAGGATTGCGAATTTGCCAGTCGGATTGAGGATGATATCAAACAGTATTTTGGAAAAGATTCTTCGAATTTTGTGGATGACGGAATTAAAGTTGAAAGAAAAGTTGAGCTGTATGAACATCAGACTGTCAGCCTGCAGGAAATACAAAAGCGCAGAGAAGCGGGTATCAAAGCATTTTTGATTGTGCTGCCTACAGCAGCGGGAAAATCGAAAATTGTGGAAGAAGATTTACAGACATTCGCAGAAGGAAAACAAAAGTTCCGTGGCCTGATTCTGGTTCCGGGAGTCAATCTTTTGCTGGACTGGGAAGAAAGAATAAAGGCTTCGCTGCCAGAGTTAAAAGATAAGATTGATATTCGAACGTATGCCTTCGCGGCCAGACATTATACGGACACTGCACCGGACTATTACAATTATCTTGTCGTGGATGAAGCACATCATGCGGTTGCGCCAGTGCTGAAAAGAGTCGTGCAATACTATCGGACAGCTTTTACGATAGGCCTGACGGCGACGGATCAGCGGCCGGATAAAAGAAAGCTGGAAACGGTGTTTGGATCGTATACGACTTCGTTATCCTTAAAAGAAGCGATGGAAAAGGGAGTGGTCGCGAAAGCGAATGTTTACCGGATTGAAACGAATCTTGATCTTTCCAGTGTAAGGTTTAATGGGCGGGATTATGTCAATGCGGATCTGGAGAAAAGAATCCGGGTCACTTCAAGAAATGAGCTGATTGTCCACGTACTTTCAGAGTATTTTACGTCTGGCGAAGCGGGCACGAGACAGGGTGTTGTTTTTTGTGTCATGTTGCGCATGCGAACGAAATGGCAAAGCTCCTTAATAAGGCAAATATTTCAGCGGCCAGCTACACAAGGCAGACAAAAAATCAAAGTTCTGTTATGAAAGCGTTCAAAGAAAAGGAAATTCGTTTCCTGTGTGCCTGCAATATGATTTCAGAGGGATGGGATTATCCGGAACTCGGCATTCTGGTGATGGCAAGGCCTACGCTTTCCAAGGTTCTTTATCTGCAGCAGGTCGGAAGGGGACTGCGGAAAACGGACACCAAGAAAAATGTGATTGTGATTGACGTAGTCGATGAGTACGGCGCCATGATCAAGCTCTGCCTGTATTGGAGAAACTGAAAGAACAGAGCAGATAGACAACACCACAGCTTCCTGTTCCAGAGAGAAAACCGATTCCGGGATGTTGTTTTGAAAGGGAAATTGGAGAATGTTAGAAAGAACCAAAGACATTCATATCTGGGCTACACCAGAGGAACTTGAAAAAATAATGAAGCGTGATAGTAATGGATCTGTCGGATCTAAAAGAAATATTAAGGCTGCTACAGATATCAGGAAATAATCTGAATCAGTATGCAAAAAAAGCAAATGAAACAGTTAGCATTTACCATGAGGATATTGAAGAATTGAAAAATAATCAGAAGGAAATCTTACAGGAAATGAGAAAAGTGCTGGACAGATTAACAGCAATTATGTAAGGCAGGTGAGAGAATGGCGGCAACAAAACTGATAGCAATGCATCAGAACAAAGGACGGAGCGTGATGCAGTGTCTGAAAGACAGAACAGATTATGCAATGAACGGGGACAAGACAGAAGATGGAAAATATATCTCATCTTATCAGTGTAATCCGGAGCTGGTTGATCTGGAATTTGCTCAGGCAAAAAAAGAATATCTGCATAAAACATGGCGGCAGCCTAAGGGAGATGTACTTGCATATCAGATCCGCCAGTCTTTCAAGCCGGGAGAAATTACACCGGAGGAAGCAAATGAAGTAGGGTATGAAACCGGTATGAGATTCACTAAAGGGAAGCATGCTTTTATCGTGGCAACGCATGTGGACCGGGCGCATATTCATAATCATATCATTTTCAATTCTACCAATCTGGACTGTGACCGGAAGTTTCGTGACTTCTGGTTTTCGGGAATTGCTTTGCAGAGACTCAGCGACATTATCTGTCTGGAGCATGGACTTTCCATCATTCCGAAAGTAAAACCGAGTGAGAGACAAAGGAGAACAAAGTACCCGGAACGGATCAGTATGAGGGATGTCATCCGGGAAGATATTCTGAGGTGTCTGGAGCAGAAGCCGGAAGATTTTGAAGTGCTTCTGAAATTATTGCAGCAGGAAGGGTATGAGATTAAACGTGGAAAGCATACTGCAATATGTGGAAACGAGCAGAAGCGTTTTATCAGATTCCGTTCTCTGGGAGAAGATTATACAGAAGAAAATCTGAAAAAAATAATTGCCGGAGAGAAAGAATTACCTGAGAAAAAAGAAAAAGCATCTGATCAGAAAGTTGTGAAATCAGAAAAACGGAAGTTTGACCTGGTGGTGGATATTCAAGAAAGAATAAATAGCAAGAAGAATGCTCGGAATAATATACGAGTATTTTTCTGTGAAATGGTGCAAATTCCGGCTCATCGGACCACGCATTCCGCTAAGAACTGATCAGCCTTTCTGGATGTAACTGAACGCATTTCCGCTTCAGCTGATCAATAAGTTTTCAACGTGTTATAGTTCTTTCGTAGTCATCAAATGATTGCGAAAGGAGGCATAACTATGCAAGACTACAACACGATTATCGGCTCCATCCAGATGCGTTTGAATGGATGCCAGACCAGGTCCGTTATGGACCGTTACAAGATTGGCTCAGGTACATTAAATCTGATCATGAGCCGATACCATGCCAACGGAATCCCAATCGAGGAACTCCGAATGATGGCACCTAAGGAAGTTGAGAACCTTTTCTATCCGCAGAAAAATCTACAGAGGAAAGATGTCCCACTTCCAGATTTCCAGTATTACTATGACAGAATCCATGCACCAGGGAGCCGCATGAACATTTCGTTCTGTTGGCTGGATTATAAAGAAAAGAATCCTGATGGTTATGATAAGTCACAGTTTTACGAATACTTCAACCGATTCATAGCAGAAAACTATGGTGGCCAGAAGGTATCCATGGCCGTAAACCGAATCCCGGGTGAAAAGATGTATATCGACTGGGTCGGTGATCAGCCGGAACTGTTAACAGATACCGAAACGGGCGAGATCAAAAAAGTCCATATCTTTGCGACCACTCTTGGAGTCAGCAGTCTGATCTATGCAGAAGCTTTTCCAAATGAGAAGCTCCCATGTTTTATAGAAGGCTGTGCCCATGCTGTTTCATTTTATGGTGCTGTTACGAAATACTTTGTGCCCGATAACCTGCGAACTGCTGTAACCAAGCACACAAAGGATGAACTTATCCTGCAGTCTACATTTGCAGATCTGGAAGATTTCTATGAAACTATAGTTCTTCCACCACCCGCTAGAAAGCCGAAAGGCAAGCCTACAGTTGAAAATCATGTACGTTATCTTGAAATACACCTGGTTGAGAAACTGAAAGAAAAGATATATGTATCATTTGAAGACCTAAATGCTGAAATAAAAAAATAGTAGCAGTCCTCAATAAACGATCTTTTCAAGGCAAGGACTTCTCAAGACAGGATGCTTTCGAAAAGTATGACAAACCATGTATGAAACCACTGCCAGGCGGATGTTACACGGCTTGCGACTATAAAGCGGTCCTAAAAGTTCCCAACAACTACCACATCGAGTATGACGGCCACTACTACTCCGTATTGTACTCTTACTGTGGCAAGCCTGCAATCCTGAAAGCAACCGCATCAGAGATCCGGATCTGTGATCAGTATAATCGGCTGATCTGTACACATAAGCGGTCTTATAGGGAGTTTCCGCTGTATATCACAGTAGATGAACATATGCCGCCAGAACACCTTTATTATAAAGAAGTCAATGCAAAGGATGGTAATTATTACCGCCGCTGGGCTTCTGCCATTGGTCCTGCAATGTCAGAACTGATTGACAGACTCCTTAAATCATCGAAACATGAAGAGCAGTCTTATAATGCCTGTGCAGGTATCCTGCATAAAGTAAAAGTAATCCCGAAAGGTGCTGCTGAAGAAGTTGCCCGTAAATGTATAGAGATCAATTCCTGTAAATATTTTACCTTCAAGCAGATGCTGAAAAAGATGGATGTGAAGGAACTCCCCGAGCATTCACCAGGAACACTGCCTAATCATGAAAATATCAGAGGAAAGGACTACTATAAGTAAGGGTGACGTACTATGGCATACAGATTAAAAGACTATCTTTATAACGATAAACTCACAAAGGAACAGAACATACTCATGGACCGGCTGTATAAACTTCGCATGTCCGGTATGGCTGAAGCATTTGAAAAGCAGCTTCTGGAACCAAACACAGGTCTCGAACCATTTGAAGTCCGCTTTGCTGCTATTGTAAATCAGGAGTGGGATCAGCGTGAGAGTAAAAAGTTTAAACGTCTCATGAAGAAAGCGACCCTGAAATATCCTGCAGCTGATCTTGACAGTTCAATCTATGATCCAGAACGTCAGCTGAATACACACGTCATAGAACTTCTGGCCAAGTGTGATTGGATCGATGAGCCGAATAACCTGCTGATGACCGGAGGGGCCGGTGCTGGGAAAACGCACATCGCCTGCGCCTTATGTATCACAGCAATGCATCAGAACCGTACTGTTAAATACATACGTGCGAACACACTCTTAAAGGAATCAGATCATGCCAGGCAGGAAGGTACTTACTTTGAGTATTCGAATGAAATGGCAGCTTATGATCTCATGGTGATAGATGATTTCGGCTTAATGGATCTGGACATCGAGAAATGCCGCGATTTATTTGAAATCATCGAGTCCAGAGACTGCCGCAAGGCAACTATTATTATCTCACAGATTCCAGTATCCGGATGGTATCAGCTTTTTGGGGATTCCACCTACGCGGATGCCTGCTTAAGCCGAATGACATCCAAAGCATATCGTCTTGAATTTCCTGGCAGGGATCGCAGAGTAAATAATGGTAACTAATAAACGTGCTGAGCTTTGCTCAGTTTAAAGCGGAATGGCGCTCCGTTCCTCTGGAACGGATGCGCAGTTCTTGCGGAATATGCAAATGGGCATATTCTAATATAAAAGGAAAATAAAACTGTAATCAAAATGCAAAAATCGAGTAAAAAATATAAAATATAGATTCTGCTTGACAAATAACTGGAGGCGTGTATAATGTTCTATAGGAGCTACAAATATGTGAGGTGTATTATGAGCGAACATGATTTTATAACAGAAGAACATGGTGATAATTTACCTACTGTTAGAATAAAAAAAGTAATATTGAAAGATTTTAAGAGCGTTGGTTATGGAGAAATCACTTTTAACTGTGGAAGACAGTTTATTCCATACAACACAGAATCTGATATTCTCGGTATATATGGACAAAACGGATCAGGAAAGACTTCTTTTATTGAAGCATTAGCAATTTTGCAGGAATTAATGGCCGGTGCCACAGTTCCGAGTGTATATGCTGATTGCGTTGCCGCTGGCAAAGAGTTTTCAGAGTTGGAGTTTGTTTTTGATTTGCAGTATCCAGATGGGGCTATACGTGAAGCGGCTTATTCATTCCGCATGTCAAGTCAAAAATTAACAGCGGAAGAGATTAGAGAACGCTATAAAGATGCTCCAGAGGAATTTGAAATACCTGAAGAAGAGTGTAAAGTTGTTATTTTTGATGAAAAGTTTTCGTTGTTGTGGGAAGATGCATCGAAAAGACAGGCGATTATCGATACATCATCAGAAGATTCTCCGTTTAAACCAACTACAAAAAGAAAAGAAATTGCTGGTGTTGGGAAGAAAACTTTAGTTTCTCTTGAAGTAAACAAACAGCTTGCGCGTAGCAATTCGAGATCTTTCATTTTTATGACGGATACGCTTAAAATATTTGAGGAAAATGATAACAAGTCATTATTCTTCAGAGTATTAATAGAACTTCGATTATTTGCAAGACATTTCCTGTTTGTTATTGATACAAAATCATCGGGATTTATTCGCTTAAACTTTGCACTTCCTATTTATACAAGATCTAGAAGAATGATGTTTGATGCACGAAGACCTATGGTTATTGATAATGAGGATTTAGAACATCTTTGTGAAGAACTGAGTGATATTAGTTCGGTATTAACCCAGCTAGTTCCGGGATTGTCTATCGGTTTTAAGGAGATTTCTCAAACTTTAGATAAAGATGGGGAAGCTGCAACTGTTACTATGCTGACTGCATATAGAGATGGAAAGGAATTGCCGTTGCGAGATGAATCGGATGGTGTTAGAAAAATCATCTCTGTTCTGAGTTTAATTATAGCGGCGTTTAATGAACAGTCTGTAACTGTGGCAATTGATGAATTTGATGCAGGTATATTTGAGTACTTGCTAGGCGAAATTCTTCAGTCTATGGAAGAGTCTGGAAAAGGACAGTTTATTTTTACATCCCATAACCTTAGACCGTTGGAAGTAATAAATAAAAAGTTCTTGTATTTTACTACGACAAATCCTCAGAACAGATATATTCGTTTGAAAAATATATCTGCAACAAATAATCTTAGAGATACTTATTTTAGAGAAATAATCCTTTGTGAACAGGAAGAAGAAATCTACAATAAGACAAAGAAATTTAAGATTATAGCTGCACTTAAGAAGGCAGGAGGATTGCGTTAATGGGAAAAAGGCCAAAGAGGAAGATTGTGCTATTTCTAGTTGAAGGCAAATCTGACCGAGAGGCTCTGAAGCTTGCTATCCCAGAGTTATATGATCAGATTGATGAGGATATCGAAGTCTATTTTCCGGTGATTCGTCGGGAAGATGAGGAGAAAGGCGGAGATATTACAACAAGCCGTTACACAGATAAGCAGGGGAAAAACTATTGGGTTCATCCCAATAATATAGAGGACGCAATATACACTCTGTTCTTGGATGATTTCTTTGACAGAGAAAAGATTTTGCCAAAGGATATTACAGAAATAATTCAAATCGTTGATACTGATGGTGCATATATTTCTGATGAGTGTATTGTAGAGGATTCTTCTTTGCAAGAGGAAGAATCACCATTCTATAAAGATGATGAGATTGCTTGCTTAGATGTTGAAAAGATAAAACTGAGAAATCAGCAAAAAAGTGAAAACCTTACATATTTAAGTAAGTGTTCAACTATAAAAGTCAAGCAGAAAACAGTGCCATACTCTGTGTATTATTTTTCAAGTAATCTTGATCATTTCTTACACCATTCTGCAAATCTGGATTACAGAATGAAAAGAAACTTGGCTGATACATTTGCAAGAAACTACATTGGTGATGTTGAAGGATTTGTTAAAGAAATAGCAGGTGATCCTGATGCAGTAAAGAATATGAGTTATGAGGAATCTTGGGATTTTATAAAAAAAGGAAATAATTCATTGCATAGACACACCAATTTGAATGTTTTGCTTACTAAGCTATTTGAGGAAGCAGAGAGTTAAAATGCGGATGAGAAAGGGTTCTGTAATTAAGTTGTATTTCCTTGATTGCAGGACTTTTATATGCATTAAAAAAATGATTATTATGTTGGAGGAATAAACCGATGCCTAAAAAGGTGGTTAAGTTCATAGATTTATTTTCAGGAATGGGAGGTATTAGGCTTGGGTTTGAGCAGGCCTTCAAAAAAGCCGGCTATAATACAAAATGTGTTCTAACATTAGAAATAAAAGACTGTTCAACCAAAGGCTCTTTCAAAAGAAAGAGGGCAGTCGGCAAAGCTTGTTTCTTGAGGAAGAAAAACCATTGCTGGCACCATTACCTGCTACCCGTTTTGAACTGATCGACTGGAAGACAGCCACCGTCCAGTTCAATTATCACATATCTGTAGACGGAATGCTATACTCCGTTCCTTATGAATACATCAAAAAGAAAGTTGATGTAAAGGTAACAGATACCACTATTGAAATTTTCTACAACCATAGCCGCATTGCTTCCCACCGTCGTCTGAAAGGACGCCTCGGGCAGTACAGCACGGTCACGGAACATATGCCGGAAGACCATCAGAAATATCTGGAATGGAACGGCGACCGGTTCCGCAAATGGGCTGAGCGGATTGGCATAAATACGTACACTGTGGTCAATGCAATACTGACCTCCAAACGTGTGGAACAACAGACCTACCGAAGTTGTATGGGACTTCTGAAGCTTGCTGAGAAATACTCAGATGCATTGCCTCAAGCAGCCTGTAAAAAGGCGTTATCCTATACATCTTCGCCCAGTTACAAGAGCATAAAGAACATCCTTGTAACCGGTTCTGTGAAACCGGAACCAGAAACTACTGAATCAAAAACCACACATAAAACACACGGCATCACGAGAGGTTCCGATTACTATCGGAGGTAAACACATATGACCAATCAGAGTACAATTGATAAATTAATTGAAATGCTTCTTACCACTATGGCAGATGCATTTCGTAACCAGCTTGATGATCCCAAATTTAAAGAAATACCTTTTGAGGATCGCTTCGGTATGCTGGTGGACATCGAATACAGCAATCGTAAAAACAATCGTCAGAAACGACTAATCCGTAACGCTGGATTCGACCAGCCGGAAGCAAGTATCATGGATATCAACTACACTTCCGGGCGCAAGCTTAACAAGGATCTTATTAACCGGCTTGTAACTTGCGAATATATATCTGAACACCGGAATCTCTTTATCACCGGTGCTACAGGCTGCGGTAAAACTTACATGGCCTGTGCCTTTGGCATGGAGGCTTGTAAGCAGTATTTCAATACCAAGTATGTCCGTCTTCCTGATCTGCTTATTGATCTGGAGATGGCACGGACTGATGGCAACTACAAAAAAGTTATGGCTAAGTATGCCAATCCTGTTGTCCTGATTCTGGATGAATGGCTTCTGTTGAAACCAACGGATTCAGAACAGAGGGATATCTTCGAACTGCTCCACAGGAGACGCAAGAAATCTTCAACGATTTTCTGCTCCCAGTATGAATTCGAGGAATGGTATGATCAGCTTGGTGGTGATGCCAGTCCTCTTGCTGACGCAATCATCGACCGAATAGCTCATGACAGTTATCGCATCAACATCACAAGTATTGATGCTGAGCATGACAGATCCATGAGAGAAGTATACGGTTTGGCTAAAAATCTACGCGAATAATTCATAACCTATGTGGCTCAGTCCGTCTGGATAGGTGGCTCACGCCACACTGGACTGGCGGCTCCGCCGCACAGGAATATTCACAGATGCTTCCGGTTTTAAAAAAGTTTATCTGGCGATGGGATTTACGGATCTCCGGCGTGGGATTAATGGTCTTGCAAACATCGTCCGGTTTCAGTTTCAACTGGATCCTTATGATAAAAATACGCTGTTTCTCTTTTGTGGGCGAAAATGCGATCGGATCAAGGCATTACTTTGGGAAGGAGACGGGTTTCTCCTTATGTACAAAAGACTCGACAATGGTGCATTCCGATGGCCACGCTCTGCGGACGAGGCAATGGCCATCACAGAAGAACAGTACCACATGCTGATGCAGTGTCTGGAGATTGTTGCGCGCCATCCGATTTCTGAATTAAAAGAAACACCCACTATCCTGTAGTTTGTGCAAAATGCTGAAAATAAAAATGCGAAAAAGAGTAAACGATGTAAAGTGGTGGTTAAAAATCTATAAACAAAAAAGCAGCCTATGTGGGCTGCTTTTTTGCTATAAAAGATAAACTGTCCCAATATTGACAAAATTGTCCCAACGTGATATAAAAAGGACAGCGAATAAAAATGGGGTGCATAGTATGAAGAAGAAAAGTGTTATAAGTTTAATTAAGTATTATACCGAAAAAAATGATGTTGGTTTTCGCAGTGAAGCTTATGAAATAGCAAAGGATTTTGATGCATCCGGCGATTATCAACTGGCTGAGTATATTATGTCATTATTATCAAATGCTAATACGTTTGTGCCGCAGGTATCAGAGAATGTTTCTCCTTTTTTTGAAAAAATAGAAGCGAATACGGATATGTTATTACTTCCGGATGAAATTACAGGTGATTTAATAGGGATAGTTAATGCAATTGAGCATCACATTGGAATTAATAAGTTCCTTTTTCAGGGAGCGCCTGGAACAGGAAAAACGGAAGCAGTAAAACAATTGGCAAGAATCTTAAACAGAGAGATTTTTATGGTGGATTTTTCTTCTGTTATAGATAGTAAGCTTGGTCAGACACAGAAGAATCTGTCTATGTTATTTAAAGAAATCAACCAATTTGCTCAACCGGATAAGGTGATTGTTCTATTTGATGAAATCGATGCATTGGCATTGGATCGCACGAACCAAAACGATTTAAGAGAAATGGGGCGGGCTACATCAACAATGTTAAAAGAGTTTGACCGAATGAATGAAGATGTTGTTTTGATTGCAACAACAAATCTTTACCAGTATTTTGACAGGGCATTGATAAGAAGGTTTGATTCTGTGATTGATTTTAACCGTTATTCGCAGGAAGATCTTCTTTCTATTGCTGAGCAGATGCTGGATCGTTATCTGGATAAGCTGAAACTTGCAAATAGAGATATTCGCCTGTTTCGGAAAATTATGAAATTGATGTCCAAATTACCATATCCAGGCGAACTGAAAAATTTGATCAGGACGTCGGTTGCCTTTAGTAATCCGAAAGACGGCATGGATTATTTTAGACGGTTATACTATGCAGTATGTAATGAAAAACCAGACGATCTGAAAAAACTGCAGAGTCAGAAATTCACAGTGAGAGAAATGGAAATATTGGTTGGACGTTCCAAAAGCAGCGTGGCTCGTGATTTAAAAGAAGGTGTAAGGGATGAATAGTATTTTACAGTTAAAAGGAAGATTCGAACAAAGATCAAATCGTTCCAGACCGGGATCACCTAAGCTTCCAAAAGGGAAAAGTGTTTCTGCATCACATTTACGTGAGTTGGAAAAGCAGCTGGAAAGAATACTTGTATATTGGACGGAAAACAAGGATATTCGTGGTGCCCTGGTAAGTGTACATTATAAGCATATTGTTGCCAAAAGCAACCGGTTGAAAATTCTACTGTCAGAAAATGGAAAATCACCGACAGAATCAATTCGAGGGGCCAAATTTGTCTGGGAGCCAGATCAAAAAGGAAATGAAGTGCAAAAACATGTTTTTACGCATTTTGTTTCCTTGCAGGCAATTGAAAAATCTATCGATGTTTTAAAAAAGACAGCGTCTATCATAGAACAGTATTATAAAGGTTCTGTTCCTAGTGAAGTAATAGAAGAATTAGGCGAAAAATATCATTTTAATGAAGTACCCAAAACCAGTTTTCTGAAAACCATGGTTGACGGCTTTTATGTGGAACGATTTGATATCGACAGAGCAACGGAGGAAATAACAGAAGAAGCAATCATTACCATCTATCAGACAGGGGTGGATACAAAAAGACTTCTTTCAAAATTCGGAATTGATATTGTAGATGATCGCATCATAGACGGAACTACTTTAAGACTGAATCCAGACGAAGTTAAATTGCTATATAACAATGCGTCGTATCTGATCGCTATGGGAGTTACAGACTTCTCTGAGATTTCAAGAGACGATGTGTTAGATGCGTATGAGGATATGGAAGAGGATGCCGGATTATTAATCCCACATCCACAGAACGAACCGGTCATAGGTGTGATAGATACACAGTTCAATGAAAAAGTGTATTTTCACGAGTGGGTTGAATATAAAAATCTTTTGGATCCTAATATTCCTCTGTCCAGGAAAGATTATGAACACGGAACAGCTGTCAGCTATATTATCGTAGATGGTCCACAGGGAAACCCGGAGCTTGCGGATGGCTGCGGCAGATTTCGCGTAAGACATTTTGGAGTGGCAACAAATAACGGATTTAGTTCTTTTACTGTTCTGAAAATGATCCGAAATATTGTTGCGTCCAATCGAGATATTAAAGTCTGGAATTTATCGCTGGGATCAAAACTTGAAATCAAACCAAATTTTATTTCGCCGGAGGCTGCAGAGCTGGATCGTATTCAGAGTGAATATGATGTTATTTTTGTGGTAGCAGGTACAAATATTCCGGCAGGAGTTACCAAAAAGAATATGAGAATTGGATCTCCGGCAGATTCCCTGAATTCTATGGTGGTTAATGCTGTGGATTTTGCAGGAAACTCTGCTTCTTATACCAGGATTGGACCTGTTCTGTCGTTTTTTCATAAACCGGATGTCAGTTATTATGGTGGTGATGGAACGGTCTATACAGATAAAATGGTGGTATGCAAAGACGATATGGGAGCAGCATACGTAGCGGGAACTTCATTTGCAGCGCCATGGATTTCACGTAAACTGGCATATTTGATTCATATTATGGGATTAAGCCGGGAAGTGGCGAAAGCATTGCTGATTGATGCAGCTGCCGGATGGAATCGAAGAGATGATATTTCACATAGAATCGGATATGGTGTTGTGCCAAAGCATATTAATGAGGTTTTAAAAACACCGGATGATGAAATACGTTTCATTATGACAGGGGCATCGGAGGAATATGAAACTTATACTTATAATCTGCCAGTGCCTGTTGTAGATCATGCGCACCCGTTTTATGCAAGAGCCACCCTGGCATATTTTCCACAGTGCGATCGCAAACAGGGTGTTGACTATACGAGTACAGAAATGGATATTCAGTTTGGCAGAGTTGTTGCCAAAAGAGGGTCAACCATGATTAAAGCAATTGATGACAATCGACAGTCTGAAGAGAAACAGATTACTTTGTACGAAGAAGATGCAAGAAAAATGTATCGCAAATGGGATAATGTGAAACATATCAGTGAAAAAATAAAAGAAAAAAGGGTTCCCCGAAAGGCTTATGATTCTGGGTTATGGGGACTTAAGATTAATACGAAAGAATGCTTGCAGAAAAGAAAAGATTCTCTTCCGTTTGGTGTGGTTGTAACGTTAAAAGAGATGAATGGAGTAAATCGTATAGACGATTTTGTGAAGATGTGTCTTGCAAGAGGTTGGCTGGTTCAGAGACTTGATATTGAAAATCAGCTGGATTTGTATGCTAAGGCGGAGGAAGAGATTGAATTTGAATGAGGCGCAAGCGAAAGGATTTAACTTATGAAAATCACATCAGGCCTCGGCTCCATTGATGACTATCCCCGTTACGTCCGCGCCGGAGCAGACGAGCTGTTCTGCGGTTACGTTCCGTTTTCCTGGTCAGAAAAATACGGAACGGTTCTGCCGCTGAATCGGAGAGAGGTTTTAAACTATAACGTACAAATTGGATCGTTCAGTGAACTGGAAATTCTGGCCAATATGGTGCAGAAATACCAGAAGCCAGTGCATCTGGCGTTCAATTCGCTGTATTACCGGCAGGAACAGTATGAAGAAATTACGCAGATCATCCAACAGTGCCGCAGCATAGGGTTTGACAGTTATATTCTTGCGGATCCCGCGCTGCTTGTGTACCTGCGAAAAGAAAAGATCGACTGTGAGGTGCATCTGAGCGGGGATTTGGGAACGGTGAATTCTGCGATGACAGAGGTTTTTGCGAAAGAATACCCGAAGAGGATCATTTTCCAGCGCAAAAATACGATCTCGGAAATGCGTGCAGTGATTCGGCATATAACTGCGCAGAAAGAAGCCGCTCGAAAAGAATGGACTTATCCAACGGAGTTCGAGGCATTTGCTTTGAATGAACTGTGCCAGTTCAGTGGTGCTTTCTGCAATTCCCTGCACTGCGATGAAATGGGATATCTTTGCCGGGTTCCTTACTGGAAGAAACCGATGTCGTTTTCAGAATCTAAATTAGAAAAACAAGAAAAAAATCGTCCGGGAGAAAATATTTCTATATCCGAATGGGATTCTGCATCAGAACTGATGAATCCTGTATCGGAAGATGGTTACCTCTGCGGCGCAACCGGCTGCGGCCTGTGTACATTAAAACAGCTTTCCGATGCTGGAATCACTCATCTGAAGCTGGTAGGCCGGGGAAATTATACCGATTTTATGGAGCGTGATATCCGAAATCTGCGCCGCACGCTGGAGATTCTGGAGGATTCTTCTACGGAAGAAGAATATATCCGAGCGATGAAAGCAGAGCTTTTTCCAAATGGATGCAGTCACATGTGCTATGTCAGATAAAATATGTCAACTCTTTCTGAAGTAATGCATTTGGGATTGACATATTTTTGTATCAAGGGTTAGTCCTCGAAAGAAAATGTAAGAAAGGCTCTGCGTATGCAGGGTCTTTCTTAATCTAAAGAAATAGTGGAGAACGTAATGAGAAATGTTTTCCCAGCACGCTTTAATAATTAACATAATGATGAATCGTCTTCTGCGCCAGATGATACTGCTCCAGTGTCATGGCGATTTTTCCTTTTTTCAGGGAAATTAGCTTTGCAGCATTTCTGATTTCAGGCATTCTGGGATCGGTAAATTATTATAAGAGCGGGAACCTTGACCTGAAAACGGCAGGTGTGCTTTCGGCCGGAAGTTTTGTCGGCGCGCTTGCCGGTGCTCCTGGTCGCACATGGCATCGGTGTCTTTACCGGAAGCAAAAATGCAACGAAAATCAACCAGACGCTGCTGAAACGGATCGTGGCTGTGGCTTCGATTGCGATCGCGTGCATCAAACTCTTTCTCTGATTGAAAACGGCGCGTCGCATTCTCGTTACTTTAGCCTGCAAATAAAAAGTCAA